>NZ_SSOI01000045.1:0-472500 GCF_029873175.1 Pseudomonas sp. BN505
ATTCGCTGGGCTGTCCATCTGGACATTCTGGCTACAGAATTTCTTGACGACCATAGAGCATTGGAACCACCTGATCCCATCCCGAACTCAGTAGTGAAACGATGCATCGCCGATGGTAGTGTGGGGTTTCCCCATGTGAGAGTAGGTCATCGTCAAGATTCATTTCGCAAAACCCCTATCTGCGCATGCAGGTAGGGGTTTTGTCTTTTCCGCCCAGGAAAAGATTTGTCTCCATGCATGCCATGGTCCACGGCATGCCCCGTGATATGGTTCCGCATCGGAATCAACCGCCTCCCAGGGAATGCTCAATGGCTACTACCACTCTCCACCCCGGCTTCATGATCGTCCACGGCAACCGCCTCGACGACCTGCGCAGTCTGGTGGTGAGCTGGATGCGTCGCTACCCCTTGGCGCCGCTGGAAAACGAAATCGCCCTGGTACAAAGCAATGGCATCGCCCAATGGCTCAAGCTCGCCCTAGCCGAAGATCCGCTTGAAGACGACCAGGGTGGTTGTGGCATCGCCGCCGCAATCGATGTGCAACTGCCCGGCAGCTTCATGTGGCAGTTATACAGAAGCGTGTTGGGCCGCGACGAAATTCCTGAAGTTTCCCTGCTCGACAAGGCCCCGCTGACCTGGCGCCTGATGCGCCTGCTGCCGGCCCTGATCGAGCGACCGCATTTCGAACCGCTGCGGCGCTTCCTTACCGACGACAGCGACCTGCGCAAGCGTTACCAGCTCGCCGAGCGGTTGGCCGACCTGTTTGACCAGTACCAGGTCTACCGCGCTGATTGGCTCAAGGACTGGGCGGCGGGCGAGCACATTCTCAACACCGCCCGCGGCGAGCGTAAAGCGCTGCCCCCGGGTAATCGCTGGCAGGCCGAATTGTGGCGTGCGCTGCTGGATGATGTCGGTGAAGCGGGCATGGCACAGAGCCGCGCCGGGGTGCATCAGCGCTTCATCGAGCGTATCAACAGCCTGCAGCAGGCACCGGCCGGGCTGCCACCGCGGGTGATCGTGTTCGGTATCTCTTCGCTACCAGCCCAGGCCCTGGAAGCATTGGCGGGCCTGGCACGCTTCAGTCAGGTGCTGCTGTGCGTGCACAACCCCTGCCGCCACCACTGGGCCGATATCGTTGCCGACAAGGATTTGCTGCGCCATCAGTACAAGCGCCAGCAGCGCAAGCAGGGCATGCCCCTGCAACTGGACGACCAGTCGCTGCATCAACATGCCCACCCGTTGCTGGCAGCCTGGGGCAAACAAGGCCGCGACTACATCAACCTGCTCGACAGTTATGACGACCCAGGCAGCTACCAGGGTGTGTTCAGCGATGGCCGCATCGATCTATTCAGTGATGGCTCGCCCACAACGCTGCTAAACCAGTTGCAGGACGACATTCTCGAGCTGCGCCCGCTCGCCGAAACCCGCGAGCTTTGGCCGGCAGTCGACACGGTGAAAGACCGTTCGGTACGTTTCCACATTGCCCACAGCCCGCAACGCGAAGTGGAGATCCTGCACGACCAGCTGCTGGCCCGCTTCAGCGCCGACCCTACCTTGCGCCCGCGTGACGTGATCGTCATGCTGCCGGCCGTCGACACCTACGCGCCGCATATCCGCGCGGTGTTCGGCCAGTTGCAACGCAATGACCCGCGCTACATTCCGTTCACCCTCACCGACCAGGGCCAGCGCGGTCGCGAGCCTCTGCTGATCGCCCTCGAACACCTGCTGAAGTTGCCGGACAGCCGTTTCGCGGTCAGCGAAGTGCTCGACCTGCTGGACGTACCGGCCGTGCGGGCACGTTTTGGCATTCGCGAAAACGACCTGCCTACCCTGCACCGCTGGATCGAGGGCGCCGGCATTCGCTGGGGGCTTAATGCCGAGCAGCGGGCCAGCTTGGGCTTGCCCGCAGGGCTCGAACAGAACAGCTGGCGTTTTGGCTTGCGGCGCATGCTGCTGGGCTACGCGGTGGGCGTGGGTGAAGCGTGTGATGGCATCGAACCCTACGATGAAATCGGTGGCCTGGACGCGGCGTTGATCGGCCCGCTGGCCGCGCTGCTCGACGCGCTCGAAGTGGCCTATCAAGCCTTGTCCGAGCCTGCTACCGTCAGCCAGTGGGGGGAGCGCCTGAATGCCTTGTTGCAAGTGTTCTTCCTCGCGGAGGGCGAGCACGACGAATTCCTGCTGATGCAGTTGCAGGAGCTGCGCGACAGCTGGCTCGAAGTGTGCGAGGCCGTTGACCTGCAAGACCCGCTGCCGCTGACCGTAGTCCGTGAAGCCTGGCTGTCGGGCCTCGACCAGGGCAAGCTGTCGCAACGTTTCCTCGCCGGTTCGGTGAACTTCTGCACCCTCATGCCCATGCGCGCCATCCCGTTTCGCGTGGTCTGCCTGCTGGGCATGAACGATGGCGACTACCCCCGCGCCCAGCAACCGCTGGACTTCGACCTGATGGCTAGCGACTACCGACCCGGTGACCGCTCGCGGCGCGAAGATGACCGCTACCTGCTGCTCGAAGCGCTGCTGTCGGCACGTGACCAGCTGTATATCAGCTGGATCGGGCGCAGTATCCGCGACAACAGCGAACGCCCGGCCTCGGTACTGATCGGCCAGTTGCGCGATCACCTCGCCGCCGGTTGGCATCTGGCCGGCGCAGAGCAAGGGCAGCCTGCACAACCGGGCGAGCAGTTTTTACACGCCCTGACCCAGGAGCACCCGCTGCAACCGTTCAGCTCGCGTTACTTCGAGAAGGGCAGCCCGCTGTTCAGCTTCGCCCACGAATGGCAGGTGCTGCACCGGCAGAGTGAGGAGGATGAGCAGGGCGACTCCGACCTGCCGCCTTACCAGGACAATGAAGCGTTGAGCCTCACCCAACTGAATGACTTTCTGCGCCACCCGGTGCGGCATTTCTTCAGTCAGCGGCTGAAGGTGTATTTCGAAGCGCTGGAAGCGCCAACCCCAGATGAAGAACCGTTCGTTCTCGATACCCTGCAACGCTACGGCGCCAGCGAAAGCCTGCTGGGTGCGGCGCTGTCCGAGCCGGACAATGCCGAGCAAGCCTTGCAGGCACAGGCCCGACGTCTGCAGGCCTGTGGCTTGCTGCCGCTGGCCGGCTTTGGCGAGTTGCTGCAAAGCGAGTTGATCGAACCTCTACCAGACTTGCTGCAACGCCACCGCCAGTTGTTGCAACGCTGGCCCCAGCTGGTCGAGGGCGCGTTGCCGGTGCATTTCGAGCACGGCCAACATCGGCTCGAAGGCTGGCTGGGCCGTGTGTTCCAGGCTGATGACCAGAGCCTGCTGAGCATCACCACCGTGCCTAACACCATCAGCGCCGGGCGCAACAACCTCAAGTGGCACCGCCTGATTGCGCCCTGGGTTACGCACCTGGCGGCCTGCGCGGCGGGCTACCACTACAACAGTGCCTTGGTGGCCAGTGACCTGACTCTGCTGCTCGCACCGCTGCCGCAAGACCAGGCCGCCCAACTGCTGGGCGACCTGTTGGTGGCCCGCCAGGCGGCGATGAACGCGCCGCTGCCGGTTGCAGCCAAGACCGCGTTCGCCTGGCTGGCCCAGGACGATGCCGACAAAGCCCTGGCCGCAGCTGCCCGTGCCTATGAGGGCGACGAGCGTACCAGTTTCGGTGAGCGCACGGAAAGCATCGCCCTGGCCCGACAGTACCGCGACTTCGCCGCACTCACCGCTGACGAAACCTTTGAAGGCTGGTGCGAAACCTTGTACCGCCCATTGTTCACCGCCCCTTGGCAGACCCTGGGCAACCCGGAGAAAGGCGCATGACCCAGGACCGTCCTCTGGCACTGAGTTTCCCCCTGCACGGCAGCCAGCTGATCGAGGCCAGCGCCGGTACGGGCAAG
This sequence comes from Pseudomonas sp. BN505, assembly GCF_029873175.1. Taxonomy (NCBI): domain Bacteria; kingdom Pseudomonadati; phylum Pseudomonadota; class Gammaproteobacteria; order Pseudomonadales; family Pseudomonadaceae; genus Pseudomonas; species Pseudomonas sp. BN505. The sequence goes on from NZ_SSOI01000045.1 coordinate 3,866, forward strand.
ACCTTTACCATTTCGGCGCTGTACCTGCGCCTGATCCTCGGCCATGGAGGTGAGCAGGGTTTTGGTCGCGAGCTGCTGCCACCGCAGATCCTCGTGGTCACCTTCACCGACGCAGCCACCAAGGAACTGCGCGAACGTATCCGCGCCCGTCTGGCAGAGGCTGCACGGTTCTTCCGTGGCGAACTGGAACGCGCCGACCCACTGCTGCATCAGCTGCGTGACGATTATCCGCAAGAGGCCTGGCCGCGTTGTGCAGGCCGCCTGGAAATCGCCGTGCAGTGGATGGACGAGGCTGCGATATCGACCATCCACGGCTGGTGCCAGCGCATGCTGCGCGAGCATGCCTTCGACAGCGGCAGCCTGTTCACCCAGACCCTGGAAACCGACCACAGTGAGCTGCTCGGCCAGGTCATGCGTGATTACTGGCGGCGCTTCTGCTATGGCATGCAAGGTGACGCACTGGTCTGGGTGCGTGGCAACTGGGGCAGCCCCGATGCCTTGCTGCCGCGCATTCGCCCACTGTTCGGCCGCGTGCGCGCCCAGCAGGACGGGCCAGAGCCCGCAGCCCTGATCCAGGCATCGCTGCAGCAACGTGGCGAACAGTTGGCCCGGCTCAAGGCGCCGTGGGCGCAGTGGGCCGACGAACTGCGGCAAATCTGCCGCGATGCGCTGGCCGCCAAGCAGGTCGATGGCCGCAAGATGCAGGCCCGTTACTTCGAGCCTTGGTTCGACAAGCTCTCTGCCTGGGCCGGCGACGAGCAACTCGTGGAGCTCGACCTGGGTACCGGTTTCACCCGCCTGACGCCAGACGGCATGGCCGAAGCCTGGAAGGGCGAACCACCCGAGCACCCGGCCCTCAACGCGATGCAGACACTGCCGCAACAATTGCAGGCCCTGGACAGCCCAGAGGCGCCCTTGCTCGAGCATGCCGCCAACTGGGTATCGGCGCGGTTCGAAATCGAGAAGCGCCGGCGTGCGGAAATGGGCTTCGACGACATGCTCGTGCGCCTGCAGCACGCCTTGGCCAGCGAGGCCGGTGAACGCCTGGCCGGCCTGATCCGCGAGCAGTTCCCGGTAGCCCTGATCGATGAATTCCAGGACACCGACCCGCTGCAGTACGGCATTTTCGAGCGCATCTACCAGATCAGCGAAAACCGCGCAGAAACCGGCCTGTTCATGATCGGTGACCCCAAGCAGGCGATCTACGCCTTCCGCGGTGCCGACATCTACACCTACCTCGCTGCACGGCGCGCCACCAGCGGCCGGCTGCATAGCCTGGACACCAACTACCGCTCCAGCACGGCCATGGTCGCGGCGGTCAACCAGGTATTCCTGCAAGCCGAGGCGCGTGATGCGGGGCGCGGGGCATTCCTGTTCCGCGAGCCCGATGACAACCCGCTGCCGTTCATCGAAGTCCGCGCCAAGGGTCGTGGCGAACAGCTGCTGATTGACGGGGAAGCCAGCGCAGCCCTGCAATGCTGGCAGCTGGCGAGCGAAGAGCCAGTCTCCAGCAGTGTCTACCGCCAGCAGCTGGCGGCCAGCTGCGCCAGCCATATCGTCGCCTTGCTCAATGGCGGTCAGCAGGGCACAGCGGGCTTCCAGAATGGCGAAGGCGAACTGCGCCCGTGCCTGCCCTCAGACATCGCCATCCTGGTGCGTGACGGCCATGAAGCGCAGATGGTCCGCGCCGAGCTGGCCGCACGCGATGTGCGCAGTGTGTATCTGTCCGACAAGGACTCGGTGTTTTCCGCCCAGGAAGCCCACGACCTGCTGGCCTGGCTCAAGGCCTGCGCCGAGCCAGACTCGGAGCGCCTGCTCAAGGCCGCACTGGCCAGCCTGACACTTGGCCTGTCGCTGGCCGCGCTGGATCGGCTGAACCAGGACGAACGGGTCTGGGAAGGTTGGGTCATGCGTTTTCGCCATTATCGCGATACCTGGCAACGCCAAGGTGTACTGCCCATGCTGCGGCACTTGCTGCACGACTTCCAACTGCCGCGCACGCTGATCCGCCGCAGTGACGGCGAACGTGTGCTGACCAACCTGCTGCACCTGGCCGAACTGCTGCAGCAGGCGGCGGGTGAGCTGGACGGTGAACAGGCGCTGATTCGCCACCTGGCCGAGCACCTGGCCAGTTCCGGGCAGGCCGGTGAAGAGCAGATCCTGCGCCTGGAGAGCGACGAACAGCTGGTCAAGGTGGTGACCATCCACAAGTCCAAGGGCCTGGAGTATCCCCTGGTTTACCTGCCGTTCATCTGCACCAGCAAACCGGTGGACGGCAGCCGCCTGCCGTTGGCCTGGCATGACAGCCACGGCGACGCCCACCTCACCCTTACCCCGGACCAGGCGCAGATCGAGCGCGCCGACGACGAGCGCCTGGCCGAAGACCTGCGTCTGCTCTACGTGGCCCTGACCCGTGCCCAGCATGCTTGCTGGCTGGGTGTTGCCGACCTGAAGCGCGGCAATCAAAAGAGTTCACAACTGCACCGCTCGGCACTTGGCTATCTGTTGGGTGGTGGCCTTGCCCTGGCAGGCTCGCAGCAGCTTACCCAGTGGTTGCAGGCGCTGGCCGCGACATGCCCGCACATCGCTTGCCCGGGCCTGCCGCCGGCAGATGAGCAGGTATATCGCATGCCCCATGCCGACCGTGAGCTGCTGCCCGCACGCAAGCCGCGCCGCGCAGCGGCCGAGCATTGGTGGATTGCTTCGTACAGCGCCCTGCGTATCGGCGATCAGGCGCTGGTTGCCGACAGTTCGCAGGCCCAGCAACTGCTGGATGACGAAGTGGTCGATGCCCAGGTACTGCGCGAGGTGCCTGCCGACAGTGGCGACATTCACCGCTTCCCGCGGGGGCCGAACCCCGGCACCTTCCTGCATGGCTTGCTGGAATGGGCGGGCCGCGAGGGCTTCAGCCAGGTCAGCAGTGACCCGCAGTTGATCGAGCGCACCGTTGGCCAGCGCTGCAACCGCCGCGACTGGACCGGCTGGATCCCCACCCTCAGCCAGTGGATGCGACGCCTGCTGGGCGAGGCGCTCCCGTTGCCGGGCAGCGACCAGGGCGTGACGCTGGGGCAGTTGCGTCATTACCAGATCGAAATGGAGTTCTGGTTCGCGAGCCACCAGGTCGACGCCGAACAACTCGACCGCCTGGTGGCACGCCACACCCATCCGGGCCTGGCACGCCCGGCGGCGCAGCCGACCGTGCTCAACGGCATGTTCAAAGGTTTCATCGACCTCGCGTTCGAGCTGGACGGGCGTTACTACGTCACCGACTACAAGTCCAACTGGCTGGGCCCGGACATCCAGGCCTACGACGCCATGGCCATGGAAAAGGCCATTATCGAGCACCGCTACGACCTGCAGTACGTGCTGTACCTGCTGGCCCTGCACCGCCAGTTGCGCGCTCGCCTGCCGGACTACGATTACGACCGCCATGTCGGCGGCGCCCTGTTCATCTTCCTGCGCGGCGCGAGCAGCAGCGGCCACGGCGTGTACCACACCAAGCCACCGCGCGAGCTGATCGAAAGCCTTGATGCGCTGTTCCGTGGCGAGCACCCACCGGCACAGCAGGACCTGTTTGCCGGAGCCGAGATATGAGCCGAAACCTGGTTGACCTGTTGCCCACCCCTTTGCACGCCGAGCACTTGCTGGCGCTGGCGCCGCAGCATGACAGCGGTGACCTGCTGCAACTGCTCGACCGCTGGGTAGAGCGGGGCTGGCTGCGGGCCCTGGACCGTGCGTTCGTGTCGTTCCTCGAAGAGCGCGCCCCCGGCAGTGATCCCTTGCTGTTGCTGGCGGCAGCATTGGCCAGCCACCAACTGGGCCACGGCCATGTCTGCCTCGACCTGCAGCAAACCCTGGCCGAGCCCGACTTCGCCCTGTCGCTGCCGCCTGAAGGCGATGCCCTGATCGGGCCCTTGCTGCTGCCGTCGCAGTTGCTGGCCAACCTCGATCTGAATGCCTGGCGCCAGCGCATCGCCGCCAGCTCGCTGGTGGCCGCTGGCGATACCCCGGGCCAACAAGCCCGGCCACTGGTACTCAGCGGTGAGCGCTTGTACCTGCGCCGTTACTGGAGCTACGAGCGGCGTATCGACCATACCTTGCGTCAGCGCCTGACCCAGGCCGAAGCACCGCTGCCCGACCTGTCAGATCGCCTGGCACAGCTGTTCGAGGGCGGTGCACCAGATGGCCAGGTGGACTGGCAGAAGCTCGCCTGTGCGCTGGCCACCCGTGCCGGTTTCAGCATCATCACGGGTGGCCCCGGCACGGGTAAAACCACCACCGTGGTGCGCCTACTGGCCTTGCTGCAAGGCCCGGCGGTGGAGCAGGGCAGGCCGCTGCGCATCCGCCTGGCCGCGCCGACGGGCAAAGCCGCTGCGCGCCTGACCGAATCCATTGGCCAGCAAGTCGAGCGCCTGCAAGTCAGTGCCGAAGTACGCGGGCAAATCCCCACTGACGTCAGCACCGTGCACCGCCTGCTCGGCAGCCGCCCCGGCTCCCGGCACTTCCGCCATCACGCCGGCAACCCGCTGCCGCTGGATGTGCTGGTGGTCGACGAAGCATCGATGATCGACCTGGAAATGATGGCCAACCTGCTCGACGCCTTGCCACCCCGGGCGCGTCTGGTGCTGCTGGGCGACAAGGACCAGTTGGCCTCGGTCGAGGCCGGTGCGGTACTGGGCGACCTGTGCCGGGATGCCGAAGAGGGTTATTACTCGCCAGCGACCGCTGCGTGGCTGGAGCAGATCAGTGGCGAGTCGCTGGCCGCCAGCGGCCTCAAGGCCGGTGATGGGCAGCGCAATCCGCTGGCCCAGCAATTGGTGATGCTGCGCTTCTCACGGCGCTTCGGCGAAGGCAGCGGCATCGGCCAGCTGGCGCGGCTGGTCAATCGCCAGGATTCCCACGCGGCGCGCAACCTGCTGGCCAAGCCGCCGGCCGACGTGCACAGCCTTGCCCTCAAGCACGAGCAGGACCGTGCTTTCGACCGCCTGCTACTCGACGGCCTCAACCGCGGTGCCGAAGGCCCGCAGGGCTATCGCAGCTACCTGCGCACCCTTGGCCGCTACCGGCCTGCACTGGAAACCGCCTTTGACAACCCTGCGTGGGAACAATGGGCAGGCAAGGTGCTGCACAGCTTTGAAGACTTCCAGTTGCTATGCGCGGTACGCCGGGGCGCCTGGGGTGTCGAAGGCCTCAACGAACGGGTGGCCCGGGTGCTTCACAATGCCGGCCTGATCGACAGCCAGCAGCCCTGGTACGAAGGGCGCCCGGTGCTGGTGACCCGCAACGACTACGGCCTGGGCCTGATGAACGGTGATATCGGCATTGCCTTGCGCCTGCCGGACGAGCGCGGTGAGCCGCTGCTGCGGGTGGCCTTCCCGCGGAACGACGGCAGTGGTGGTGTGCGTTTCGTCTTGCCCAGCCGGCTCAATGAAGTGGAAACGGTATTTGCCATGACCGTGCACAAGTCCCAGGGCTCGGAGTTCAGCCACACGGCCCTGGTGCTGCCGGATGCGCTCAACCCGGTGCTGACCAAGGAGCTGGTATACACCGGCATCACCCGGGCCAAGCACTGCTTCAGCCTGGTCGAGCCACGCCAGGGCATTTTCGAAGAAGCGGTGGCGCGCAAGGTGCGGCGTATTTCCGGGTTGATGCTGGAACAGGTGTAAGACCACCAGGCCCAATCGCCGGCAAGCCAGCTCCCACAGGGATTCCACAGCCTTTGAAAGCTGTGCTGCACCTGTGGGAGCTGGCTTGCCGGCGATTGGGCCATCAACCCCGACACATGAACCAGCTCATTCCTACAACGATGCGGCCATGTGCTATCTTTGCGCCGATAGTGGTAAGGACTTTAAGAGATTTCCCACATGAACGTGGCCGCAAGGCGAGTGACAAGCTGTGCGCTTTCGCTATTGCTGGCCGTCCTGTTCCTTTCTGCAGGCCCCGCCCAGGCAGAAACCGCCACAACCGCCGCCCAGGTGCAGCAACGCGCCAAGGCCGTCACCCAAGTGGTACTCGGCATCTTCAGTTACGCCCGTTGGCCTGTCGAACCTTCACCCTTGCGCTTGTGCCTGGTCGGCCCGACCGAATACGCCGATGACCTGATCAAAGGCCATGTGCAGGAGTCCGGCCGCCCGCTGCAGGTGCGGCGCCTGCTGGCAGAAGACACTCAGGTCGCTCAAGCCTGCGATGCCATCTACATCGGCAAACTCGACCAGGGCCAGCGTGACCGGCTGTTCGAGCGCGTCAGCGGCCACCCGGTACTGAGCATCAGCGAAGCGAACGACCCGTGTACGGTTGGCAGCCTGTTCTGCCTGCGGGTCAGCGACCAGCAGGTGGCCTTTGACGTCAATCTCGACTCGGTGGCGCGTTCCGGCGTACGCATCCACCCCAGTGTGCTGCAGTTGTCGCGGCGCCGGGCGGTGCAGCCATGAAGCCGACCCGCAAGCAGGGCGTGCGCCCGACCCTGCGCTCGGTGCTGGGCCGTGGCCACCTCAGCGTTGCCTTGCTCGCCGTGGGCCTGGCCGGTATTTCACTTACTCTGCTGGGCGTGCTCGCCCTGCGCGTCTACGCCAATCACAACCTGCACCTGATCGCCCGGTCGATCAACTACACCGTGGAAGCGGCGGTGGTATTCGATGACAGTGCTGCGGCCAATGAATCGCTGGCGCTGATCGCCAGTCGCGAGGAGGTGGCCGAGGCCAAGGTCTTCAACGACGAAGGCGAGCTGCTGGCGCACTGGCAACGCGCCGATACTGGCATGCTCGCCAAGCTTGAAGTGCAGGTAGCCACCGCCTTGCTGGATGAGCCGGTGAACCTGCCGATCCTGCACCAGCAACAGCAGGTCGGGCACATCGAACTGGTGGGCCAGGGCCGTAGCCTGTTGCTGTTCCTGCTGAGCGGCTTGGCCGGCATCCTGTTCTGCACAGTACTCAGTGCCTTGGCGGCGCAATACCTGTCGCGGCGACTGCTCAGCGATATCGTCCGCCCGCTGCGTGGCCTGGCCAGCGTCGCCCACGCCGCCCGCCGCGAGCGCAGTTTCGACCGGCGCGTGCCGGAAGCGCCGATTGCCGAACTCAACGAACTGGGCAACGACTTCAACGCCCTGCTCGACGAGCTGGAGGTATGGCACAGCCACCTGCAGAACGAAAACCAGACCCTGGCCCACCAGGCCAGCCACGACAGCCTGACCGGCCTGCCCAACCGCGCCTTCTTCGAAGGGCGCCTGAACCGCAGCGTGCGAAACGCTGCGCGGCAGCAAGACCACCTGGCGCTGCTGTTCCTCGACAGCGACCACTTCAAGCAGATCAACGACACCCTCGGCCATGCCGTGGGTGACGAAGTACTGATCAGCGTGGCCGACCGCGTGCGTGCCCAACTGCGTGAGCACGACTTGGTGGCACGCCTGGGCGGTGATGAGTTTGCGGTACTGCTCACACCTTTGCAGTCGCGCGAGGACGCCGAGCTCATTGCCGAGAAGATTGTTGCCAGCATGAAGCTGCCCGTGCAGCTGGACAGTGGCCGCAGTATCGCCACCTCACTGAGTGTCGGTATTGCCTATTACCCGGATGACGGCGCTGACCCCGCCAGTCTTCTCAATGCCGCCGATGCGGCGATGTACCAGGCCAAGCGCAAACGCCGTGGCCATTGGCAAGTGGCGCAGACGGAACGGTCCGCCAATGAAATCAAGAACAGGAGTTGAACCCGTGATACACGCTTTACGTTTCCCCCTTTGGGCGTTGTTGCTCGCCGTGCTGGCGCTGACCGGTTGCCAGAGCCCCCCCAAAAAAGGCCTGACCCCCGAACAGATCGCCGTGCTCAAGCGCGAAGGCTTTACCCCCACCGATGAAGGCTGGGCCTATGATTTGTCCGGCAAAGTGCTGTTCGGTAGCGATCTGGATGGCCTCAACGGCCAGAGCCAGGCAATTGTCGAGCGCATTGGCAAGGCGCTGCTTGGCGTTGGCATCCAGGGCGTGCGGGTGGACGGCCATGCCGATTCGTCGGGCAAAGCGGCGTACAACCAGCAGTTGTCCGAGCGCCGTGCGCAGAGCGTGACCAGGGCGCTGGTCGGGGTTGGCATGCAGGCGCAGAACATCCAGAGCCGCGGCCTGGGCAGCAGCCAGCCAGTGGCGGACAACCGCACCAGTGCCGGGCGCACCGAAAACCGTCGGGTGTCGATCGTGGTGGCGTCCTACTGATCGCTGTCCGCTGAGCTATCACATTTCTCTGTAGGAGCAGCCTTGTGCTGCGAAAAGGCCAGACCAGGCACAGCAGTTGTATTGCCATGACCGGCCCCTTCGCAGCAAAAGGCTGCTCCTGCAAAGGAGCTACGCAGCAGCATCACTCCTGGGCAAAGCGTATGTCGCGGGTTTCCCCCATCAACAACGGTGCATTCGCCTCGGTCACCCCGCGGATGTAATCCCACAACAGGGTAATCCGCTTCAACTTGCGCAAATCCTCCCGGCAGTACATCCAGAACTGCCGCGTCACCTCGATCTCCTCGGGCAGCACCGTCACCAGCCGCGGGTCTTGCGCCGCAAGGAAGCACGGCAGTATCGCCAGCCCACGCCCCTGCAACGCGGCGGTGTACTGCGCAATCACACTGGTACTGCGCAAGTGCGCGTTGGCACCGGGAATCAGGTTGGCCAGGTACAAAAGCTCCGAACTGAACGCCAGGTCATCCACGTAACTGATGAACGGGTGTTTGGCCAAGTCCGCTACCTGGCGGATCGGCGCATGGCCGTCCAGGTAATCCTGGGTCGCATACAGCCGCAAGCGGTAATCGCACAGCTTGCAGCACACATAAGGCCCATGCTCCGGCCGCTCCAGGGCAATGACGATGTCCGCCTCGCGCTTGGACAGGCTGATGAAGTGCGGCAGTGGCAGGATATCCACAGAAATCGCCGGGTAGGCATCAACGAAGTGGCTTAGCTGTGGGGTGATGAAAAAGCTGCCGAAGCCCTCGGTGCAGCCCATGCGTACATGCCCCGACAATGCTACGCCCGACCCGGACACCTGCTCGCACGCCATGTGTAGCGTGCTTTCGATCGACTCGGCATAACCGAGCAAGCGCTGGCCCTCGGCGGTGAGGACAAAGCCGTTGGTCCGCGACTTTTCGAACAGCAACGTGCCCAGCGCCCCCTCCAGCGAGCTGATGCGCCGCGACACCGTGGTGTAGTCCACGCTCAGGCGTTTGGCGGCGCTGCTGGCCTTGCGGGTGCGGGCCACTTCAAGGAAAAACTTCAGGTCGTCCCAGTTGAGCGCGCTCAGGGATGTGAGGTCTTTTTGCATGATGATCCGGTTTTTTTGTGCGTTCTTGTTGGATGTTTGCACATCTATACTCGAAACAAGCCTCAGGACGCCACCTCGCGTTTGCTTGGCGCTGGCGATCTCGTCCCGACAATAATTCCAAGGAGAACGCAGATGAACGCACCGCAGTCCCCTAACAGCACCAAGGTCGAGCAGGTGAAGCTGCTGATCAACGGCCAGTGGGTCGAATCGAAAACTACCGAGTGGCGCGACATCGTCAACCCGGCCACCCAAGAGGTGCTGGCGCGCGTGCCGTTCGCCACCGTCGAGGAAGTCGACGCTGCCGTGGCTGCTGCCCACAGCGCTTTCCAGACCTGGCGCAACACCCCGATTGGCGCGCGCATGCGCATCATGCTCAAGCTGCAGGCGCTGATCCGCGAACACACCAAACGCATTGCCCAGGTGCTCAGCGCCGAGCAGGGCAAAACCCTGGCCGATGCTGAAGGCGATATCTTCCGCGGCCTGGAAGTGGTCGAACACGCTGCGTCCATTGGTACCCTGCAGATGGGCGAGTTCGCCGAGAACGTCGCCGGCGGTGTCGATACCTACACCCTGCGCCAGCCAATCGGCGTATGCGCCGGTATCACTCCGTTCAACTTCCCGGCCATGATCCCGCTGTGGATGTTCCCCATGGCCATCGTCTGCGGCAACACCTTCGTGCTCAAACCTTCCGAGCAGGATCCGCTGTCGACCATGCTGCTGGTCGAGCTGGCGCTGGAAGCCGGCGTACCGGCAGGCGTGCTCAACGTGGTGCACGGTGGCAAGCAAGTGGTGGATGCCATCTGCACGCACCAGGACATCAAGGCAATTTCCTTCGTCGGCTCTACCGAAGTCGGCACCCATGTGTACAACCTCGGCAGCCAACACGGCAAGCGCGTGCAGTCGATGATGGGCGCCAAGAACCACGCCGTGGTGCTGCCCGATGCCAACCGCATGCAAACCGTCAACGCCCTGGTCGGTGCCGCCTTCGGCGCGGCGGGCCAGCGCTGCATGGCCACCTCGGTGGCGGTGCTGGTGGGCAAGGCCCGTGAGTGGCTGCCCGACATCAAGGACGCGGCGAGCAAGCTCAAGGTCAATGCCGGCTGCGAACCGGGCACCGACGTGGGCCCGGTGGTTTCCAAGCGCGCCAAGGAGCGTGTGCTGGGCCTGATCGAAAGCGGCATCAAGGAAGGCGCCAAGCTGGAACTCGACGGCCGCGAGGTCACGGTGCCGGGCTACGAGCAAGGCAACTTCGTTGGCCCAACCCTGTTCTCGGGCGTGAAGACCGACATGCAGGTGTATACCCAGGAAATCTTCGGCCCGGTGCTGGTCACCCTGGAGGTCGATACCCTCGACGAGGCCATTGCGCTGGTCAACGCCAACCCGTTCGGTAACGGCACCGGCCTGTTCACCCAGAGCGGCGCGGCAGCGCGCAAGTTCCAGAGCGAAATCGATATCGGCCAGGTCGGCATCAACATCCCGATCCCGGTACCGGTACCGTTCTTCAGCTTCACCGGCTCCCGTGGCTCCAAGCTCGGCGACCTCGGCCCGTACGGCAAGCAAGTGGTGCAGTTCTACACTCAGACCAAGACCGTCACCGCCCGCTGGTTTGATGACGACAGCATCAATGACGGTGTGAACACCACCATCAGCCTGCGCTAAGGAGAAGTCATGCGTATCGCATTCATCGGCCTCGGCAACATGGGCGCGCCCATGGCCCGCAACCTGATCAAGGCCGGGCACCAACTGAACCTGTTCGACCTCAATAAGGCCGTGCTGGCCGAGCTGGCAGAACTGGGTGGGCAGATCAGCCCGTCGCCCAAGGACGCGGCGGCCAACAGCGAGCTGGTGATCACAATGCTGCCAGCTGCGGCCCATGTGCGCAGCGTGTACCTGAACGAGGATGGCGTGCTGGCTGGTATTCGTGCCGGTACGCCTACCGTGGACTGCAGCACCATCGACCCGCAGACCGCCCGTGATGTGTCCAAGGCAGCAGCGGCCAAGGGCGTGGACCTGGGCGACGCGCCGGTGTCCGGTGGCACTGGCGGCGCGGCGGCGGGTACCCTGACCTTCATGGTCGGTGCCAGCGCCGAGCTGTTCGCCACGCTCAAGCCGGTACTGGAGCAGATGGGCCGCAACATCGTGCACTGCGGTGAAGTCGGCACCGGGCAGATCGCCAAGATCTGCAACAACCTGCTGCTGGGTATTTCGATGATCGGCGTGTCCGAGGCCATGGCCCTAGGCAACGCGCTGGGCATCGACACCAAGGTGCTGGCCGGCATTATCAACAGCTCGACCGGGCGTTGCTGGAGTTCGGACACCTACAACCCGTGGCCGGGCATTATCGAAACGGCACCGGCATCGCGTGGCTATACCGGCGGCTTTGGCGCCGAACTGATGCTCAAGGATTTAGGGCTGGCCACTGAAGCGGCACGCCAGGCTCACCAACCGGTGATCCTCGGCGCCGTGGCCCAGCAGCTGTATCAGGCCATGAGCCTGCGTGGCGAGGGAGGCAAGGACTTCTCGGCCATCGTCGAGGGTTATCGCAAGAAAGATTGACGCAAGAGGTGGGCTTCATCGCGGGCCAGGCGGCCTTCCCTCTGTAACTGCGCACCAGAGGGAAGGGCACCTGCCCCGCGATTTTTTTTGCCCGTATTTCAGGCTACAAATGTTTGTAGGAGCAGCCTTGTGCTGCGAAGAGGCCAGCCAAGACAACACAACTGCTGTGTCTGAACTGGCCTCTTCGCAGCGCAAGGCTGCTCCTACACAGGGCTATGTGTAGCTTCAGGGATCAGGCGAAGACGAAATACTTGCGCACGGTCTCGACCACTTCCCAGGTGCCTTTCATACCCGGTTCGATCACGAACACATCGCCGGCCTTCAGGTGCTTAGGCTCTTCGCCTTCCGGGGTGATGATGCAGTAGCCATCGAGGAAGTGGCAGAACTCCCACTTCTCGTAGTTGACCTCGAACTTGCCCGGGGTGCAGATCCAGGTGCCCATGATCTTGCTGCCGTCGGCCGACAGGTAGGCATTGAGGTTGACGGTGTGCGGATCGCCGCCGATGCGCTTCCACTTGGTGGCGTCCACGACCGGCGTCGGGCAGGTTTCGCGCAGGACGGTGATGAAATCGGACATGGGACAACTCCTGGTGACTGGCTGAATGACTGGTCACCATAGGGCCATCGGCCGAGCCGCAGTTGCCTGGGCTCGACGTCCAGCTGTCTGCTCGCGCTATGCTAGGCGGTTTACCTCGACAGTGATGTGCGCAAGCCCAACGTGCACACTGTCGGCGCTTGCGGCGGCATGAGTCGGCAACGATTCCAAGGACATCGGTGGCAGGGTGATACTTCCTTCATGTCACTCCGCATGTCCCTACAGATTCATCCAGACTGTCCGCGAGTCTCAAGACGTATGCATAGTGTGTACTGCGCTTTGTTCTGGTTAATTCGGTGTGTATGATACACATCGACTGCCGAAGGAAGTGTGCATGCGCAGTCGTGAAGTCATCCAGCTAATCGAAGCTGACGGGTGGTATGAGGTCGAGGTAAAAGGCAGTCATCACCAATTTCGGCACCCCACAAAAAAGGGGCGAGTAACAGTTCCTCATCCCAAGACCGAGCTGCCCAAAGGCACGGTACGCAGCATTCTGAAACAGGCCGGTCTGATTCAAACCGGTAGCGTTGCCAGCACGAGCGTCAACGGAGGTAATCAATGAAGATTCCGGTTGTATTACACAAAGACACCGGCTCGGATTACGGCGTGACCGTTCCCGATGTGCCCGGTTGCTTCTCCGCCGGCGCTACAGTCGCACAGGCGCTGGAGAACGTTCAGGAGGCGCTGGCGCTTCATTTCGAAGGGTTGGTAGCAGATAACGAGCCGTTGCCGCAGGCACAGGAAGTCGATGTCCATGTGGCGAACCCCGACTATGAAGGCGGGGTGTGGGCCGTAGTGGATTTTGACGTCACCCCCTATCTGGGCAAAGCGGTTCGCTTCAATGCAACGCTGCCGGAAAACCTGCTTCAGCGGATAGACGACAAAGTGAAGCGTGATCACCGTTATGCATCCCGCTCCGGTTTTCTGGCTTCGGCTGCGTTGCGAGAATTGGCGCTTTCACACTGATCGCGGACGCGTGCATTCGTTACGCCCACCAGTACCGCACAAAGTGGAAGAACACCGGCGCGGCAAAGCACACCGAGTCCATGCGATCGAGCATGCCGCCGTGGCCTTCGATCATGTGGCCCCAGTCCTTCACCCCGCGGTCGCGCTTGATCGCCGACATCACCAGCCCGCCGAAGAAGCCCATGGCGTTGACCGCCAACGCCATCAGCGCGGCCTGCCAGAAGGTGAACGGGGTGATCCAGCACAACAGGGCGCCGATCAGGGTGGCCAGTGCCACGCCGCCGGCCAACCCCTCTACGGTCTTGGACGGTGACAGGTTGGGGGCCACCTTGTGCTTGCCAAACAGCTTGCCGCACACGTATTGCAGCACGTCGCTGATCTGCACCACCAGGATCAGCCAGGCGATCAGCAGCAGGTTCCGCCCCTCGTAGCCGGGGATGTCCAGGGTCATCAAGGCGGGCACCGACGATACGCAGTAAACCGCAATCATCAGCCCCCACTGCACCTTCGACGCACGTTCGAGAAAACGCGTGGTATCGCCGCCGAAGCTGGCCAAAATCGGCAGCAGCAGGAACAGGTACACCGGGATGAAGATGCTGAACAGGCCGTACCAGTCCATGGCGATCAGCACGTACTGTACCGGCAGTGCCACATAAAACGCTGCCACCAGCGCCGGGTAGTCGCTGCGCCGGGTCGGGGTGAGGGTCATGAATTCGCGCAGGGCATAGAACGACACGCCATAGAACAGCACGATCACGCCGTATTTACCGAAGAGGAAGGCGATGCCGATCACCAGCACCATCACCCACCAGGCGTTGATGCGGGCGTTGAGGTTGTCGATCACCGCGTGTGGCGCCGGGCCGGCGCGCCACTTCAGCAGGCGGCCGGTCACGCTGGCGAGCAGCAGCAGGGCGCCAATGCCGGCAAACAGGGAAAGGGTGTTGTCGTCCATGTCAGGCATCCTTCGGGGCCAGGGTCAGCAGGGCCTGGCTGGCCCGCTCGAGAAAGGCCTGCTTGCTTTCGTCAGCGTGCAGGTGCAGCGGTTCGCCAAAGCTCAGTGTGCACAGCAACGGCAGGGGCAGGGCGCGGCCTTTGGGCATCACCCGGTTGAGATTGGCGATCCATACCGGTACCAGCTCGACGTCGGGGTTGGCCGCGGCCAGGTGGTACAACCCGCTTCTGAACGGCATCAGTGGCTCGTCGCCCAGGTTACGCGTGCCTTCCGGGAAGAAGATCAGCGAGTCGCCTTGAGCCACGGCTTCAAGGATCGGCTGTAGCGGGCTGCCCTGGCCTTCGCTGCGTTGGCGGTCGATCAATACGCCGTTGAACACCTTGCGAATGAGAAAATCGCGGATGCCCGGCTTGGCCCAGTAATCCGCGCCGGCCACCGGGCGGGTGCGTTTGCGCAAGGGCTGCGGCAGTGAAGCCCACAGCAGCACGAAGTCACCGTGGCTGCTGTGGTTGGCGAAGTACAGGCGCTGCACTGGCAGCGGCGTGCAACCCAGCCACAGGGCGCGGGCACCCGTGATCAGACGGGCGGCGGAGGTGATGAGGTAGGCGGTCAGGTTGGCGAGCATGGATCGGAGGTCATCCCTTCAAAGGCAGTGTCAGCAGGGTAGCCAAGGCCAGCGACAACTGCAGGCCCAGGCACACTGCCTGGCGGCGCAACAGGTTCAGTGCGGCCTGGCTGCGGTCAGGCCAGGCGCGGGCGTCCGTGGCCTGCGGTTTCAGTTTCAGCTCGAACAGGGCGCGGTCCAGGGCCTGGGTGTCCGCTGCCAGGTGGTTGCTGCTGGCGAGGTGGGTGAACAGTTCGGCATCTATGGCCACGCGGATGGCCCAGTACTTGTGCATCACGCCAAGCACCAGCAGCACGCCGCACAGCAGGCTGGCCAGCGGTTGAAGTGGGGCACCCAACAAAGGTGCAAGGCCGTAGGCCAGGGCCAGCAGGGTGAGGCCGTCGGACAAGCGTTCCAGCTGTTTGCCGCGACCCAGCAGGCTGGCCACCACACGCAGGTTCATGGCTGTGCTCCAAGCTGTTGCAAGGCCAGGCGGTGTGCCGGGTGCAGAACGATGCCGGGGCGGGCTTTGCGGATCAGTGCTTCGGCCTGCTGGGCGTCGCTGCAGCGGCCGGAGAGCAGCAGCCAGGCGGCCACGGCGCTGGCGCTGCGTGAATAGCCCAGAGCACAGCAGACCAGTAAGCGGCCTTGGGCGCGCAGGCGTTCGATGGCTTCGGCGGCCTGCCGTAGCAGGGCAACGTCCGGCGCTATCAGATCCAGGGTAGGGAAACACTGATACCCAAAGGCTGGCTCGGCCGTTGTAGGAGCGGCCTTGTGCCGCGAAAGGGGCGCGAAGCGGCCCCGGTTTTTCAGCTTCGCAGCAGACATTGCCGGGGCTGCTGCGCAGCCCTTTCGCGACACAAGGCCGCTCCCACAAATGTCCGCAGCAGGGCGGCTGACAGCGCAAGGCAGCTCGGCGCACAAATCCACAATCGCAGCGAATGGTGCGCTGTGCTCTGGGATCCTCCCTAGATACACGCCATCGCACACTTCATCGGCCTGTGGGTGGTGCCGGGTCCAGAGCCGCGAATTGACCCACGCTCCGACCAAATACGGTGCCAGCAGCCAGCTGGCCGCATTCGACAAGCGCCCATCGGCGCCTTTCTGAAACCCGCGTGCACCCAACACACCATAGTTCAGCGCAACCAGTGCCAGCGACACGGCCGGCCAGGCCAACCACAACCAGGCGCCGCCCGACACAACGGCAGGCACAGCGCACAAAACAGCGCCGACGGCATAATAAAACGCCACCCGCCAGCGCTTGGCATCCTGTGCCAGGCGCGCCTGTTGCCAGGGCAGTCGCCCCTGATGCGGCCACAGCCACACGCAGGCAAACCCCGCCAATGCACCCGTGGGTACATCGATGAAATGATGCTGCCAGGTGGTCAGTACCGACACTCCGATCAACGCCATCCAGCCATGCATCAGCCATCGCCAGGGCTGGCGCTGCACATGCCGGGCAAACATCGTCCAGATGATCACCAGCAGCGCAATGTGCAGCGATGGCGCCTGGTTGAACGGTTTGTCGAAGCCCATCAGTACATCGAACAGCCAGCCGAACAGCCCACCCAGCTCTGGCCGTTCGAAGGTGAACCGCAGCGGCCACAGCAGGAAGCAGGTGACACTGATCACCTGTGCGCTGAGCAGTGCCAGCGCGTGCCGGTCCATTTCCTGGCGTGTGCGCGGCAGCAGAAAGGACAGCCCGTAGAGCAAGTCGATCGACCAGTACGGGATGATCGTCCAGGGCCACAGCGGCATGCTGCGCTCCCAGCCGAACACCAGGCTGCCGACATCACTACGCCCGGCGGTATGGTTGTTCGCCAGCCCATAGCTGAGGAAAAACAACGGCCCCAGCAGCAGAAGCCAGAACACGCCCCGGCGGATCAGCCCTGGCTCGCGTGATGGGTTCATTCAGCGCACCCGCTGTGCCAGGCTGACGCTGAAAATCCCCCATTCATCAATGCGCTGGGCCAGCTTGCGGAAACCGGCTGCCTCTACCAACTGGTCCATTTCGGCCTGGCTGCGGCGTCGCATCACCCAGGCCTCGCCACCCCGGTGGCTGGTAAGGGCGCGGGCGATCATCTCCAGTTGCGGGTGCCACGGCTGGCCGGTGTAGACCAGATAACCGCCATCTTCCACGGCATCGGCCAGGCCGGCCAGCGAGTTGCCCACCAGCTGGTTGCTGGGGAACAGTTCGTAGAGCCCCGAGACCACCGCCAGGGTCGGCGGCTGCTCCAGCGTGGCCAGGCTCTGGCGGTCGAAGGCATCGCCCTGGACGAAGCGGGCGATGTCGGCCAGGCCCTTCTCGGTGATCAGCGCGCTGCCTTGCTGCACGTTAAGCTCGCTGTAGTCGCGCAGCAGGATCGAGTCCGGCAACTGCTCAAGGTCTTGCAGTGCTTCGAGGATGTAGCGGCCATGGCCGGCGGCGATATCGACAATGTGCACGGGCCGCTGTTGTTCGCGCAGCCGGGCGATGGCCAGGCGCAGCAGTTCCTCGACGTGCAGCTTGCGCTGGCGAATGCCACGCCAGCCGATGGCGTCGAGGTAGTTCTGGTCGACCAGGCGGCCCAGCTTGCCCTTGCCGGTTGGTTGGTTGCGGTACACGTAGTCGAGCGTGCTGCCCGAATCGAAGCCGGTGTCGAAGCCCAGTTTCACCCCCGCAGACAACCCCTTGCCCAGGCTAAGCCCGGCGCGGGTGGCGCGCCAGTAAAGGTCACGCGGCGAGTGGCGCGGCAACGGTGCGGCCAGGCTTTCGGCTTCGGCGCAACTGGCGCCCGTCTTGTCGGCATCAAGCAGTGACGGCAGGGCGGCGGGGCTGGCGAAGCAGTGCTCTACGAACCGTTCGATGCGCTTCAGGGCGTGGGCCCGGTCACGCTCACCGAGGGTGTCGTGGAAGAAGCCCGGCAGGATGTGCATTTCCTTGCGCGTGCTGCCCAGCCGTTCGAAAAAGCGCTCCTGCGGCTGGCGCTCGACCACGAAGTCGGCCCCGGATACCAGCAATTGGGTGGGTACCTGAATGGCCTGGGCATCCGCCACTACCCGGTCAGCGGCTTCGTACAGGCCCAGCAGCATGGTCACCGAAATCGGCCGGCTGATAAGCGGGTCGGCCACGTACGACATCACCCGCTCGGGGTCGTGAGTGAGCAGGCGTGGCTTGACGTAGCTGTTGACGAAGAAGTTGCCGCGCAAGGCCTTGAGCAGCTTCAG
Source organism: Pseudomonas sp. BN505 (assembly GCF_029873175.1). Taxonomy (NCBI): domain Bacteria; kingdom Pseudomonadati; phylum Pseudomonadota; class Gammaproteobacteria; order Pseudomonadales; family Pseudomonadaceae; genus Pseudomonas; species Pseudomonas sp. BN505. The sequence continues at coordinate 22,034 of NZ_SSOI01000045.1, forward strand.
GCCAGGACGGGCAAATGGCACGTACAGCTTGACCTTGAACGCGGGCGAGGCCAGCACCAGGCAGCGTACCTTGGGCGCGTAGTCGTGGGCCCAGGTGGCAATCAGCACCGCGCCGACGCTTTGCGCCAGCACCACCAGGTCGTGCTCGGCGATGCCGTGATGGGCCTGGATATGTTCGATGAAGGTCTGCACGTCGCGCACGCTGGTGGCAAACCCCGGGCTGTCGCCGCGTGCGCCTGGCGACTGGCCATGGCCGCGGGCATCCCAGGCGAAGAAATCATAGCCCGGCATGTCCAGTTCATCGGCCAGGTGGGCCATGCGCCCGCCGTGTTCATGGCCGCGGTGGAACATCACCACGGCCCGGCGTGGCTGGTGCTCGTTGCGGGTGGCAGGCCAATGACGGTAGTGCAACTCGACACCGTCATGGGTGGAGAAGTGCAGCGCTTGCGCTTGGCGCATTATCAACGTCCTTTTTGCGGCGGCTTTGGGCTCAGCGGGTTTCGGCCAGCCCCTGGCGAACCCGGTTGTAGAGGGTATAGAGCGAGAGCGCGAGGATGACCAGCAGCAGGCCATTGATCCAGCTGCCGTTCAGCAGGCCAAAGGCGACCCCGGTGCCCAGCACGCCGAAGGCAAAGGCCCGGTCGCTTTTGCCCATGGGGCCGTCGTAACGGCGCGAGGCGCCAGCCAGCGGGCCCATGACGCCGGCGTATTCGCTGAAGGTGGCACACAGCACCACCAGCACCACCAGCACCGGAGAAACCCCGGCCAGCAGGGCGAAGGGCAGGTACAGGGCAGCGTCGGCGATCACGTCGCAGAGTTCGTTGAGGTAGGCGCCGAGGGTAGATTGCTGGCCGAACTCCCTGGCCAACATGCCGTCGACGGCGTTCAGTGCCATGCGCAGCAGCATCCACACCGGTATCAGGATGAACAGCCAGGTGACGTGGGGCAGGGCGGCCAGTAGCAAGCCCAGCAGGACCGACACCACGGCGGCGGCGACGGTAACCTGGTTGGCGGTGACACCGCGGTCGTAAAGGCGCTGGACTGCTGGGCGCAGCAGGGCCTGGAAGCGCGGTTTGAGCTGGTAGATCGATGCCACTGGAAAATCCTTTTTCGTGGTGCGATGGGGGATTGTGTGCGACCGGCCGAAAAAATGCACCCACTCTGCAGGAACTGACGCTTCAACGGGTGAGGGTGGTCACCAATGCTGCGGCATAGCCCGGCAACGCCGCAAAGTCCCGCGCGCACACCAGCAACTTGCGGTTGGCCCACGCCTCCTCCAGCGCCACCCAGTGCAACGGCAGCACGCCTTGCCAGCGCTTCACGGCTGCCAGCGGTACCACCCCGACCCCGGCCCCGCCTGCAACCATGCGGATTACCCCATCGAAACCCTCGGCCCGCACCCGCACACGCATACGGCGCCCCTCACGCAGGGCCTGTTCTTCCAGGTACAACGCCAACGCGCTACTGGCACCCAGCCCGACATGGCCATGCACCAGGCTGTCGATGAAACTGGGCGCGACCGCGCTGGCCAGCGGGTGGCCCAAGGGCGTCACCAGTACCAGCGGGTCGTCGCGAAACGGCCGGGTTTGCAGGTGTTCGTTGGGCGCTGCGGTCGAAACGATGCCAAGGTCCGCCATGCCCTGGGTAATCGCCTGCACGATGCGCAGGCTCGGCAGTTCCTGCACATCTACGCTGACCCCGGGATGTGCAGCCAGGTAGCTGGCCAGCAGTTCTGGCAGGTACTCCGTGAGTGCTGCTGTGTTGCACAGCAGGCGTACCTGGCCCTGCTGCCCTTGTGCGTACTGGCCCAGATCAAACTGCAAGCGCTCGACCTGCTGCGCTATCAGGCGTGCATGCTGCAGCAGTGCCTGACCCGCCGGTGTCGGCTGCACGCCACGGCGGTTGCGCTGCAGCAACGGGATACCCAGCGATGCCTCCATGGCGCGGATGCGTGCGCTGGCTGCCGGCAGCGACAGGTGGCTGCGGCTGGCGCCGGCAGTGATGTTGCCGCACTCCAGGGTGTGCTGGAACAGCTTGAGGTCGATCAGGTCGAAATGCATGTGGCTCTGTCTTTACAAGAGTCTGGCTGAGTATATGGCAGATTTTCCCGCTGGCCGGAAACCGCCATCATCAGCCCATGACTACTTTGCTAGCTTTCTACCAGGACATTGGCCCAGCCCTTTCGCTGCTGGTAGTGCTTACCTTCCTGCTGGCCGGCGCGGTCAAGGGGGTGATCGGCCTGGGCCTGCCGACCATCGCCATGGGCCTGCTGGGGCTGGCTATGCCGCCGGCGCAGGCAGCTGCGCTGCTGATTGTGCCGTCGACCCTCACCAACCTTTGGCAACTGGCCAGCGGCGGGCACCTGCGGGCGTTGCTGATGCGGCTGGGGCCGATGCTGGCGCTGATCTTCATTGGCACCTTGCTGGGCAGTGCCTGGCTGGGGATCGACAGTGGCCCATGGGCCATCCACGCGCTGGGTGCGGCTTTGCTGGTGTATGCGTTGTACGGGCTGGTCGGCCCGGGCTTGCACCTGGCGCCGGCGCACGAGCGTTGGCTTGGGCCGGTCTGCGGGCTGTTGACGGGGGTGCTCACGGCGGCAACCGGGGTTTTCGTGATACCTGCTGTGCCCTACCTGCAAAGCCTGGGCCTGAGCCGTGGACAGATGATCCAGGCCCTGGGCCTGTCGTTCACGGTGTCGACCTTGGCGCTGGCCGTTGGCCTGGCCGGGCAGGATGCCCTTGGTGGCCAGGCGTTGGGGGCTTCGCTGCTGATGCTGGCGCCCGCCTTGCTCGGCATGCTGGCCGGGCAGTGGTTGCGTCAGCGCATCAGCGCGCTGCTGTTCAAACGTTGCTTCTTCATCGGCCTGGCCGCCCTGGGCGGCCACTTGCTGATCAACGGCTAGCGCTTGATGCGCTGAGCATGTCGACCCGCTGGATATCGAAATCGCGCTCCAGGTAGTCCATGCGCTTTTCAAAAAACGCCTTCATGTGCGGCAAGGCCGAGTGCACATCCAGCGCGGCCTGGTCGGCCCACACTTCAAAGAACACGAACAGGCTCGGGTCCTGCTGGTCGCGCAGCATGTGGTACTCGATGCAGCCCGGCTCCTGGCGGCTGGGCTCGACGAAGGGGCGGAACAGGGTTTCGAACGCATCAGCCATTTCCGGGCGGGTCTTGGCTTTGAGGATAAAGGCGAACTGCTCACTCATGGGGCGCTACTCGGTGATGGGTGGTGAGTCGATTCTACGGCAATAATACTTTGCTCATTCGTGACTTCCGGTCAATTGTATTTTGCCCAGTCACCCCTGTATCCCGCCCCCGCGAGCCTCTAACCTGCCGGCATCAAATTTTGACTCGGCCCGGGAGGCCAGCATGAAAAAGATCCTTCTGCTCAATGGTGGTAAACAGTTCGCTCACTCCGAAGGCCGCCTCAACGCGACCTTGCACGAAGCAGCAATCGCTCACCTGGACCGCGCGGGCTTCGATGTGCAGCAAACCTTTATCGATGGCGGCTACGACGTGCAGGCCGAGGTTGAGAAGTTTCTCTGGGCCGATGTGATCGTCTACCAGATGCCGGGCTGGTGGATGGGCGCACCCTGGACCGTGAAAAAGTACATCGACGAAGTCTTTACCGCTGGCCATGGCAGCCTTTATGCCAACGATGGCCGTACCCGTTCGGATCATTCGCAGAAGTACGGCAGCGGTGGCCTGTTGCACGGCAAGCAGTACATGCTGTCGCTGACCTGGAATGCGCCGCAGCAGGCGTTCGATGACCCGAGTGATTTCTTCGAAGGCAAGGGTGTGGATGCCGTGTACTTCCCGTTCCACAAGGCCAACCAGTTCCTTGGCATGACCGGCCTGCCGACTTACCTGGCGGTGGATGTGATGAAGCGCCCGGATGTGCCGGCGGCATTGGCGGCCTACGAAGCACATCTGGACAAGGTGTTCGGCAAGGCGATCTAATCCAGGCAGGTACCCATCACAGGCGCGAATGTGAAAACCCGATCCGAAGAACTCCAGGTATTCGTCGCCGTCATCGACTGCGGCTCGATTTCTGCCGCTGCCGAGCAGATGGGGCAGACCCCGTCCGCCGTCAGCCGCACCTTGTCGCGCCTGGAGGGCAAGCTGGGTACCACTCTTGTCAACCGTACCACCCGGCGCATGGACCTCACCGAAGAGGGCCGCTACTTCCTTGAGCGCTCACGGCTGATCCTGGAGCAGATGGACGAGATGGAAGAGCGCCTGTCGATGAACCACCAGACGCCCACCGGGCGCCTTCGCATCAACGCCGCTGCGCCGTTCATGCTGCATGCCATCCTGCCGTGGATCGGTGAGTTCCGTCGCGAGTACCCGGGCATCGAGCTGGAACTGAACACCGATGACCTGATCATCGACTTGCTGGAGCAAAGCACCGATGTGGCGATCCGCATCGGCGAACTGGCCGATTCCAGCCTGCACGCGCGCAACCTGGGTTGCAGCCCGGTGCAGGTACTGGCCAGCCCGGCCTACCTGGCGCAGCACGGCACGCCGCAGCGGGTCGAGGACCTGGCCAACCACTGCCTGCTCGGCTTCAGCCAGCCCGAATCGCTCAACCATTGGCCGCTGCGCCACGCCCAGGGTGACCGCTTCAGCATCCGCCCGGCACTGATCGCCTCCAGTGGCGAGACCCTGCGCCAGCTGGCACTGGCCGGCGAGGGCATCGTCAGCCTGTCGCACTTCATGACCCATGAGGACATCCGCGCCGGGCGCCTGCAAGTGGTCCTGGCCGCGGCCAACAATGGCTACCGCCAGCCGATCCACGCGGTGTACTACCGCAATACCCAGCTGGCGCTGCGTATCCAGTGCTTCCTCGATTTCATCCAGCGCAAGCTGGCGATGTACGCCTGCTGAGTTGCCTGAACGCGACAGATCCTGTCCACAGGCGGCGAAATTTCCTTTGGTTGATTGCACAGTCGAAACGCTTCGGCCTTACTGACTGCTCAACAAAAACAACACCAAGGAAGTGTCATGCGTATCGTCCCGTTCCAGTACCTGGCTCTCGCAGCCGCGATCCTGAGCTGTTCCTCGGTTTATGCCGCCACGCTGGAGGGCGGCGCAGTGGCTGCGCCCGATCAATATGGTGCACAGGTAGCCGCCGATATTCTGAAAAAGGGCGGCAACGCGGTAGACGCCGCCGTGGCAACCGCCTTCACCCTGGCTGTGACCTACCCGGAGGCCGGTAACATCGGCGGTGGTGGGTTCATGACCCTGTTCGTCGACGGCAAGCCCTACTTCCTGGACTACCGCGAGGTCGCGCCGAAGGCTGCCACGCGCAACATGTACCTGGACGACAAGGGCGAGGTCATCGAAAACCTCAGCCTGGTCGGGGTACGCGCCGCGGGTGTGCCTGGCACGGTGATGGGCCTGTGGGAGGCGCACCAGAAGTTCGGCAAGCTGCCGTGGAGCGAGCTGCTGACCCCGGCCATCGGCTATGCGAAAAACGGCTTCAAAGTGGCGGAAAAGCAGTACCAGTACCGCAACGATGCCCAGGGCATGTTCAAGACTGCGACCAACTTCAATGACTACTTCGGCAACATGAAGGTCGGCGAGCTGTTCAAGCAGCCAGAAATGGCCCAGACCCTGGAACGCATCGCCGACAAGGGCGTGAGCGAGTTCTACCAGGGCAAGACTGCCGACCTGCTGGTGGCGCAGATGCAGGCTGACAAGGGCCTGATCACCAAGGATGACTTGAAGGATTACAAAGCCGTATGGCGTGAGCCGATGGCGGTGAGCTGGCGTGGTAACGTGGTCTACACCGCACCACCGCCAAGCTCTGGCGGCGTCGCCCTGGCCCAGTTGCTGGGCATCAAGGAAGACCGCGCGGCGGACTTCAAGGGGGTGGCGCACAACTCGGCGCAGTACATCCACCTGCTGGCCGAAATCGAGAAGCGCGTATTCGCCGACCGTGCCGACTACCTGGGCGACCCGGCCTTCACCAAGGTGCCGGTGGACCAACTGGTGGCCAAGGACTATCTGGCCAAGCGCGCCGCGCAGGTCAACCCGAAAGCCATTTCCGACACCGACAAGGTCAAGCCGGGCCTTGAGCCGCATCAGACCACGCATTTCTCGATCGTCGACAAGCAGGGCAACGCGGTCAGTAACACCTACACCCTCAACCTCGATTACGGCAGTGGCGTGGTGGTGAAGGGCGCAGGCTTCCTGCTCAACGACGAGATGGACGACTTCAGCGCCAAGCCCGGCGCTGCCAATGCCTTTGGTGTGGTGGGCGGTGATGCGAACGCAATCGAGCCGGGCAAGCGCATGCTGTCCTCGATGAGCCCCAGCTTGATGACCCGTGATGGCAAGGTCGAGCTGGTCATCGGTACCCCGGGCGGTTCGCGGATCTTCACCTCGATCTTTCAGGTGATGAACAACCTGTACGACTACGGTATGCCGCTGGACAAGGCGGTGGCGGCACAGCGCGTGCACCATCAGTTGCTGCCCAAGAACACTATCTACTTTGACAGCTATGCACCCCTGACCGGGCCGGTGGCGGACGAGCTGAAGAAGATGGGCTACGTGCTTGAGGACCAAGGCTGGGAGATGGGCGATATCCAGGCGATCCGGGTGGATGGGGCGAAGCTTGAGACCGCTTCCGATCCGCGTGGGCGTGGGGTGGGGATGATCGTCAAGTAATGCCTGCCAGATTGCTGGGAGGGCTTTGCCCTCCTTTCGCGGCACAAGGCCGCTCCTACAGGGGAACGCGATCTCCTGTAGGAGCGGCCTTGTGCCGCGAAAGGGCCGCAAAGCGGCCCCGGGTTACCCAGGTCAGACGCGGAACTGGCTGACCAGCGTCTGCAACTGCCCACCCAACCGCGCCAGCTCAACGCTGGCCGACGCCGTCTCGTCACTGGCCGCCGCCGTTTGCTCGGACACATCACGCACATTCAGGATGCTGCGGCTGATCTCTTCCGCCACTGCACTCTGTTGCTCCGCCGCCGCAGCAATCTGCTGGTTCATCGACTGGATGCTCGACACCGTGCTGGTGATGTTCTCCAGCGAGGCCCCGGCCTTACGTGCCAGTTCGACGCTGCTGTCGGTCAAGGTACGGCTGCCCTGCATGGCGTTCGCTACTTGCTGGGTACCATCCTGCAGGCTGGCAATCAGCGCTTCGATTTCTTCGGTGGACTTCTGCGTGCGCTGCGCCAGGCCGCGCACTTCGTCGGCGACCACGGCAAAACCACGACCGGCCTCGCCAGCACGTGCCGCCTCGATCGCCGCATTGAGCGCCAGCAGGTTGGTCTGTTCGGCCACCGACTTGATCACGTCCATCACGCTACCGATCTTCTGGCTTTCCTGCTGCAGCATGTTCATGGCTTCGGTGGAGCGGTGCATGTCCTCGGCCAGGCGCTCGATCTGGCCAATCGCCTCGCCTACCACTCGGTCGCCGGCGCGGGCTTCGTCGTCGGCACCGGTGGCGGCATGCGAGGCCTGCTCGGCATTGCGCGCCACTTCCTGAACGGTGGCGGCCATTTCGTGCATGGCGGTGGCCACCTGGTCGGTCTCGACCTTCTGGCTGTTGGCGCCGGCACTGGTCTGTTCGGTCACTGCCGACAGCTCTTCGGCGGCGCTGGCAATCTGGGTGACGCCATCGCGGATGCCGCTGATCAGCTCGCGCAGCGTGGTGCCCATGCGCGCGATACCTTGCTGCAGCACGCCCAGTTCGTCGCGGCGGGTGATGCGCGCATGCTGGGTGAGGTCGCCGCTGGCGATCTTTTCTACCGCTACCAGGGTTTCACGCAGTGGGCCGGTGATTTGGCGGGTGATCATTACCGCTGCCAGTACGCCGACCAGCAGTGCCAGCAGGGTAGCGATGGCCTGCAGGGTGCGGGCCTGGGTGCTTTCGATGTCGCGGCGTTCCAGCTGGATCTGGTACAGCGCATCGCTGCGCTTGACGATATCGGCGCCCTGCACGGTCATTTCGGCGCGTGAGGTGGTGATGTTGGCGACCGCGTCGCGGAACTGGCGCACGGCATCACGGTAGGCCAGTACCGAGCGTTCGAACTGTTGCAGGCGGGCGTCTTCGGCGGGCAGCTGGCGCTTGAGGTTGTCGATATCGGCTAGCGCTGCATCCAGCTGGCGCAGGGCGGCCTGCTCGTTGGCAGCACTGTTGTCGGCAATGTAGCCGCGTACGTCGATGCGCACCTGCAGCAGTTGCTGGCGGGCCTTGCTGATCAGCTGGTACTGGGCCAGGCGCACGCTGTCGGCCTCTGGGCGCGCCATGACTTCCTGGCTGAGGGCGTCCATGGCCTGGTCGGCGCGGGTGGCCGAACCGTCCATGGCAACGCGCGCAGCGCGGGTGGCGTCGTAGCCTTGGCGCATCTTGTTCAGCGACACCTTGTAGGCGCTGATGGTTGCGCCCAGCTCGTTCAGCAGCTTGACGTTGTCCGGGCTTTTGAAGGTGCTGGCCAGGTAGGCCTGCTGCTTGCTGAAGGCATCCAGCTTGGTCTGGGTGTTGGCGGCGGCAGCATCGTCGCCGTTGGCGATCATGTACTGCAGGCGCGCGATGCGCAGGTCGGTCAGGTCTTTGTTGAGCTGGCCGATGTCACCCATCCAGTTGCTGCGGTCGATCAGGCTGCCCAGGCTGGTCCAGCCGGTCAGGGCCAGCAGGCCGGTGAGGATCAGCACCAGGCCGAAGCCCAGTCCAAGTTTGAGGTTGACGCTGATGTTAGCGAACCAGCTGTTCATGCACGCTCTCCAGAAGTAGTTTTCGCTCTCTTGATCTTCGATCGCAAGGCGTTGTTGTTCTGGCTGCCCGCTGATTCGTGCAGGGGTTATCGGCAATGATCAGGGAAGCTGAAACGCTTTTTCAGCAGATTTGTAACTGGATAATCAGGGGCTGCAAAGCAGCCCCTGCAGTTTCAGAGGCTGCGTGCGCTGAAGGTATCGCAGCTGTTCACCTCACCTTGGGCAAACCCGGCCTTGAACCAGCGCACCCGCTGTGCCGAGGTGCCATGGGTGAACGAGTCCGGCACCACGCGCCCGCGGCCTTGCTGCTGCAGGCGGTCATCGCCAATGGCGTTGGCGGCGTTCAGCGCTTCCTCGACGTCACCCGGTTCCAGCCAGTTCAGGCGCTTTTGCGCCTGGTAGGCCCACACGCCGGCCAGGCAGTCGGCCTGAAGTTCCTGGCGCACCAACAGGCCGTTGTCGCCCTCCATGCGCTGGCCGTTGCGGCGTGCGGCATCGACCTTGGCCGAAACACCCAGCAGGGTCTGTACGTGGTGGCCGATTTCGTGGGCGATCACGTAGGCCTGGGCGAAGTCGCCTGCCGCAGCGAAGCGGGTTTCCATTTCGCGGAAGAACGACATGTCCAGGTACACCCGTTGGTCAGCCGGGCAGTAGAACGGCCCCACCGCCGCCGAAGCAAAGCCACAGGCCGAATTGACCTGGCCACTGAACAGCACCAGCTTGGGGTCGCGGTATTGCTTGCCGGCTTCGGCAAACAGCGCTTTCCAGGTGTCCTCGGTATCGCCCAGCACCGAGGCAACGAACTCCGCCTGCTGGTCGTTGGCCGGTGGCGCCTTGGCGCCTGTGCCACTGGGTGCCGTTTGCTGTTGCTGCTGTTCCATCTGGCCGGTGAGCTGGCCAAGAATCTGCAACGGGTCCTGCCCGGTGAGCCAGCCGATGCCAACGATCAGCAGAATCGCCCCGAGCCCCAGCCCTTTGCCGCCGCCGAAACGCATGCCACCGCCGCCACTGCCACCTTCGCCTCGGGCATCGACCACGTTGTCGCTGCGTCGGCCTTTTCGCCATTCCATGAATGCTCTCCGGAGCGTGAAACAAGAAGACAAAGATTAGTCCACGACGGCGGCAGGCGTCAGGCCAAAGTGTTAACCCATAACCATTTGGTTATGTATAAGGTGGTCGATTTCAATATTCATCGCGCGCGACCTGCCGGAAACTGTAAGTCCGCCTGCCACGCCCAGGCGTTCACATAATTCCAAGAGAGGAAACCGGCATGCCCGCACAGGACAACAGCCGCTTCGTGATCCGTGATCGCAACTGGCACCCCAAAGCCCTTACGCCTGACTACAAAACGTCCATTGCCCGCTCGCCGCGTCAGGCACTGGTCAGCATTCCACAGTCGATCAGCGAAACCACTGGTCCGAACTTCTCCCACCTGGGCTTTGGCGCCCACGACCATGACCTGTTGCTGAACTTCAACAACGGTGGCCTGCCAATCGGCGAGCGCATCATCGTTGCCGGCCGCGTGGTCGACCAGTACGGCAAGCCTGTGCCGAACACCCTGGTGGAGATGTGGCAAGCCAACGCCGGTGGCCGCTATCGGCACAAGAACGACCGTTACCTGGCACCGCTGGACCCGAACTTTGGTGGTGTCGGCCGTTGCCTGACCGACAGTGACGGCTATTACAGCTTCCGCACCATCAAGCCGGGCCCGTACCCATGGCGCAACGGCCCGAACGACTGGCGCCCGGCGCACATCCACTTCGGCATCAGCGGCCCGTCGATTGCCACCAAGCTGATCACCCAGCTGTATTTCGAGGGTGACCCGCTGATCCCGATGTGCCCGATCGTCAAGTCGATCGCCAATCCTGAAGCTGTACAGCAGTTGATCGCCAAGCTCGACATGAGCAACGCCAACCCGATGGACTGCCTGGCCTACCGCTTTGACATCGTGCTGCGCGGCCAGCGCAAGACCCACTTCGAAAACTGCTGAGGAACCCGCCATGCCAATCGAACTGCTGCCGGAAACCCCTTCGCAGACCGCCGGCCCCTACGTGCACATCGGCCTGGCCCTGGAAGCGGCCGGCAACCCGACCCGCGATCAGGAAATCTGGAACCGCCTGGCCAAGCCAGACGCGCCAGGCGAGCACATCCTGCTGCTCGGCCAGGTGTATGACGGTAACGGCCACCTGGTGCGCGACTCGTTCCTGGAAGTGTGGCAGGCCGACGCCAATGGCGAGTACCAGGATGCCTACAACCTGGAAAACGCCTTCAACAGCTTTGGCCGCACCGCTACCACCTTCGATGCCGGTGAATGGACCCTGCACACGGTCAAGCCGGGTGTGGTGAACAACTCGGCTGGTGTACCGATGGCGCCGCACATCAACATCAGCCTGTTTGCCCGTGGTATCAACATCCACCTGCACACGCGCCTGTATTTCGATGACGAAGCCCAGGCCAACGCCAAGTGCCCGGTGCTCAACCTGATCGAGCAGCCACAGCGGCGTGAAACCTTGATTGCCAAGCGTTGCGAAGTGGACGGGAAGACGGCGTATCGCTTTGATATCCGTATCCAGGGGGAAGGCGAGACGGTGTTCTTCGACTTCTGATGGAAACCCGGGGCCGCACAGCGGCCCCGGGGCTATCAGCCGTTCACAGGCTTCAGGTCAAACGCATCGGCCTGGTACTGGAACAGCAGGCAATCGGCCGCCGCAGTGCATCCGCTTTCATGCACCAGGTCGGCCGGCAGCCTGTAGTAGGACCCGGCTGAAAACTCGGTGCGTTTGCCATCGATTACCGCGTAGAAAGTACCCTTCAGCACCACGGTCGGCAGTGCCTGGCTGTGCTGGTGCAGGCCGTTGTCGGTCCCTTTCCTGAATTTCACGTAGGCCGAGTAAGGCGCCTTGCCGAAAATGTCCCCCTCAACGTTGGCGTAGCTGACTGCGCCGTTGGTGTTGGGTACGTCCTGCCACTTCAATGCGGCGCTATCGGGTACTGACACGGTTTTTTCTGCTGCGTTGATGCCAACGGCCAGGGTGGCGAGCGCCACGCCCGCAATGATTGCCTGCAATGCCTTCATGGTGGTGTTCCTTCGTTGAGTGACAGTGCAACGAAGCCTAACCAAACACTTTCTGCACAAATACGGGGCTCGGTGCGCATGACTTGTTCATAACTTGCACAGATCAGGCCTGCCATCTCGGCTGCGCGTAGTAGGTTTGCGCGTAGTCCAGCAGCGCCCGCACTTTGGGCGCCAGGTAGCGGCTTTGCGGGTACACCGCATACAGGTTGCGTGGGGGCAGTTTCCAGTCTTGGAGCACCGGCACCAGGCGCCCGTCCAGCAAGGCGTCATGCACGATAAAACGATCAAAGCTGGCAATGCCCAGCCCGCCAATGGCAGCAGCGCGCAGGGCCATCGGCGAGTTGGCGCTTAGGCGCCGGGGCATCAGGATATCGCGCTGTTCACCCTCTGGGTTGGTCAGATACAGACGCTGTGGGTGAGGCAGGTTGCTGTAGCCGAGAAGGGGATGATCAACCAGTGTGTCGAGGGAAGTTGGCGTGCCGTGGCGTTCCAGGTAGCGAGGTGCCGCCACCAGTAGCACCTCGCTGTGGGCCAGCAGGCGGGCTACCAGGCTGGAGTCGGGCAGATGATCGGTAATCCGAAGGCAGACATCGATTTGCTCTTCCAGCAGGTCGATGAAGCGATCGCTGCAATTGAGCTCGACCTGCAGCTGTGGGTGGCGCTCGACGAAGTCCGGTAGCCAGCGCCCCAGTTCAAGTTCGCCGAACGCAGTTGCCACGCCCAGGCGCAGGGTACCCGTGGGTTGCTGCTGATGCTCTGAAAGCTCCAGGGTCATTGCCTGCATCTGTTCGAGGATCTGCACGCAGTGGCGGTAGAAGAGTGTTCCTGCTTCGGTCAGGTGCAGGCGGCGGGTGGTGCGGGTGAGCAGTTGCGTGCCCAGCTGGCGTTCCAGCTGTTTCACCTGGCGTGACAGCACGGTGTGGGACATGCCTGCCTGACTGGCGGCGGCACTGAAGCTGCCGAGGTCGACGACCCGGCGAAAGGCCTGCATGGCGTTCAACTGGTCCATCGGTACAGCTCTCCTGAAGCGCCCGGTGGAGCCTTGCAGGCCCCACCGGGTAGCGGATCAGCGCCGGACCAGCAACACGCCGCTTTCCATGTGATGGGTATACGGGAACTGGTCGAACAGCGCGCAGCGTTCGATACGGTGGGTATCTTGCAGCTGGGCGATGTTCTGCGCCAGTGTCTCGGGGTTGCAGGAGATGTACAGAATCCGCTCGAAACGCCGGGTCAGCTCGCAGGTGTCAGGGTCCATCCCCGCGCGCGGCGGGTCGACAAACACCGTGCCGAAGTCGTAGCTTTTCAGGTCGATGCCTTCCAGGCGACGGAACGGCCGCACCTCATTCAGCGCCTGGGTCAGCTCTTCGGCCGACAAGCGTACCAGGCGCACGTTATCCACAGCGTTCTCGTCGAGGTTGCTGAGCGCGGCATTGACCGAGGTCTTGCTGATTTCGGTCGCCAGCACCTGGCGCACGCGGGTGGCCAGCGGCAGGGTGAAGTTGCCGTTGCCGCAGTACAGCTCCAGCAAGTCGTCCTGGCGCTCGCCAATGGCCTCGAAGGCCCAGCTCAGCATCTTCTGGTTCACCGCGCCGTTGGGCTGGGTGAACGCGCCTTCCGGCTGGCGATAGCTGAACACACGGCCAGCCACGTCGAGTTTTTCCACCGCGTAGTCGCGGCCGATCACCAGGCGCTTGCCCTTGGAGCGGCCGATCACGCTCACGCCCAGCGCTTCACCCAGTTGCCGGGCTTCTGCTTCCCAAGCCTCGTCCAGCGGGCGGTGGTAGCACATCGTGATCATCGCATCGCCGGCCAGGGTGGTGAGGAACTCCACCTGGAACAGGCGGTTGCCCAGTTCCTCGCTGGCCTGCCATGCCGCCTTCAGGCGCGGCATCAGTGCATTGATGCGCTGGCTGGCGATGGGGAAATCCTCGATCAGGATCGCCTTGTGCTTGTCGCCCGGGGCAAACATGGCGTAGTGGCGCTGGCCATCCTCGCGCCACAGGCGGAACTCGGCGCGCAGGCGGTAGTGCTCGCGCGGCGAGTCGAAAACAGCCGGTTCCGGCGCGCCAAATGGCGCCAGCAGCTCGCGCAGCCGGGCCACCTTGGCGTCCAGCTGGGTGGCGTAGGAGGAGGGGTCGAAAGCAGCACTCATGCGTTGAACCAGCCCAGCTTGATGACGAACAGGATGGAAAGGATCACCAGGGCCGGGTTCAGGTCGCGGTGGCGGCCGGAGATCAGCTTGACGGCGGTCCAGGAAATGAAGCCGAAGGCGATGCCGTTGGCGATCGAGTAGGTCAGCGGCATGGCCAGGGCGGTCACCACCACAGGTGCGGCTTCGGTGACGTCGTCCCAGTTTATTTCTGCCAGGCCAGAGGCCATCAGCACGGCGACGAACAGCAGCGCCGGCGCGGTGGCGAACGCCGGCACGCTACCAGCCAGGGGGGCGAAGAACAGCGCCAGCAGGAACAGCACGGCAACCACGATGGCAGTCAGGCCGGTGCGGCCACCGGCGCTCACGCCCGCAGCGGACTCGATGTAGCTGGTGGTGGTCGAGGTGCCCAGCAGGGAACCGGCCATGGCGGCGGTGCTGTCGGCTATCAGGGCGCGGCCCATCTTTGGCATGTGGCCGTCCTTGCCCATCAGGCCGGCGCGCTTGGCCACGGCGATCAGGGTGCCGGAGTTGTCGAACAGGTCGACGAACAGGAACGCGAAGATCACGCTGATCAGGCCTACATCGAGGGCTCCGGCGATGTCCAGTTGCAGGAAGGTAGGTGCCAGCGAAGGTGGCATCGACACGATACCGCCGAACGGCGTGACGCCCATCGCGATCGACGCGACGGTGACGGCCAGGATGCCGATCAACACCGCGCCGCGCACCTTCAGCGACTCCAGGCCGACGATCAGGAAGAAGCCCAGGGTGGCGAGAATCACCGACGGCTGCTTGAGGTCGCCCATGCCCACCAAGGTGGCCGGGTTATCAACGACGATGCCGGCGTTATGCAGGGCGATCAATGCCAGGAACAGACCGATGCCGGCGGCAATAGCCGAACGCAGCGGCAGCGGGATGCTGTTCACGATCCATTCGCGGATGCGGAAGATCGACAACAGGAAGAACATCACCGCCGACAGGAACACCGCGCCCAGCGCCACTTGCCAGGTGTGGCCCATGTGCAGCACCACGGTGTAGGTGAAGAACGCGTTCAGGCCCATACCCGGCGCCAGGGCGATCGGGTAGTTGGCAATCAGGCCCATGGTCGCAGAGCCGATGGCCGCTGCCAGGCAGGTGGCGACGAAGATCGCGCCCTTGTCCATGCCGGTCTCGCCGAGGATGCTCGGGTTGACGAACAGGATGTAGGCCATGGCCAGGAAGGTGGTGACGCCCGCGAGAATCTCGGTGCGCACGTTGGTGTTGTGTGCTCTTAGTTGAAACAGCCTTTCCAGCATGCCCGCTCCCCAAGGCGCCCCCGGCGCCATGAATGTATCGACCCCATCAGCAAAGCACAGACCGTACCGGTTGCCGTGGTTTTGTGTGGGGAGGAAAAAAGCCGCGCATCATACCAGCATGCTTGGCAGGGGCCTATGGCCGTTGGGGAATGGGTTTCCATAGCCGGTACCGGCCCTGTGGGAGCGGGCTTGTCCCGCGAAGAGGCCGGCACAGGCAACTGATCAACCGTTATGCAACCGGTCCCGCTTGGCCAGTGTCGGGAACATTTTTATCCACAGCCCCGTCACCACCAGTGTGCCCACCCCGCCCATCACCACCGCCGGCACTGTGCCAAACCAGTGCGCCGTCACCCCCGATTCGAACTCGCCGAGCTGGTTCGAGGCACCAATGAACAAGCCGTTGACCGCGCTCACGCGCCCGCGCATTTCGTCCGGGGTTTCCAGTTGCACGAACGAACTGCGAATGACCATGCTGATCATGTCCGCCGCGCCCAGCACCACCAGTACCGCCAGCGAGAACCAGAACGAGGTCGACAGGCCGAAGGCGATGGTGGCCACGCCGAACACGCCGACTGCGGTGAACATGGTTCGCCCGACGTTGCGCTCGAACGGGAAGCGTGCCAGCCAGAGCGACATGGCTAACGCCCCCACCGCTGGCGCCGAGCGCAGCAGGCCCAGGCCCAGTGGGCCGGTCAGCAGGATGTCCTTGGCGAACACCGGCAGCAGCGCGGTGGCCCCACCCAGCAGTACGGCGAACAGGTCCAGCGAAATGGCGCCGAGGATGTCGGGGCGACTGCGAATGAAGCGAATGCCGGCCAGCAGCGATTCGATGCTGGCACGCCCGCGCTGCACCACCTGGCCGCGCGCCTGCAGGCTCAGGGTGAGCACGCAGGCGATGGCATACAGGGCCACGGTGGGGCCATACACCCAGAGGCTGCCAAAGGCATACAGGAAGCCGCCCACCGCCGGCGCCACGATGGTTGCCGACTGGGTAGCCGACGCCGAAGCCGCCACCGCCCGCGGGAACAGCCCGGGCGGCACCACGTTAGGTAACAGCGCCTGGGTCGCCGGCATTTCGAACGAACGCGTGGCGCCCAGCAGGAAGGCGAGGGCGAAGATCAGCTCGCGGGTGACGTTGTCGGTGGCGCTGCCCACCGCCAGCGCCAGGGCGATCAACCCCTGCAGGCTCTGGCACAGGGCGGCAACCTTGCGCCGGTCATAGCGGTCGGCCACATGCCCGGTGTGCAGCATGAACAGCACTCGCGGGGCGAACTCGACCAGGCCGACCAGGCCCAGGTCCAGCACATTGCCGGTCAACTGGTAGAGGTGCCAGCCAATGGCCACGGTGAGCATCTGGAAGCCACTGGCGGTGAATACACGGGCCAGCCAGAAGGCCAGGAAGGGGCGGTGGTGACGCAACAACTGCGGTGCGGAATCGGACATCGGAAACCAGGGGCCTCGGCGCAGTAGAGGGGGGCGCAGCGTATCACCTGTTTGTAACAAGCGGTTACTGTTTGCCCGGATCTGCACTTTTTCACGCGTTATGAAAGAGGGTGGGGCAACCGGTCACGCGGCAAACAGCCACACGGCCCGCCGGTCTATTCGGGACTATGCTTCCTAGCATTCGTTGATCTGGGTCAATCGTTCCAGATTCAACGAATTGGCCCTCTGGGCCGGAATCCCTGCGATCGAACAGAACAATTCCAACGCGCCGTACTCGACCAAGTGGGGGCAGTGGGCGACTGGGGCCACAAGCCCGGACGCCGGATTATCTGAAGAGGAAGCACCATGTTCGGAATAGAGGCCTTAGAGCTCGCCCGAATGCAGTTTGCCTTTACCGTTTCGTTCCACATCCTGTTCCCGGCCATCACCATTGGCCTGGCGAGCTACCTGGCAGTCCTCGAAGGCCTCTGGCTGCGGACCCACCAGCAGGTCTACCGTGACCTCTATCATTTCTGGTCAAAGATATTTGCCGTCAACTTCGGCATGGGCGTGGTCTCGGGCCTGGTCATGGCCTACCAGTTCGGTACCAACTGGAGCCGCTTCTCCGACTTTGCTGGCGCCGTCACCGGCCCGCTGCTCACCTACGAAGTACTCACTGCCTTCTTCCTTGAAGCCGGTTTCCTCGGCGTCATGCTGTTCGGCTGGAACCGTGTCGGCCGCGGCCTGCACTTCTTCTCCACGGTGATGGTGGCAATCGGTACGCTGGTTTCCACGTTCTGGATCCTGGCCTCCAACAGTTGGATGCAGACCCCACAAGGCCACGAAATCATCGATGGCCGGGTGGTGCCGGTGGACTGGTTCGCGGTGGTGTTCAACCCATCGTTCCCCTACCGGCTGATGCACATGGCCACGGCCGCGTTCGTTTCCACGGCGTTCTTCGTTGGCGCCTCGGCGGCCTGGCACCTGCTGCGCGGGCGTGACAACCCGGCGGTACGCAAGATGCTGTCGATGGCCATGTGGATGGCGTTGATCGTTGCCCCGATCCAGGCGGTAATCGGCGACTTCCACGGCCTCAATACGCTCAAGCACCAGCCGGTGAAAATCGCGGCAATCGAAGGCCACTGGGAGAATGTGCCTGGCGAGCCGACGCCGTTGATCCTGTTCGGTATCCCCGACATGAAGGCCGAGACCACGCGCTTCAAGGTCGAGATCCCGGCGCTCGGCAGCCTGATCCTGACCCACAGCCTGGACAAGCAGGTGCCGGCGATGAAGGAATTCCCGCCTGAGGACCGGCCTAACTCCACCATTGTCTTCTGGTCGTTCCGAATCATGGTCGGGCTGGGCTTGCTGATGATCTTCGTTGGCCTTTGGAGCCTCTGGCTGCGCAAGCGTGGCACGCTCTACACCTCGCGCCCGTTCCTGTATGTGGCGCTATGGATGGGGCCCTCGGGGCTGATTGCGTTGCTGGCCGGCTGGTTCACCACCGAGATCGGCCGCCAGCCCTGGGTGGTGTATGGCCTGATGCGCACGGCGGACGGTGTGTCCAACCACAGCTACGCCCAGCTTGGTTTCACCTTGGTGGCTTTCGTGGTGGTGTACTTCGCCCTGTTCGGCACCGGCCTTGGCTACATGATGCGCCTGGTGCGCAAAGGGCCGCAGACCGGCGAAGGCGACGAGCACACACCGGGCGGCCCTGGCCAGAAACGCACGCCGGCGCGGCCATTGTCTGCCGCCGATGATGGCCATGAGGCCAAAACTGCCAGCCTGAGCAAGGAGGACTGAGCCATGGGTATCGACCTTCCGCTGATCTGGGCCGTGATCATCATCTTCGGCGTCATGATGTACGTGGTGATGGACGGGTTCGACCTGGGGATCGGCATGCTGTTCCCCTTCGTCAAGGGCGAGCAGGACCGTGATGTAATGATGAACACCGTCGCCCCGGTGTGGGACGGCAACGAAACCTGGCTGATCCTGGGTGGTGCCGGGCTGTTCGGGGCGTTCCCTATGGCCTATGCCGTGGTACTTGAAGCCCTGTACCTGCCACTGATCCTGATGCTGATGGGCTTGATCTTCCGCGGCGTGGCCTTCGAGTTCCGCTTCAAGGCCACGGCCGACAAGCGGCATATCTGGGACAAGGCGTTCATCGGCGGCTCCCTGGTCGCCACCTTCTTCCAGGGCGTGGCCCTGGGTGCCTTCCTCGAGGGCTTCAAAGTGGTCGACCGTCATTTTGCCGGTGGCACCCTCGACTGGCTCACCCCGTTCAGCCTGTTCTGTGGCGTGGGGTTGATCGTTGCCTACACCCTGTTGGGGTGCACCTGGCTGATCATGAAGACCGAAGGGCCGCTGCAACAAAAGATGCATGACCTGGCCCGGCCTCTGGCGCTGGTACTGCTGGTAGTAATCGGTATCGTCAGCCTGTGGACGCCGATCGCTTATCCACAGATCGCCGACCGCTGGTTCAGCATGCCTAACCTGATCTGGTTCATGCCGGTGCCGCTGCTGGTAGTGGTGACCTTCTACGGGCTGCTCAAGGCAGTGGCACGCAATGCGAACTACACGCCGTTCCTGCTCACCTTGGTGCTGATCTTCCTCGGCTACAGCGGCCTGGGCATCAGCCTGTGGCCGAACATCATCCCGCCGTCGATTTCGATCTGGGATGCCGCAGCGCCACCGCAAAGCCAGGGCTTCATGCTGGTGGGCACACTGTTCATCCTGCCGTTCATCCTCATGTACACCTTCTGGAGCTACTACGTGTTCCGCGGCAAGGTGACCCACGAAGACGGCTATCACTAGGAGGGCCGCATGATGACCGGCAAACATGGCCTGGAAGAGAAGAAACCGCTGTGGCAGCGACTGGGTTGGCTGGTGCTGATCTGGGCAATGAGCGTTGCGGCCCTGGGGGTGGCAGCATGGGTGATGCGGCTTTTCATGGGGGCTGCGGGCCTTACCACCCATTGAAATGGGGGCGTTTTGCGCCCCATCGCGACGCAAGGCCGCTCCCACATTGTCGGCGAACGCGGGCCCTTGTGGGAGCGGCCTTGTGTCGCGATGGGCTGCAAAGCAGCCCCAAACGCTTATTTACGGGCTTTCAGGATGACGAACTTGGGCGTCGCCGCCACCTGCTCCACCCCCCGGAACAACCGCGCCAGCTTGCTGTGATAGCCCAGGTGCCGGTTACCCACGATATACAACGCCCCACCTACCACCAACGCCTCACGCGCCTGCTGGAACATGCGCCAGGCGAGAAAATCGCCCACCACCTGCTGCTGGTGGAACGGCGGGTTGCACAGCACCACATCGAGCGACTGCTTCTCAACCCCTGCCAACCCATCAGCCGCGACAAAAGTCGCCGGGCGCTCGCCCAGCGCGGCTTGCCAGTTTTCCTGCGCTGATTGCACCGCCATGTACGATTCGTCGACCAGCGTGTACTGGGCATCCGGGTTGGTCAGGGCGCTGGCAACGGCCAGCACGCCATTGCCGCAGCCCAGGTCTGCCACCCTCGCGTTGCCCAGGTCGCGTGGCAAATGCGGCAGGAATGCCCGGGTGCCGATATCCAGGCCTTCACGGCAAAACACGTTGGCGTGGTTGACCAGCTCCAGTGCCGGCGCGTCGAGGCGGTAGCGGCTCGGGTAGGGTGAGCGGGCTACCGGCCGTTCGGCGAGCGTTGCGGTCAGCAGACGGGCCTTTTTCTGGGCCAGCGAGGCCTGCACCGGGCCAATGTACTTTTCCATCAGGTCGCCGGCTGCGTGTGGCAAGTGCTTGATCATCGCCCCGGCAATCACTTGCGCGCCAGGCGCCAGGTGGCCCTGCAGGCGGATCAGTTGTTCTTCAAGCAAGGCCAGGGTCTTGGGCACGCGCACCAGCACCCGGTCGAACGGGCCTTGCCAGCGTTCGCTGGCCGGTACGAAGGGGACGCTGTCGAACGGCAAGCCGTTGCGCGCCAGGTTCTTTTCCAGGGCCAGGTGCGCCAGGTGCGAATCGCCGCTGCTGACCACCTGCAGCCGGCCTGCCAGGCTGGCCGCCAAGGCACCGAAGCTGTCATTGAGCACCAGCACCCGGCAGTTGGCGTCGGGCGCCTGTGCGTGCAACTGCGCAAGCAGGTACTCGTCGGCGGCATCGAAAGCCTGCAACGGGTCGTTGGCCTGTTCCGGCTGGCGGATCAGGTCGAGTTCGGCGTAGGGGGTGGTCAACAGGGGCATGGCGTCTGGCTCGGGTATAAACTGCCCGATGCGGTTCGCCCCGGGCTTTGCCGGGCAATTCTACAGGGCTTTGCCCAAGGTCGCAGGTTTGAAGGTCAGATCCAGCCACGCAGGGCGGCGATGGCGATGGCGCCTGCCTTGTTGGCGGCGTTGGTCTTGGTGATCACGCTGCGAATGTGGAAGTTCACCGTGCTCTGCGACAGTGAGAGGATGCAGGCCACGTCGGCT
Organism: Pseudomonas sp. BN505; assembly: GCF_029873175.1. NCBI lineage: Bacteria > Pseudomonadati > Pseudomonadota > Gammaproteobacteria > Pseudomonadales > Pseudomonadaceae > Pseudomonas > Pseudomonas sp. BN505. Next base: position 43,148 of record NZ_SSOI01000045.1, read on the forward strand.
GCGGTCTTGCCGGCGGCGGACCATTTCAGCACTTCCAGTTCACGCTCGCTCATTTTGGGTTGCGATGGGCACAGTGCATTCAGGTGGTGCTCGCCGAGTACCGCATGCAGGGTATGGCACAGCCACTGCACACTGCCGGCCTTGCCGTAAAGCTCGACGATGTCGATCTTTTCGGCTGGCCTGGCTACGCTGATCTGGCTCTCGTTGTGCTGCAGGTCGTGCAGTGATTGCGTCCAGCCATGGCGCAAGCCGTACAGGCACGCCGCTTCGCGAAACTGCGGGGCTTCACGATACAGTTCGTCGGTCCACAGCACCGGCATGGTCGAGCTATGGCTGACGTTGGCGGCCGGGTCCTGCTTATAGAACTCGTCGCGCTGGTAGCGCTCGATCCACTCAGCCGGATAGTTGCTGTAGAGGTACACCCTGGGTGTCTGAGTGGCGATCTGGATGCGCATGTTCAAGCCGAGGTATTCCATGCCCAGGTCTTGTGCCAGATGTACCGCGATGTCGAACAGCTTCCGTGGGCTGCGCTCGTTGACGAACGCCTGAAGGTGTTCGGGATTCCACTGAAGCATCTGAAACTCCTCGGGGTGTCGGACCCAATCCATTTGGGTACCGGGGTCATTGTAGGAAAAGACCTACCATGGCGTTGGGATTATTTTGTTATAGCGATCAGGTTTTTCTGCAACTTCGGCACGATCACCCTTGATGAGGCCCTACAAAGCAGTGGTTTTTATCCGGGCCACTTTGCGCGACACTGTGCGCACGTCAAACCTGGAGCCCGATATGACCGCTAGCGCCGAAAAGTTCACCCGCCAGACCCTGCTCGATGTTCAGCCGCTCACGCCGAACCTCTTCAGCCTGCGGGTAACGCGCGATGCAGGGTTCCGCTTTCGTTCCGGCCAGTTCGCCCGCCTGGGCGTGACCAAGGCCGATGGCAGCGTGGTGTGGCGCGCCTACTCCATGGTCAGCGCACCGCATGACGAGCACCTCGACTTCTTCTCCATAGTGGTGCCAGGCGGGGAGTTCACCAGTGAGCTGAGCCGCCTGGGGGCGGGTGATACCTTGCTGATCGACCGCCAGGCTTTTGGCTTCCTTACCCTTGACCGCTTCGTGGGTGGCCGCGACCTGTGGCTGCTGGCGACCGGGACCGGAATTGCGCCATTCATGTCGATCCTGCAGGACTTCGAGGCCTGGGAGCGTTTCGACAGCATAAAGCTGGTGTATTCGGTGCGCGAAGCGAAAGAGCTGGCCTACGTGGATGAAATCGCCGGGTTGGAGCAGCGCGATTACCTGGCTGAGTACGCCGGCAAGTTGCAGTTCATTCCGGTGGTGACCCGTGAGCAGCACCCGGGGGCCCTGAATGAGCGCATTACCACGCTAATCGAGAATGGCGAGCTTGAGAAGGCAGCAGGGCTGGAGCTGTCGCCGGAACATTCGCGGGTGATGCTGTGCGGCAACCCGGAGATGATCGACGAGACGCGCAAGGTGCTGAAGGCGCGTGACCTGCAACTGAGCCTGAGCAAGCGGCCGGGGCAGGTGGCTGTGGAAAACTACTGGTAATGCGATAGGGGCGCACAGCGCCCCCAGCAACCTCAAGGCAGCCGATTCTGGTTTTGCGTCTTGAGCAAATCGCGAATCTCGGTCAACAGGGTTTCTTCAGCCGAAGGCACTGGCGGCACAGTCGGTGCCACAGCTTCTTCGCGCTTGAGCCTGTTGATTGCCTTCACCCCCATGAAGATGGCAAAGGCAACGATCACGAAGTCGATCACGGTCTGGATGAACTTGCCATAAGCCAGCACCACCGCTGGAATGTCACCTTGGGCAGCCTTCAGTGTGATCGCCAGATCGCTGAAGTCCACCCCACCGATCAGCAGACCCAGTGGCGGCATGACCACGTCTCCGACGAAGGACGATACGATCTTGCCGAAGGCTGCGCCGATGATGATACCGACCGCCATGTCGACGACATTGCCTTTGACCGCGAAGGCCTTGAACTCACTGATCATGCCCATGTTTGGTTCCTTGTAACAAAAGGTAAGGTTAACGCAGTGTAAGCCACTTAAACGCTTCATGCGTCGTGTTCAGGGGTAGTGACTGCGGTTAGAACGAATAGTTTTGTCGCATCCCGAAGCGTTCGAGACACTTCCGGCTCGGCTATCATGGCGGTTTTTTCCAGGAGACCCCATCCATGGCCAAGGCCAAGCGCTTGTATGGCTGCACCGAGTGCGGCGCGACCTTCCCCAAATGGGCCGGCCAGTGCGGCGAATGCGGGGCCTGGAACACCCTGGTCGAAACCATGATCGAGAGCGGCGGTGCTGCTGCGCCCAGTACTGGCCGCGCCGGTTGGACCGGGCAGCAAGCGCAGATCAAGACCCTGGCCGAAGTCAGCGTCGAGGAAATCCCGCGCTTCACCACCAGCAGCACCGAACTGGACCGCGTGTTGGGCGGCGGCCTGGTGGATGGCTCGGTGGTGCTGATTGGTGGCGACCCGGGCATCGGCAAGTCGACCATCCTGCTGCAGACTTTGTGCAACATCGCCGTGGGCATGCCGGCGCTGTATGTCACGGGTGAGGAGTCGCAACAGCAGGTGGCCATGCGCTCGCGGCGCCTGGGCTTGCCCCAGGACAAGCTCAAGGTAATGACCGAAACCTGCATCGAAACCATCATTGCCACGGCACGCGTCGAGAAACCGCGGGTGATGGTGATCGACTCGATCCAGACCATCTTCACCGAGCAATTGCAGTCGGCACCCGGCGGCGTGGCCCAGGTGCGTGAGAGCACGGCGCTGCTGGTGCGTTACGCCAAGCAGAGCGGCACGGCGATCTTCCTGGTCGGCCACGTGACCAAGGAAGGCTCGCTGGCCGGCCCGCGGGTACTGGAGCACATGGTCGATACCGTGCTGTATTTCGAAGGTGAGTCCGACGGCCGCCTGCGCCTGTTGCGAGCGGTGAAAAACCGCTTTGGCGCGGTCAACGAACTGGGCGTATTCGGCATGACCGACCGGGGCCTGAAAGAGGTGTCCAACCCGTCGGCTATCTTCCTTAACCGTACCCAGGAAGAAGTGCCGGGCAGTGTGGTGATGGCGACCTGGGAGGGCACCCGGCCAATGCTGGTCGAGGTACAGGCACTGGTCGACGACAGCCACTTGGCAAACCCGCGCCGGGTAACCCTGGGCCTGGACCAGAACCGCCTGGCCATGTTGCTGGCGGTGCTGCACCGCCACGGCGGTATTCCCACCCATGATCAGGACGTATTCCTCAACGTGGTGGGCGGTGTGAAGGTGCTGGAGACGGCTTCGGACCTGGCATTGCTGGCGGCGGTGATGTCCAGCTTGCGTAACCGGCCACTGGCCCATGGGCTGCTGGTGTTTGGCGAGATCGGCCTGTCGGGCGAGGTGCGGCCGGTGCCCAGTGGCCAGGAGCGGTTGAAGGAAGCGGCCAAGCATGGCTTCAAGCGCGCCATCGTGCCCAAGGGCAATGCGCCGAAAGAGTCGCCGGCGGGGCTGCAGGTTATTGCCGTCACCCGCCTGGAACAGGCCCTGGATGCATTGTTCGAGTAATTCATGACTTGTCAGGGGACTCGCCGCCTCAGGATGGCGCGGTACCTGTAGGAGCAGCCTTGTGCTGCGAAGAGGCCGATATGGCCAGCAGATTTGTATGGGCAGCAATGGCCTCTTCGCAGCACAAGGCTGCTCCTACAAGGAGCGGGCAAGCCCGCGAAAGGGCCAGTACAGGCAAACGAAAAAGGGGCCGACGATGCGCGTCGGCCCCCCTCTCACCGCTCAGTCAGCGGTCAATGTTCGGCAACTGCCGCACGCCTGACCGTCTGGTTGCCATGCTCGTCCAGTTCCAGCAATGGCACTTCGTTTCCTTCGGCATCGAACAGCTTGCCATCCTTGAAGTAGTCGCCATCACGCAGTGCGGAAATGTCGGAGTACTGGATGGTGCGTTCGTACGCTGCGGCGAACACGGACTGGTTTTCCGAGTTGCCGGTGGTGAAGTGGTTGAAGATCAGGTTCAGCAGGATGGCCATGATCGCCGCCGAACTGATGCCCGAGTGGAAGATGGTCTCGAACCAGTTCGGGAAGTGGTGGTAGAAGGTTGGCGCGGCAATCGGGATCATGCCGAAGCCCAGCGAAGCGGCGACGATGATCAGGTTGACGTTGTTCTTGTAGCTGACCTTGGACAGGGTGCGGATACCACTGGCCGCCACCGTTCCGAACAGCACGATGCCCGCACCGCCCAGTACCGGGGTCGGTACTGCAGCAATCACCCGGCCCATGACCGGCAGCAGGCCGAGCACCACCAGGATCACACCGCCCGTGGTCACCACGTAACGGCTCTTGACCCCGGTCACGGCCACCAGGCCAACGTTCTGGGCGAACGCGCTCTGGGTGAACGAGCCGAAGATCGGCGCCAGGATGCTCGATGCCATGTCGGCGCGCAGGCCGTTGCCCAGGCGCTTGGAGTCGACCTTGGTGTCGATGATCTCACCCACGGCGAGGATGTCGGCCGAGGTTTCCACCAGGGTGACCATGATCACGATGCACATCGACAGGATCGCGGCGATGTGGAATTCCGGCATGCCGAAATGGAACGGCGTGGGGAAGGCGAACATCGCACCCTCGGTGACCTTGCTGAAGTCGGTCATGCCCAGCGCCCAGGCGATCAGGGTACCGAGCACCATGGCCAGCAAGATCGACAGGCGCGAGATGGTCGCGCTGCCCAGCTTGCTCAGCAGCAGCACGATGGCGAAGGTCAGCCCCGCCAGGCCGATGTTGGCCACGCTGCCGAATTCCGGCGAGGCGCTGTTGCCACCCATCACCCAGCGTGCAGCCACCGGCATCAGGGTCAGGCCGATGGTGGTGATGACGATACCGGTCACCAGCGGCGGGAAGAACTTGGTGATGCGCGAGAACACCGGGGTGATCAGGAAGCCGATCAGCGATGCTGCCATGACGGCGCCGAGCACGCCTGGCAGGCCACCGCCGCCCTCGCTGCTGAGGATCGCCCCCATGGTCGCCACACCGGCGAACGACACGCCCTGCACCAGCGGCAACTGGCAGCCGAAGAACGGCAGGCCGAGGGTTTGCAGCAGGGTGGCCAAGCCACCGGCAAACAGCGAGGCAGCAATCAACATGCCTATTTCGGCGCCGTTGAGGCCTGCGGCCTGCCCCAGGATCAGGGGTACCGCGACGATCCCTCCGTACATGGTCAACACATGCTGCAGACCGTAAGCCAGGTTGGCACCAAGCCCGAGGTTTTCATCCTCGGGGCGCTTGGCGGGAGACGTGCTAGGGGACGTAGTCATGGAGCAGGCTCTCTGTTTATTTTTGTGTCGCTACTGTAGACAGTTCCGGCAAATGATTACCACAAGAATTGTATACAATATTTTGATCGGAGCGCGCACAAGGGCGACCGCCGGATGTGCGAAAACCCAATGCAGAAGGCGTACCAACTCATCAAATGCTGTATTAGAGGGGTGTGTACAAAGTGCTGCTACCCAGGCTTAAAGCTGTCTGGGTAGACAGGAAACACATCGCAGGGAGGCTATTAGCTAGCTAAGAGATTTCATTATTCGATGAGTTCGCGCAGCTCACGCATCATTTCGGTGCTGTCGGCCACGTTCAATTCCACAAGACGGTGCAAGTGGCTCATCGAATCGATGTCGATGTACAGGCAGATGAAGCCCAGCCGGTCCGGTTCTTCGTGGCGCAGTTCGACCTGCATCTGCACCTCGGTCACTTCGTCGTTGAGCAGGATGTAGGCTTCGAAATCCTGGCTCAGGTCGGGATCCCAGGGTTTAGGGCATTCGACCAGCAGGCCCTTGAGGGACAGGTCGAGCAGTTTCACCTCCCAGCAACGCTCGCCCTGGCACAGCCTGGTCGGGGCGTCGAACTGGATACGCTGGAAACGGCGGCGTTCGTCGTGATCGCTCATGGCGTGGATCCTCGGGTAGGTCCTAAAGTGACATCCTGACTATAGTTAGAAGGGTATGTGCATCAGGTACTGCAATCTGGCCGCAGAGGCTCTAGACCAAAGCAAGTGTGGCAATGCGCCTTGACTCGCCCTAGACTCGGTGGGCGGTCTTTCCAATCCACCAGCTGGAAGCTAACCATGAACAACAATAATAGCCTGCTACGCCACATTCCGTGGCTGGCGCTGGCAGTCATAGGGGCCTGCGCGCTGGGTGTGGTCGCCCTGCGTCGCGGTGAGGCAATCAACGCCTTGTGGATCGTGGTCGCGGCGGTGGCCATCTACCTGGTTGCCTACCGTTACTACAGCCTGTTCATCGCCACCAAGGTGATGCAACTGGACCCGCGCCGCGCCACCCCGGCGGTGCTCAACAACGACGGCCTGGACTACGTCCCGACCAACAAACATATCCTCTTCGGTCACCACTTCGCTGCCATCGCCGGCGCAGGCCCCCTGGTCGGCCCGGTGCTCGCCGCGCAAATGGGCTACCTGCCCGGCACGCTGTGGCTGATCGCCGGCGTGGTGCTGGCCGGTGCGGTGCAGGACTTCATGGTCCTGTTCATGTCCACCCGCCGCAACGGCCGTTCGCTCGGCGACATGGTGCGCGAGGAGATGGGCCGCATTCCGGGCACCATTGCCCTGTTCGGCTGCTTCCTGATCATGATCATCATCCTTGCGGTGCTGGCGCTGATCGTGGTCAAGGCCCTGGCCGAGAGCCCGTGGGGCATGTTCACGGTGATGGCGACCATCCCGATCGCGATGTTCATGGGCATCTACATGCGCTACATCCGCCCGGGCCGCATTGGCGAGATCTCGGTGGTTGGCGTGGTATTGCTGCTGGCCTCGATCTGGCTGGGCGGCGTGATCGCTGCGGATCCGGTCTGGGGCCCGGCGTTCACCTTCACCGGCGTGCAGATCACCTGGATGCTGGTGGGCTACGGCTTCGTCGCCGCGGTGCTGCCGGTGTGGCTGGTGCTGGCGCCGCGTGACTACCTGTCGACCTTCCTCAAGATCGGCACCATCGTTGGCCTGGCCATCGGTATCCTGATCATTGCGCCCGAGCTGAAAATGCCGGCGCTGACCCAGTTCACCGACGGCACAGGCCCGGTGTGGAAGGGCACCCTGTTCCCGTTCCTGTTCATCACCATTGCCTGTGGTGCGGTGTCCGGCTTCCATGCGCTGATCTCTTCGGGCACCACGCCCAAGCTGCTGGACAACGAAACCAACGCCCGCTACATCGGCTACGGCGGCATGCTGATGGAGTCGTTCGTGGCCATCATGGCCATGGTCGCTGCTTCGGTGATCGAGCCGGGCGTGTACTTCGCCATGAACAGCCCGGCCGCCGTGGTGGGCGCAGACGTTGCGTCGGTGGCGCAGACGGTCAGCAGCTGGGGCTTCCTGATTACCCCTGAGCAGCTTGAAGCCGTCGCCCGTGACATTGGTGAGCACACCATCCTGGCCCGTGCCGGCGGTGCGCCAACCCTGGCAGTCGGTATCGCGCAGATCCTGCACCAGGTGTTGCCAGGTGAAAACACCATGGCCTTCTGGTACCACTTCGCGATCCTGTTCGAGGCACTGTTCATCCTCACCGCAGTCGACGCCGGTACCCGTGCCGGGCGCTTCATGCTGCAAGACCTGCTGGGCAGCTTCGTACCGGCACTCAAACGTACCGAATCGTGGGGGGCCAACCTGCTCGCCACCGCTGGCTGCGTGGCAATGTGGGGCTATCTGCTGTACCAGGGCGTGATCGACCCGCTGGGTGGCATCAACACCCTTTGGCCGCTGTTTGGCATCTCCAACCAGATGCTCGCCGGTATCGCCTTGATGCTCGGTACTGTGGTGCTGATCAAGATGAAGCGTCAACGCTACATCTGGGTCACCCTGCTGCCGGCCGTCTGGCTGCTGATCTGCACCACTGCTGCAGGGCTGATCAAGCTGTTCGACCCGAACCCGGCCGTTGGCTTCCTGGCCCTGGCCAAGAAGTACAGCACTGCGCTGGACGCCGGCCAGGTCCTGGCCCCGGCCAAGGACATCGGGCAGATGCAGCACGTTATCTTCAACGCCTACACCAACGCGGGCCTGACGATTCTGTTCCTGCTGGTGGTTTTCAGCATCCTGTTCTTCGCCCTCAAGGTCGGCTACGGCGCCTGGGGCCGCAAGGAGCGCAGCGACAAGGAAACCCCGTTCCAGGCCCTGCCTGACGCGTAATCGAGAGGACTGCAGTTATGTTCAACGACTTGGGTCGACTGGGGAAATACCTGGGGCAGGCAGCCCGCCTGATGGTCGGCATGCCCGACTACGACAACTATGTCGAACACATGCAGAAGACGCATCCGGACAAGCCGGTGATGAGCTACGAGGCGTTCTTCCGCGAACGCCAGGAAGCCCGTTACGGCGGCAAGTCCGGGCCCAAATGCTGTTGAACCCTAAGCGTTGACCTGTCCGGCCTCATCGCCGGCAAGCCAGCTCCCACAAGTGCTCCATAGGCCACCAGTCTGTGCAGTACCTGTGGGAGCTGGCTTGCCGGCGATGGGGCCACTGTTTTTTCCGCACAGGAGATGTTTTGCGTGCAGACGCCTATTCCCGTAACCGTACTCACAGGCTTCCTCGGCGCTGGCAAGACCACCTTGCTCAAGCACATGCTCAAGGCCGAGCACGGCCTGAAGATTGCCGTGATCGAAAACGAATTCAGCGAGGCCGGCATCGACAGCCAGTTGCTGGGCGACGAGCCGGTGCAGGTGATGACCCTGGCCAATGGCTGCGTGTGCTGCAGCATCCATGGTGACCTCACCCGCGCCTTGTACCTGCTTCTTGAGCGCCTTGACGCAGGCGAGATCGCCTTTGACCGGCTGGTAATCGAATGCACCGGCCTGGCCGACCCGGCGCCGGTGGCGCAAACCTTTTTCATCGACGAGGACTTGCGTGAGCGCTACATCCTCGACGGCATCATCACCCTGGTCGACGCTGTTCATGCCGAACTGCACCTGACCCAGACCATCGCTCAGGCCCAAGTCGGCTTTGCCGATCGCCTGCTGCTGAGCAAGACCGATCTGGTCGAGCCGGCTACGGTAGAAGCCCTTTGCGAACGCTTGGCCCGCATCAATGGCCGGGCTGCAATCCGTGTGGTCGAGCACGGCCGTATCGACCTGGCGGAGCTACTGGATGTGCGTGGTTTCAACCTCAACCCTGACCTGGGCGCGAACCTGAAACCGATGCTTCGCCCGGTGCTCAAGCCCGCCACCCCCGACCGTATCTCCACCATGGTGCTGCGCACGGAAACCGCGCTGGACATCGACCGCCTCAGCGGCTTCATGAATGAGCTGCTGGAAACCCACGGCAAACAGCTGCTGCGCTACAAGGGCGTGCTGAACATTGCCGGTGAAGACCGCAAGCTGGTGTTTCAGGGCGTGCTCAAGCTTTACGGTTTCGACTGGGATGCAGAATGGGCCGAGGGTGAAGCCCGCGAGAGTGTAATGGTGTTCATCGCCGATGAACTGCCCGAGGCTACGATTCGGGCTGGCTTCGAGGCGCTGGCTGCGGGCTGAGCCGGCGCGGCGTTGCGGCCTGGAACCACTGCGGCCATGAGCTGCGGTGGCGGGTTTCCACCTCGATGCACGGGATCAGGCGTTCGGTCAGCACCGCCGTTTGCCGCACTGCCTTTGCCGTGCGGTATTTGACGCTGTGGATGCACTCGCGGTCGCCGAATTCGCAGCGGTTCAGCGCGGTACCGCCGCAGGGGCCATTGGCCAGGCCTTTGGGGCAGGTTTCCGGGCAGACGTACAGGGTGTCTTCCAGGCGGCAGCGGCCGCAGGTATCGCAACCCACCAGCGGCCGTTTCACCGCACGTTCCACCTTATGCAGCACTTGTGCGCCAAGGTGCGTAGCCCACAGCGGCCGGCGTACCGCCCAGCCAAATGCCTTGCTCAGGCTGTTGCGGCGGCTGAACAGCAGTGAATGCATGCCGTGCATCAGGTGATAGCGTGCTTTCTCTTTGAACGAGGCATCGACCCGCGACTCGCCCTGGCGCCAGGCCGCTTGTGGCGGGTGGAATATCACTGCCGGCAGCCCGGGCATCTGCCAACTGGCCTGCCAGGCGGGCGCCCACTGCTCCAGCGTGTGGACCTGGTTTTGCCAGTGCTCGATACGGCCTTCAAGGGCAAGCAGTTGTTTCAGTTCGTGAACCCCTGACAGGTGCACACCGGCGTAGCCCATCAGTTTCACGCCAATGATCTGCAACGCCAGGCGGTCGACGCTGCGTGCCTGGGCAAAGGCCTTGGACTGCGCGGTCTCCGCTTCGAGCATGCCACGCATGGACGGTGTGACAGTGACCCCGGCCACGTGGTCGAGCATTGCCGCGCGCCCGTGGGTGAGGCTCATCAGGCAGGCCAGCATCGGCTTGGGCGTGGGCTGGCGACGCATCCAGTGCATGGCTTCCTGATGCTTGGCGGCATCGAAACCCAGTTGCAGGGTGAGGAAGTCGGCGCCTGCTGCGAGTTTTTTCTCGGCCTTGAAATACTGGGCGCCGCCTTCTTCCTCACAGTACTTGAACGGGTTCAGTGCAGCGCCCAGCAGCCAGTGCGGGCAAGCCTGGCGGGCAATCAGCAGGGCGGCGACCGATTCCAGGTAGCGCACCGGGCGCTGGCCGGGCTCGTGGCCGGGCAGGCGGTCGCCCGTCAGCAGCAACAGCTGGTCGAGGCCCGCGGCGTCCATGCGCTGCAGTTGGGCAAGGAGGTGGTGACGCTCGCGGTCCTTGCCGGAAAAATGCGGCAGGGCAGGTACCGGGTTGCTGAACGAGGCGAGGGCGTCCAGCGGCGACATGTCCAGCGGGCTGCCGACGCGATCGCCGATGGCCACGGTCATTGGCCAGCCGCACAGGTGCGCGCGGGCCATGATCGCTTCCATGGCGGCGAAGCGTTCTGCAGAAGGCTTGGGGACGAACTCCATGACGCAGACGAAGTTCTGTTCGCGCAGCGCGGTTTTCAGCAGGCTCATGTGGCCGGGCACCTGGTGTGGTCAGGGTGGCATTGTGCGGCAGAAGGCGGGCGGGGTCATGTCCGGATGCGCAGGGTGGTGCTCTGAATGAGACATCATCATGATCATGAAAAAATCTTGGGTTCATCTCAAATTTAATGAGTTTGTCTCAAACCGGTCTCAACCGGACAATCGCCTCATTCATTTATGCAGGCTGAAGGGACAAGACATGGCACTGGCACACAACTTGGGCTTTCCACGCATCGACCACGACAGCGAGCTGCGTGCCCGCCACTGGCAGGTGCAGAGAGAGGCCGGCATCGAACTGCTGCCAGTGGGCGACTTTGCCTGGTTTGACCAATCGTTCGACCTGAGCTGGGCGCAACTTTTCGACGAAGTGGCACAGGCCAAGGCCTTGGGTCATGCGGTCAAGCCAGTGGTGATCGGCCCATTGACCTATCTGTGGCAGGGCGAAACCAACGACGGCATCGACACGCTGGAGCGCCTCGAACGCCTGCTGCCGCTGTATGACCAGCATCTCAACCGCCTGGCTACCCTGGGTGTCGAGTGGGTGCAGATCGATGAGCCGATTCTCGCCGAAGACCTTCCGCAGGACTGGAAAAACGCTTTCGAGCGCGTCTATAACATCCTTCAGCGCGCGCCATTGAAGAAACTGATTGCCACCTACTCGGGTGGCCTTGGCGGCAACCTCGGCCTGGCCGCGAACCTGCCGGTCGACGGCCTGCACATCGACCTGGTGCAGGCACCCGACCAGTACGTGACCATTCTCGACCGCCTGCCGGCCTACAAAGTGCTGTCACTGGGCCTGGTCGACGGCGGCAACGCCGCGCCTTGCGACCTGGGCGAGACCCTGGACCTGCTGCACGATGCCCATGAGCGCCTGGGAGAGCGGCTGTGGCTGGCGCCATCTTGCGCGCTGTTTAGCTGCCCGCTGGACCTGGCTCTGCAGAAGTGCCATGAAGTCGCGATGCTGGCTGCTGCGCTGGAACAGAACCGGGCTGCGGCTTGATCATCGGCTGCCTGTGCCGGCCTCTTCGCGGGTAAACCCGCTCCCACAGGTACAGTGCAAACCTTGAGATTCCTGCGGTCTCTGGCTCCCACAGGTACAGTGCAAACCTTGAAATTCCTGCGGTCTCTGGCTCCCACAGGTACAGCACAAACCTTGAAACAAATGCGGCCCCTGTGGGAGCGGGTTCACCCGCGAAGAGGCCGGCACAGGCACTGCAAAACTCCCTAGAATGCCGACTCTGGTTCAAATCGACAGGGAGTGATGCGATGCGAGTTCTGGTAGTCGGCGCCAGCAAGGGCCTGGGCATGGCGTTCATGCAAGGGCTGGGCAAACCGGGCGATACGTTGATTGGGGTGTCGCGCACCCGGCCAGCGGCAGTGGACGTGGGCAAGGATGTCCAGGCCCAGTGGATCGAAGCCGACCTCGGCGAGCCGTCCACCGCCGTAGAGACAATTTTCCGGGCCCTGGCCGAGGGTGGTGTGGATACGCTGATCTATAACCTCGGCCTGTGGGAGGCCGAAGCCTTCGAGGCCCACTACAGCTTCCTTGATGACCATGATGCGCAGCTGCAGCGCATGGTCGACTGCAACATCACCGCGACCATCCTGCTGATCAAGCGCCTGCTGCCGCTGCTGCTCAAAAGCGAAAAACCACGGATCATTCTCACCGGTTCAACCTCGGGCCTGCCCCAGAGTGGTCGCCCGGAAGTGACCTTCGCTGCCTCGAAATTCGCCCTGCGCGGCATTGCCGAAGCGTTGCGCGAAGGCTATCGGGAGCAGGGCCTTGGGGTGACTTGCCTGAACCTGGGGTACCTGAATACCGAAGACAGCCTGGACGTGCCGGTGGCCGAGGCTGCGACGCGTGGGGAGGGGGGGCTGATACCGCTGCACGATGTGGTGCTGATGGTGCGTACGCTACTGGAGCTTTCGGCGGCCAGTTATGTTCGGGAGCTGACCTTGCCGGCTATTGCTGATGAGCGGTTCTGAAGGCTGAGTTGGCCACGTAGACAGGCCCGGCCCTATCGCCGGCAAGCCAGCTCCCACATATACTGCACAAACTCTGAAATGTGTGCGGTCCCTGTGGGAGCTGGCTTGCCGGCGATAGGGCCGGGCCTGCTTGCATCAATCCTGACTCAGCGCTCGATCGCCAGCGCGACCCCTTGCCCGCCACCAATGCACAAGGTGGCCAAGCCCTTCTTCACATCCCGCTTGATCATCTCGTGCAGCAAGGTCACCAGCACCCGGCACCCGGAAGCGCCAATCGGGTGGCCCAGGGCAATGGCCCCGCCATTCACGTTGACCCGCGCAGCATCCCATTCCAGCACCTTGCCCACTGCCAGCGCCTGTGCGGCAAAGGCTTCGTTGGCTTCGATCAGGTCCAGTTCGGCCAGTTGCCAACCGGCCTTGTCCAGGCAACGCTGAGTCGCTGAAACCGGGCCGATGCCCATGATTGCCGGGTCTACCCCTGCACTGGCATAGGCGGCGATCTTCGCCAGTACTGGCAAGCCCAGGGCCTTGGCCTTGGCGGCACTCATCAGCAGCACGGCAGCGGCGCCGTCATTCAGGCTGGAGGCGTTGCCAGCGGTAACGCTGCCATCCTTCTTGAACGCAGGACGCAGTTTGGCCAGGGAGTCAGCGGAGGTGTCCGGGCGTGGCTGTTCGTCCTGGGCGAACACTTTGGGCTCACCCTTTTTCTGTGGCAGCACGATTGGGGTGATCTCATCAAGGAAGCGGCCGGCCTCGATGGCCGCCACGGCCTTGCGTTGCGATTCGGCGGCAAAAGCGTCCTGCTGCTCACGGCTGAGGCCGTACTTGTCCACAAGGTTCTCGGCGGTGATGCCCATGTGATAGTCGTTGAAGGCATCCCACAGGCCATCGGTGATCATGCTGTCGATCAGCTGGCCATGGCCCATGCGCTGCCCAGTGCGGGCCGAAGGCATCACATAGGGGGCCAGGCTCATGTTCTCCTGGCCACCGGCAATCACCACCTCGGCATCACCGCAACGAATGGCCTGGGCGGCCAGGTGCAAGGCCTTGAGGCCCGAGCCGCAGACTTTGTTCAGGGTCAGCGCCGGTACGCTGTAGGGCAAGCCGGCCTTGATCGCGGCCTGGCGTGCCGGGTTCTGCCCGGCGCCGGCGGTGAGCACCTGGCCGAGGATCACTTCGTCCACCTGCGCCGGGTCCAGCCCGGTCTGCTCCAGCAGGCGCTTGATCACGGCGGCACCGAGGTCGACCGCAGGTACCGTGGCCAGGGCGCCCTGGAAGCTGCCGATGGCGGTGCGGGTCGCGGCGACGATGACCACGTCGTTCATGTTGTTGTTCTCCGTGCGATGGGCGTAATGCCCAAGCATCGGTGGCTTTGGCTCATTTGTTAAGTTTGTTTTTCTTTCGGATTGATGTGAAAAATAAATCAATGGGCGCTCGGCGTTCTATCCAACTAAGCTGAATTCCGTGCTGTTTTCACTCAACTGAATGGAGCCCATACCCATGCGCACCCTCATCGCCTTGATGCTACTGATCGGCAGCAGCACAGCATTCGCCGCCACCCAATGCACCACCGCAGACAAAAGCACCTGGCAAGACCAGGAAAAGTTCCAGGCCCAGCTCAAGGAGCAGGGTTACAAGATCAACAAGTTCAAGGTTACCAAGGGCAACTGCTACGAGATCTATGGTCTCGACAAGGATGGCCGCAAGGTCGAGATCTACCATGACCCGGTGAGCGGCAAGGCGGTCAAGTCCGAGTACCACGATTGAACAGCGACGCCACTGTGCAGCTGTGGGACCCGCTCCTGCGGCTGTGCCATCTCTCCATCGCCGGTGTGTTCTTCGCCGACTATTTTTTCAACGAAGAAGGGGACGACTGGCACCAGTGGCTCGGTTACTACGCACTGGCCTGTGTCGTGGTGCGCGTGGTCTGGGGCTTTGTCGGGCCACCCAGTGCGCGCTGGGCCGATTTCTGGCCAACCCCGGCGCGCCTGGCAGGGCATGCCCGTGCGCTGCTGCGCGGCGAGCCTTGTCATCGCCTGGGGCATTCGCCGATTGGCGCGTTGGTGATGCTGTTGATGCTGACCGGTATCGCAGGGCTGGTCCTGACCGGCTGGGCGTCCCAGGAGGTGGATGCGCTGTGGGGCGCCGATTGGCCGACCGACCTGCACAGCTGGTTGGCCGATGCGGTGTTGGCGTTGGTGTGTGTGCATGTGCTGGCGGCCATCTACGAGAGTGTGCGCCTGCGCGAGAACCTGCCGTTGTCGATGATCACCGGGCGTCGACGGCGCCGGGATTGAATTTAACTGTGCCGGCCTCTTCGCGGCTAAAGCCGCTCCCACAGGTACTACACAGCCCTTGAGAGCGGCGGGGTCCTTGTGGGAGCGGCTTTAGCCGCGAAGAGGCCAGGTCAGGCAACACAACTCAAACAGCCGGACACTGATGGGTCACACAGTGAATCCCGCCACCCCCGGCGGCAATGGCATCAATATCCAGCTGCACGATATCGCGCCCCGGGTATAACGCCGCCAGCAACGCCCGAGCCTCTTCATCCGCCTGCGCATCACCAAACTGCGGCGCGATGATCGCGCCATTGATCACGAAGTAATTGACGTATCCGGCCGCAAAGTCTTCATTGCCCTTGCTGAACCTGTTACGCCGCCCGCGCTGTGGCGGTGACACGACATGAATCTGCAACGTCCGGCCTTCTGCATCGGTGGCGCGCTTGAGAATCTCAAGATGCTTGCGCGTCACGCCGTGGTCATACGATTCCGCGTCGTTGTCCAGGTTGGCAATCACCACCCCCGGCCGCACGAAGCGGGCATAGAAATCCACATGCCCGTCAGTGATGTCCTCACCGGCGATGCCCGGCAGCCAGATAACCTTGCTCAACCCCAAGCGCTCCTTGAGCTCGGCCTCGACCTCGGCCTTGCTCCAGCCGTTGTTGCGGTTGGCATTGACCCAGCTGCTTTCGGTCATGATGCCGGTGCCATGGCCATCCACTTCGATGGCACCTCCTTCGCCGACCAACTCGCTGCGCTGATAGCGCGCGCCGGCGAGTGTGGCGATCCGCTTGGCCAGCTGTGCATCGTTGCGGTGGCGCTGCTTGTTGCCCCAGCCGTTGAAGTTGAAATCCACCGCGCCCAGCGCGCCGTCGTCATCGAGGACGAAGTTGGCGCCGATGTCGCGCATCCAGATGTCGTCCAGTTCGCACTCGACAAAGCTTGTGCGCGGGCTGGCGCAGTGCTGCTCGGCCAGCTTTCGTTCGCTTGCCCGGCAGAACACGGTGACCGGCTGATAACGCGCGATGGCCTGGGCGATGCGGCCCAGGGCTGCTTGCACATCGGCGGTGAAGTCTTCCCAGATGACATCCTGGGCGCCGAAGGCGATGAAGGCGCGCTGCTGCGTTTCCCCCTCGTCAGGCATGAGCCAGCGCCCGGGCTCGTCGGCGCGAGTCAGGCCCAGGGGCAAGCCAAGGCCGGTGCCGAGGCCGGCCGCCAGTGACAGTTGCAGGAAGGTTCTACGGCTTGGCATGGCTCAGTCCTGTGCAGTCTTGAAGCGTGTCCACACGCGCATGCGTGCCCGCATGTCAGCCTGTGGGATATCGCGGCCCGGTATTAGTCGGGCATAGGTTGCTTCGTCGAGGTAGATATCGGGGTTGTCGCGCATGCGTGGGTCCACCGCCTGGCGCGCCTTGGCGCTGGCAGTGGGGTAACCGGTGAAGTTGCTGATGGCAGCCATGTTCGCCGGGCGCATGACGAAGTTGATGAAACGATAGGCGTATTCCGGGTGCCTGGCATCGGCCGGGATGGCCATGGTGTCCATCCACACCGTGGTGCCTTGGCGGGGCAAGCGGTACTGGAAGTCCAGGTGCTTGCCTGCGGCCTCGGCCGTGCGCTGGGCCTGGATCACGTCGCCGCTGTAGCCCAGGGACACGCACAGGTTTTCGTTGACCAGTTCGGTCACCGGCTGCGACTGGAACTTGCGCACATACGGGCGTATGGCCTTGAGCAGCTCGCTGGCGGCGGCCAAGTCTTCACGCTTGGCGCTGCGTGGCTCGCGCCCCAGGTAGTTGAGGACCACCGCCAACACTTCGTCGGGCGAGTCGATGACCGAGATACCGCAGTCGGCGAACTTGGCCGCCAGCTCCGGCTTGAACAGCAGGTCGAGGTCGTCCAGCGGCGCATCGGGCATGCGCTGGCGGACTTTCTCGGCATTCACCGTCAGGCCGATGGTGCCCCAGGTGTAGGGGACGGTCGCCTGGCTGGCCTTGGGGTACCGGGCATGCAGCTGGCGCAGGCCAGGGTCGATGTCGTCCAGTGCCTCAAGGCGACTGTGGTCCAGTGGCTGCAGGCTGCCGGCGCGCATCAGCCGCTCGGCAACGGTGTCACCGGGGAACACCAGGTCGTAGCCACTGCGCCCGGACATCAGCTTGGCTTCGAGTACTTCACTGCCGTCCATGACGTCGTAGATGACCTGGATGCCGGTTTCGGCCGTGAACTGCTTCAGGGTGTCCTCGGCAAAATAGTCGGCCCAGTTGTACAGGCGCAAAACGGCCTGTTCGGCCTGGGCCTGGCTGGCGCAAATGGCCAGCGCCAATGCGGCTAGAACGTGGTGTTTCATGCTCAGGCCCTCAGGGTATGTGGATGCTTGCCGTCCAGAGTCAGCAGTGGGGCGTACATTTCCGGGCGACGATCGCGGTAGATGCCCCAGCTCAGGCGGTCATCGCGCATGCGTGCCAGGTCCAGGTCGTGCAGCCAGATGCCGCCGTTGTCACGGTCGGCCTCGGCGAGCATGGCGCCCTTGTGGTCGCAGATGAACGACGAACCATAGAAGCGCATGCTCAACGAAGCGTCGCTGGCGGCGACTTCATCGCCTACGCGATTGGCCGCCACCACCGGCAACAGGTTGGCGGCGGCGTGGCCGCGCATTGCCACCTGCCAATGGTCGCGTGAGTCCAGTTCGGCGCAGCCGGGCTCGGAGCCGATGGCGGTGGGGAACAACAGCACTTCAGCGCCCATCAGTGCCAGGCAGCGAGCGGTTTCGGGGAACCACTGATCCCAGCAGATACCAATACCCAGGCGGCCAAAGGCGGTATCCCAGACCTTGAAGCCGGTGTCGCCAGGGCTGAAGTACTCCTTCTCCTGGTAGCCGATAGCGTTGGGGATGTGGGTTTTGCGGTACACCCCGAGCAGGCGGCCGTCGGCATCGGCCACGGTCAGCGAGTTGAAGAAGGCATTGCCGGCGCGCTCGTACCAGCTCAGCGGGAGCACCACGCCCAGCTCGCCGGCCAGCGCAGCGAAGCGCTGCAGGATCGGGCTGTCGGGGTAGGGCTGGGCGAGGGCATGGTGCTGGTGGTCCTGTTCGATGCAGAAGTACGGGGTAGCGAACAGCTCTTGCAGCAGGATCACCTGGGCGCCTTTGGCAGCGGCCTGGCGCACCAGCTGTTCGGCGCGGTCGAGGTTGTCGGGCAGGTTCCAGCTGCACGGCATCTGGGTGGTGGCAACCCGTAGCAGGCTCATGGCTGCACCTCCGGCTGCTGCTGGGTGATGCAGTGGATGCCGCCACCGCCGTGGGCTATGTGGTCGATGCGCACGGGTACGATCTGCCGGCCCGGGAAGGCGTGGGCCAGTTGTGCAGCGGCCTCCTGGTCGGCGGCAATACCGTAGGCCGGCATGATGATCGCGCCGTTGGCGATGTAGAAGTTGGTGTAGGACGCACAGAACACCTCGGCGTTATGGTCGACCGCGGCGGTGGCCTCGTACAGGTCCAGCAGTTCGAAGTGGCGGCCTTGGGCGTCGGTGGCCAGTTCCAGGGCGCGGCGGTTTTCCCGCACCACGTCGGCGTACACCGAGCCTTGCTCATGGGTGGCGTCGACCAGCAGTACGCCTGGCCGAGCGAAGGCACACACGCCGTCGACGTGGCCGTCGGTCATGTCGCCGGTGACGTATTGCGGGTCACCCGGCAGCCAGATGGTCTTGCGGATGCCCAGGTGGCGGGCAAAGCAGGCTTCGAACTCGGCCTTGCTCACGCCAGGGTTGCGGTTGGGGTTAAGCAGCACCGACTCGGTGGTGATCAGCGTGCCTTCACCATCGACATGAATCGCGCCACCCTCGTTGCACAGCGACGTGCTAAAACCGTCGAGGCCTAGCTGGTCGAGGATGCGCCGGCCCAGGCTGCGGTCCAGGCTGTGTTGCGACTTGTCGCCCCAGGCATTGAAGCGCCAGCTCAGGCCGGCCAGGCCATGCTGCGGGTGGCAGACGAAACTCGGGCCGCTGTCACGGCACCAGCTGTCGTCCACTGCCAGTTCGATCAGCTCGATGTTGGCACCGCAGAGCGCGCGGGCGCTGGCCACGGCAGACGGGTCGACCACCATTTTCACCGGCTCGAAACGGGCGATGGCCGCTGCGACCCGGGCGTAGTCCTGCTGTACATCGGCCAGGCGCACGTTCCAGCCGCTTTCCCACAGGGCCTGATTGTGTGGCCAGACCATCCAGGTTGCCGCGTGGCGTGCCCATTCGGCGGGCATGCGCCAGCCGCTGTCGAGGGACAGGTGCATAGTGAACTCCGATCTATTAAGGATTTTTATCAACGAAGCCCGCCGTCGCGGGTGTTGGTGTTCATGCTATGGCTAGGCCTGGCCGGCGACAAACGATAGATTTAGCGCACATCTGATCAGCAGGGCTTATCAATCATGCTTAAACACTGGCCACCCCTTAATGCCCTGCGCGGTTTCGAGGCTGCGGCGCGGCTGGGCAGCTTCCACAAGGCAGCCGAGGCGCTGAACCTGACGCAGTCGGCCATCAGCCAGCAGATCCGCAGCCTGGAAACCTACCTGGAGCAGCCGCTGTTCCATCGCAGCGGGCGTAGCGTGAGCCTGACCGACGCCGGGCATGACCTGCTCAGCACCACGCAATCGCTGTTGCAGCACCTGGCCGTGGGCATTCGCCGGCTTGACCAGTACCGCAAGCCCAACCAACTGGTGGTCAACACCACCCCGGCATTTGCCAGGCACTGGCTGTTGCCGCGGCTGGCCGACTTTCACCAGCGTTGCCCCGAAGTGGACTTGTGGCTGTTCACCAGCTTCGAGGTGCCGGATATGGTCACCGAGACCATCGACCTGGCCATCCGCGATGACCTTAGCGCCCAGGCCGAGTGCAGCTTCAGCGTGCTGCATCAGGACCAGCTGTACCCGGCCTGCCATCCTTCACTGGCCGTTTCGGCTGTGCGCACTACCTTGCATGGCGAGCGGGAGATGGACTGGAGCCATTGGCAGCTGGAGGGTGGCGAGAACGTGGGGCAGCAGGGCAAGGGGCTGAATTTTTCCGATCCCGGGCTGTTGCTGGATGCGGCGAGCGAGGGGCTGGGGGTGGCACTGGTCAGCCAGTTGCTGGCGCGGCGGGCGATGGAGGAGGGGCGCCTGCAGGCGTTGTCGGCGCAGCGGGTGCGGGGGCCGGCGTGGGCTTGCCTGGTGCATCGGGATAGTCAGGATGACCCGCTTGCCAAGCGGTTTCTGGAGTGGTTGAAAGGTGCTTTGGCCTCAGAGTGATGTTGGCATTACTGGCCCTATCGCCGGCAAGCCAGCTCCCACAGGTACCCCACAGGGCGGAAAGTTTGCGCAGTCCTTGGGAGCTGGCTTGCCAGCGATAGGGCCGGTACAGGTAAACCCCGGTTTTGCATCCCCATGATCACCCCGTAATATGTGTCGGATAACCTGCGGGGGTAGTCTCACCCTCTGATCAATCGGAATCGCCCCAAGCGGCGTTTCCCCGGCATAAACCTGACGAGGTACAGACATTGGCCATCATTCATCCTAAGGTTCGCGGTTTCATCTGCACCACGACTCACCCGAAGGGCTGCGAGTTCAACGTCCGTGACCAGATCGAAGCCACCCGCAAGCTGGGCGTGCGCGAGGATGGCCCGAAGAAGGTCCTGGTCATCGGTGCTTCCAGTGGCTACGGCCTGGCAGCGCGTATCACCGCAGCGTTCGGTTTCAAGGCCGACACCCTGGGCGTGTTCTTCGAAAAACCAGGCACCGAAACCAAGGCCGGCACTGCTGGCTGGTACAACTCCGCTGCCTTCGACAAGTTTGCCAAGGCCGAGGGCCTGTACAGCAAGTCGATCAACGGTGACGCCTTCTCCGACGAGGCCCGTGCCAAGGTCATCGAGCTGATCAAGAACGAGATGGGTGGCAAGGTCGACCTGGTCATCTACTCGCTGGCCTCGCCTGTGCGCAAACTGCCGCAGACCGGTGAAGTCATCCGCTCGGCCCTGAAGCCGATCGGCGAGCCTTACAAGTCGACCGCCATCGACACCAACAAGGACACCATCATCGAGGCCAGCATCGAGCCGGCCACCGAGCAGGAAATTGCCGACACCGTGACCGTCATGGGCGGCCAGGACTGGCAGCTGTGGATCGACGCCCTGGCAGGCGCCAACGTGCTGGCCGAAGGCGCTCGCACCGTGGCCTTCAGCTACATCGGCAGCGACATCACCTGGCCGATCTACTGGCACGGTGCACTGGGCCAGGCCAAGCAGGACCTGGACGAAACTGCCCTGCGCCTGGACCAGAAGCTGGCCGGCGAAGTGAAAGGCGGCGCCAACGTAGCCGTGCTGAAGTCGGTGGTTACCCAGGCCAGCTCGGCCATTCCGGTTATGCCGCTGTACCTGTCGATGGTCTTCAAGATCATGCAGGAGAAAGGCGTTCACGAAGGCACCCAGGACCAACTGGACCGCATGTACCGCGACCGCCTGTATCGCGCCGATGGTGCGCCGGCCGAAGTCGACGAGAAGGGCCGTCTGCGCCTGGACGACTGGGAACTGCGCGACGACGTGCAGAACGAGTGCAAGGCCCTGTGGCCAAAAGTGACCACCGAGAACCTGTTCGCCCTGACCGACTATGCCGGTTACAAGAAGCAGTTCCTCAACCTGTTCGGATTCGAGCGCGCTGACGTCAACTATGACGACGACGTGGCCACCGATGTGAAGTTCGACTGCATCGAGCTGTAAGCCGAACCGGGCTGGCCCTATCGCCGGCAAGCCAGCTCCCACAGGTACACCACAAGCCTCATGGCCTGTGAAACCTTGTGGGAGCTGGCTTGCCGGCGATAAGGCCAGCACAGGTTCAAGATTTTTTGCTAGTTTTGGCGCACAACAACAGGGAATGCGCCATGAGCAGCCTCACCCAACCCGCCACCCCATTTAGCCAGGCCACAACCGACGGCTACAGCCTCGGCGGCTTTATCTGGCGCCACGCCCAGCCTGACCCCCAGCGCCCGCTGGTGATCATCAACGCTGCCACTTCGGTACGTTGCCGCTATTACTCCCGTTTTGCCGACTACCTGTTTGCCCAAGGCTGCGATGTGCTGACCTACGACTACCGTGGCATCGGTGAATCCCGCCCGGCTTCGTTGCGTGGCTTCCAGGCATCGTGGAGCGACTGGGGCCGTCTGGATTTCGAAGCGATGTTGGCGCATGCGGCCGCGCATTTCCCCGGTCAGCCAATAGACGTGGTGGGGCACAGTTTTGGCGGTTGCGCAGTCGGCCTGGCACCATCGGCCGGCCAGATACGCAGGGTAGTGATGGTAGGCGCACAGTTTGCCTACTGGCGCGATTATGCGGCTGATCAACGCTGGCGGCTGTTCGGCAAATGGCATGTGGTGATGCCTTTGCTTACCCGCGCTTTGGGCTACTTCCCCGGCAAGCGTCTGGGCTGGATGGAAGACACCCCGGCAGGGGTGGTGGATGACTGGACCACCCGTACGCCACGCTATGAGCACCGGCCAAGTGGGCGCCGGCTGGAGAGGGTACCGTTTGCACACGTCCAGGCAGCGACGCTGGCCATCAGCTTGACCGATGACCCGTTTGGCACTGTGGCGGCGACCGAGCGGTTGCTGAGTTATCTACAGGGTGCCCGGCACCTGCGTATCGCGCCTGTGGATATCTCGGTCGAGGAGATTGGCCATTTCGCGTTTTTCCATGACCGGTTTCGCGAGAGCCTGTGGCCGGTGGCCTTGCAGTGGTTGCAACGAGGAGCGCTGGACCACGGGGTACCCGGCACCCTCATGGATTGAGGGGGGCAGGATTTTGGGGCCGCAAAGCGGCCCCAACTATCTCAAGCCTTGCGCGACAATGGCTGCCCGGCAAATTTCACACCGGCCAAACCATGCTCGATCAGCGCACGGATATTGCCATGGTCGCTGCCCTCAGGCGTGGCCACCACATCACGGTAGTGCTCGCCAAAGGCCAGCAGCGCTTCCTGGTCGCTCAGCCCTTCCAGCAAAGCCAGGCCCAAGGTCTTGCACGACCCTTCGTTCTGCCCGGCCGCGTTCTCCACGCCGCCGTTGTTGAAGGCCTGCGGCTGGTAGCTGTAGTTGTCGGCAATGAACGCCAGGGTATCGGCAAATACATGGTGGCCGCTGGCCAGGCTGGCGCGCAGGGTGTTCAGATCAGTCACGAGGTTTTCCTTTTTCGAACGCCGCCTGTTGGTCGGCGCTGGCTTCTTTCTGGTATTGGGCTTTCCACTCGGCGTAGGGCATGCCATATACCGCTTCGCGGGCGTCGTCCAGGCTCAGGTCGAGCTGGCGCTCGTCGGCCGCAGCTTTGTACCACTTGGACAGGCAGTTGCGGCAGAAACCGGACAGGTTCATCAGGTCGATGTTCTGTACATCGGTGCGCTTTTGCAGGTGTTCGACCAGGCGCCGGAACGCGGCGGCTTCGAGTTCGAGCTGTTGCTGTGGGGTCATGGGCTTCTCTCAGGTCATGCGGTTCTTCAAGTGGCGGCCACCATTGATGACCACCTGGCTACCGGTGCTGTACTGGCTGGCGAGCAGGTATTTGACTGTCTCGATCAGTGGGCCGGCGCCGGGTTCGAACTCCAGCAGGGCCTTTTTCAAGGTTTGCTGGCGGTAGGCTTCGTCGCCCCCTTCCTTGAGGATCAGCAGCCCGGGCAGGATACCGTTCACATGCACCGTGGGCGCATATTTTTCAGCGAATGACAGCACCATGTTCTGCAGCGCAGCCTTGGTGGCGGCGTAGCCAATGTGGCTTTTGCTGCCGCGAGAAGAGGTTTCGTCGCAGATGTGGATGATGTCGGCCTTTTCCACTTTGGCAAGCAAGTCGCCCAGGGCCAGGTTGAGGTGGTAGGGCGCTTCGACGTGCAGGCGGAACATGGTATCGAGGTTGTCGAGCCCGTCATCGAGCCACAGCGAGGCGTTGTGGATGATGGCGCGCAGGCCGTCGTAATGGCTGTGCAGGTGATCGATCAGGGCCTGGCGGTCGGCCGCCAGGCACAGGTCGGCCTGAAACTGCACGATGTTCGGGTGGGCCGTGTGTGGCTGGACGCTGCGGCTGGCACTGACCACCGTATGGCCGGCCTGTGCCAGTTCAAGGGCCAGGGCCAGCCCGACGCGCTGGCTGGCTCCGGTAACGAGAATGGGGCTGTTCATTTCGGGGCGGTCAACTTGTCTGTCCTTTGGTTGCCGCCCAGCATACCCGAACTGTTTCCCAGTTGTATGGCCTGCCTCAGCGGCTGCGCAGGGCGCCAGTGGTGGCAGGTGAGGCATGCAGCCAACTGGCCAGCAGGCGGGTGGACAGGGGGATGAACAGGTACACCATGACCGGCGTCAGGGCCAGGGTGCTGAGCATTACCCGGGGCAGCAGGTCCAGCGTGGCCAGCCAGGGGCCAAACAGCAGGTTGAACGCCAGCGACACCGGGAAGAACGCCAGCCAGATGGCCACCGCCTGCTTCCAGCGCGGTGGTTTTTGCACCGTATTGGTGCCAAACCAGTCGTCGATGCCACTGACGCGCGCTTCTTTGGGGCGTTCGAACAGGCCGTTGCCGCGTTGCAGCCAAGCCCGGCGCGAGGCGGAATGCTCCCAGGCATGCAGGGTGGGTTCGTCGCTGAAGCGGAAGATGATCTGGAATTCGTCGCCATCGCGGGGCGGGGCGAGGATGCCCGAACCGAGGTAGCCGGGGAAGTCGGTGGCCAGCTGCTCGCCTTCATGCAGCCAGGCCAGCAGGTCTTGGTAGCGGCCATGGGCGGCGCGGCGCGACACCATCAAGGTGACGGGTGGGGTAGACATCGTGTATCTCCTGGCAACGGGGCTGGCGGGTAGCTGGCCCCTTTGGCTGCGTGGCCCGGGGTGGTGGGCAACGCAGGTGTGTATGCAAGAATCGGGCGCGGATTATCGCGCATGTGTGATCTTCGGCAAATGTCAGCCGGCAAACGGTTGCACCCTGCGATCGGTGTTGGCGTAGTAGAATGAGCGTTCAACTTCCGCACTCAGGGTACCCCGTGCAGATGAACGAACAGGGACGTGATCCGCTGATCGAAGTGGGTCATGAGCAGCAGGAGCTGTTTCCGATCCGCGAAGTTTCCCGACTGACGGGCGTCAACGCCGTGACCCTGCGTGCCTGGGAGCGCCGCTACGGGCTGATTCAGCCAACCCGCACCGACAGTGGCCACCGCCTTTATTCCCAAGCGGACATCGATGACATCCGCCGTATCCTCGGCTGGCTTGAGCGCGGTGTGGCGGTGAGTAAAGTGGGCAGCATCCTCGCTCGCGGTCATGCCCTTGCCGAGCAGGTCAGCGGGGCGACGGACGCGTGGTTGCGCTGGCAGCACCAGGCGCGTCAGGCCGTGCAGCGGTTTGACATGGCCGGCCTGGACCGGCTGTTCGACGAGGTGTTTGCTGCCAACACCCTGGACCAGGTGTTCGCCGAGGTGTTCATGCCGGTTTGGCACGACCTGGCGGCCGGGCAGGGCGGCTATGGGCAGGCCAGCGAGTGGCTGTTCCTTGACCAGTTCTTGCGTGGCCGGGTATTTGCCCGTTTGCAGCTCGCCCATGTGCCGCGTGGTCGCACAGTGCTGCTGGCAGCGTTGCCAGGGCAATGCCATGAACTGGAATTACTGGTGACCGGCCTGAGCCTGGGCAGCGACGATATTGGCGTGACGCCCTTGGCGAGCGGGCAGCCGCTGCAGGAGCTGGCGCTGGTCTGCGAACGCCTGAAACCCGATGCCCTGGTGCTGTTTTCCCACCACCCACCCACGGCGGAACTCACCCGACGACTGGTGCGCATGGCTGCGGTACTGGAATGCCCGTTGTTGCTGGCCGGCGAAGCTGCAGAAGTGGCACAGGACCACTTGGCAGGCAGCCTGGTAGCGTGCCTCGGGGCGCAGGGTAGTGTGATGCGCCAGCGCTTGCGGCAGTTTCTGGCCGGTCAGCTCGATACCTGAGTGTGCAGTTCGGGGTGCGCCTGGCGATGGGCCTGGAGGATATAGTCGCGCAGGCGGTCGATCTCTTCGGCCGGGCTCTGGCCCAGGTCGTAGGCCGCCAGGTCCGGGCCGATGCGCCGGCCCAGTACACCATGCAATTCGATCGGGCTGATATCGCCCGGGGCGAAGCGCAACTCGAAACGGGTGGGCGCCGCTGGCAAGCCGCGGATCTCCACCAGTACACCTTTGAACGAAATATCGCGAACCCACAGGCCGCTTTGCTGATCATGGCTATCGAGCAACGGGCTGGGCGTTTCCATCGACAGGCGCCACGCGCGCAGCATGGGGCCGTCTTCGTAGATTTCGGGTGAACCCACTTGAAGGTGCAGGGCGTGGAACTCGTCTTCAACCAACTGCAGCGGGAAGCTGATCTGCTGGTTGTTGAACTGGGCCTGCAAAGTCACCTGTTCGTTGGCCACCAGTCGGGTCAGCAAGCTCTGGATGCGACGGTCGCCATTGACCAGCAAGCTCGACATGGAGTCTGCCAGGTTCAGTTGCGGCGAATGCTGCATGCTCTGGATGAAATCCAGTTCGTCCTGGGTCAGGAGCGCGTCTGCTTGCATGATCGAACTCGGTGGTGGCGATTTCTTCAACGGAATTGACCGTGCGTGGCGTACTTGGTTCAGGCGCGTTCGTCGGGTTTCGGACAAACGCGCAGTTCGGCCAGCTCCCGCTCAAGTTGGACCTGGCGGCTGACGTCCTGCTGAATACCGATGAAATAGGTCCGCTGTTCAGCGTCTAGCCTTACCGGGGTGATCGACAGCTCGTTCCAGAACGCGCTGCCATCCTTGCGGTAGTTGCGCAGCACTTCGCGACAGGGGCGGCCTTCGGCCAAGGCCCTGCGGATGCGGGCACGGCCAAGCTGGTCACGGTCGTCGGCCTGCAGGAAGCGGCAATCCTGGTAGAGGATTTCGTCGCGGCTATAGCCGGTCAGGCGTTCGAAGGCGGCGTTCACGTAGATCAGGATGGTGTCGTCGCCTTCCTGTTCGGCAACCACGATCCCGTCATTCGACGCATCGACCATCGATTGCAGCAATTGCGCGTTGATCATGTCTGGGCCATTGAGCAAAGAAAGGCTGAAGGCGGCGACTTTGGTAGAGGCGGCCTTTTGCCAGCGCTGGATGCTAGTATCCTACGTTTTCACTCAGTTTCGGAATCCTCTACCCGATGAAAGTCGCCATTATTTCCGGATCGGTCTATGGCACCGCCGAAGAAGTCGCCCGTCACGCCGAATCGCTGTTGAAGGCTGGAGGCCTGGAGGCCTGGCATGCGGCGCGTGCCACCCTGCAGGATCTTGAAGGTTTTGCCCCAGACGCCTTGCTGGCCGTGACCTCGACCACCGGCATGGGCGAGCTGCCGGACAACCTCATGCCGTTGTACTGCGCCATTCGTGACACCCTGCCTGCGGCCTGGCGTGGCCTGCCGGGTGCAGTAATTGCGTTGGGCGACGCCAGCTACGGTGACACCTACTGTGGTGGTGGCGAACAAATGCGCGAGCTGTTTGCCGAGTTGGGTGTGCGCGAAGTGCAGCCGATGCTGCGCCTGGATGCCAGCGAGACCGTGACCCCGGAAGCCGATGCCGAACCGTGGTTGGCGGAGCTTGTTCAAGCGTTGAAAGCCTGACGGGGCATTTTCGCTTGTCCTGGCCTCTTCGCGGGTAAACCCGCTCCCACCTGTAGGGCGCAGCTTTCCCAAACTGTGGTGTCCCTGTGGGAGCGGGTTCACCCGCGAAAGGGCCGGCACAGGCTCAAGCATTAGCTACTGCCCGGCACCGACCACTCGCGCAGCAACGCCAACCACGCCTGCGCCGCCCGTGACAGGTACGCCCCGCGCCGCCAGATAAAGGCAATATCCCAACGCAAATCCTGCGGCGAACGCAGCGGCAAACGCACCACCCCAGGGCGCTCAAGCGCTTTTGCCACCACCCGGGGCAGCAACACCACGCCCTGGCCCGCCGCCACCAGCGCTGCCAAAAAATCCGCCTGGCCGCTGCGCCCGCCTTCCTTCGGGGTAAAACCGTGCTGGTGGCACGCCTTCAGCAGCCGGTCATTGAGCACGAAGCTGCGCTGATACAGCAGGAACGGCGTATCGGCCAGTTGCCCCAGGTCCACCTCGTCCAGGCCCGCCAAGGCATGGCCAGCCGGCAGCAGGGCATCCAGCGGTTCGTTGCAAAACGGTTGGTAGTCGAACGCTTCGTCGCTGGGCGTCAGGCTGCCACCCAATTCCAGTTCGCCACTCCTGACTGCCTGCTCGACACTACGGCTGCCGCCTTCGAGCAACTGAATCGCGATATTCGGGTGGCGCCGGCGGTATTCGGCGAACAAACCGGCGAACAGGGCGTCGCTGCCCAGCATGGGCAAGCCCAGGCGCAGCTCGCCACGCTCCATCAGGCTGAGGTCGTCCAGCTCATTGAGCAGTGCCTGGCGCTGACGCAGCAGGGCCTC
Organism: Pseudomonas sp. BN505; assembly: GCF_029873175.1. Taxonomy (NCBI): domain Bacteria; kingdom Pseudomonadati; phylum Pseudomonadota; class Gammaproteobacteria; order Pseudomonadales; family Pseudomonadaceae; genus Pseudomonas; species Pseudomonas sp. BN505. Next base: position 71,831 of record NZ_SSOI01000045.1, read on the forward strand.
GCCACGCTCCAGCACAATGCGCCCGGCTGCCGTCAAGTGCAGCTGCGAGGCCTGGCGCTCCAGAAGTGGCTGGCCCACATCTTGCTCCAGCTGTGCCACTTGCTTGCTTACAGCCGACTGGCTGATGTGCAGGGTGTGCGCCGCCTGGGTGAAACCGCCGCGGTGGACCACTTCGATAAAGCTGCGTAGCTGTTTGAATTCCATGATCTGAATTCCATTATGGAATGGCGATCAGTCTAACAATTCGCTTCTGGCCTAGGCAGCCGAATCTTAAAATAAGGATCTGTCGAGGAACCCTCATCATGAAACCCGCGTTATTGAAAAAAGCCCTGCGCCTGCTTGTCGAACTGGCGATCCTTTGTTCTTTGTTCCTGCTCGGAGGCCAGCTTGCCAGTTGGCTGGGCTGGCCAATCCCCGGCGGCGTGATGGGCCTGGCACTGTTGTTGATACTGTTCGCCTCAGGTGTACTCAAGCCGGCCATGTTGCAACTGGGCGCGGGCTGGCTGATGGCCGAGATGCTGCTGTTTTTCATCCCGGCGCTGATGAGCCTGCTGGATTACGGCTCGCTCATCCGTGAAGAGGGCTGGCGCATCCTGCTGGTGATCGCCGTGAGCACCCTGATGGTGATGGTGGTGACTGCCTTGACCGTGGAACTGGTGTGCCGCTGGAGCTTGCGCCATGAGCCTTGAACCCATGCCGCTGTTCTGGCTGGCCCTGACCTTGCTGGCTTACCTGGGCAGCCGTTGGCTGTACCGGCGCAGCAAGCGCTACCTGCTGTCGCCGTTGATCCTGGTACCCGTGCTGCTGCTGGCCGTGGCGGTGCCGCTGCATACCGCCTATGCAGAGTATGCCCGCAATACCCATTGGTTGATGAGCGTGCTCGGCCCGGTGACTGTGGCCTTCGCGGTGCCGATCTGGCAGCAGCGGGCCATGCTGGCGCGCCATTGGCCGGCCCTGATGGTGGGCATGGTGGCAGGCAGCAGTGCCTCGATCGCCAGCTCCTGGGGCCTTGCGCACCTGCTGGCGCTGGACAGTGCAACCAGCCTGTCGCTGGTGCCGCGTTCGATCACCACGCCGTTTGCCATGCCCTTGGCCCATGACCTGGGTGGCGTGCCGGAGCTGACGGCGGTGTTCGTGATGTTCACCGGCGTGCTCGGCGCCATGTTCGGTGGCGTGCTGCTGCGCTGGTTGCCGCTGCGCACGCCCCTGGCACGGGGTGCACTGTTTGGCGTCGGGGCGCACGGTGCCGGGGTCAGCCGGGCACAGGAGGTGGGCCGCGAGGAAGGCTCGGTGGCCGGCCTGGTCATGGTCCTGACCGGGTTGTTGAACCTGTTCGCGGCACCGCTGCTGGCCATGCTGCTCTGACCGTTCGTGCCACTGACTCGCTCAGTCATCAAGCTGGCTGGCAACGCAAGTTTCAGCCCATGGCCTGCTGGCTAGACTCTGCCTCGACATAGAGAGCACATGTATGTGCCGAGGTGACATGCAATGACCGCAGCCTTGCCCTATTCCGCCAACACCACTTCACCGGGACCGTTCTGATGCCTATGGCCGAAATTCCATTGTGCGTCTGGCGTACCCGGGGACAGAGTTTCACTTTCCGGGGCCAGAGCATCCGCTACTGGACCGCAGGGCAAGGAGAGCCCCTGCTTCTGTTACACGGTTTCCCCACCGCCAGCTGGGATTGGCATTATTTGTGGGGGCCTTTGAGCCAACGCTTCAGGGTGATCGCGTGCGACATGCTGGGCTTTGGCGATTCGGCCAAGCCGGTCGATCACGCCTACAGCCTGATGGAGCAGGCAGACTTGCAGCAGGCTTTGCTTGGCCACCTGCAGGTCGACCAGCCGGTGCACCTGCTGGCCCACGACTACGGCGGCAGCGTCGCCCAGGAGCTGCTGGCGCGGCACCATGAGCAGCGTGCCGAGGTTGCCAGCTGTGTGTTCCTCAACAGCGGGCTGTTCCCCGAAAGCTGCCGCATGCTGCTGATCCAGAAGCTGCTGCTCAGCCGGTTCGGCTGGCTGGTCGGGCGTTCGTTCGGGCGTGACGACCTGGTGCGCAACGTGACCCAGGTCTATGGCCCTTGCACCCACCCCAGCGAAAGTGCCCTGGATGATTTCTGGAGCCTGATCACCGCCAACCGGGGCACACGTATCCTGCACAAGCTGGTGAGCTACATGCCCGAACGCAGATTGCACCGCGAGCGCTGGGTCGGGGCGATGCAGCGCACAGGCGTGCCACTGCGCCTGATCAATGGCGTGGTCGACCCGCTGTCCGGCGCGCACATGCTCGAGCGCTACCGGCAACTGGTGCCGGAGGCGGACACCGTGCAGCTACCAGGCATCGGCCATTACCCGCACACCGAAGCGCCAGTGCAGGTGCTGCGGCACTACCTGGCCTTTCGTGAGCAGCCTGTGAGCTTCTATACGCAGAAAGTGGCGTGGTCCTGACCGGGCCGCATCGCCCTGCGTTATTGCCAGGCATTCAGCCTGCGTGAGCTTTGTTGTCCGCCCGGTGTTTGCGGCGGACACTCGGCTTACCTGAACCTGCCTGGAGCCATGAGCATGAGCGAGCCTGTCCGTCTGCAAGATCGCGTGGTGATTGTCACCGGAGCCGGCGGTGGCCTGGGCCGCGCCCATGCGTTGCTGTTTGCCGCACGTGGCGCCACGGTCGTGGTCAACGACCTTGGCGGCTCTACGCACGGTGAAGGTGCCAGCGCGTCGGCCGCCGATCGTGTGGTGGAGGAGATCCGCGCCGCCGGTGGCATCGCCATCGCCAACCACGACTCGGTCAGCCAGGGCGCACGCATCGTCGAGCAGGCCCTGGACAGCTTCGGCCGGGTCGATGTGGTGGTGAACAATGCAGGCATCCTGCGTGACAAGACGTTCCACAAGATGGACGACAGCGACTGGGAGCAGGTTTACCAGGTGCATGCCGAAGGGGCCTTCAAAGTCACCCGGGCTGCCTGGCCACACCTGCGCGAGCAGAACTGGGGGCGGGTGATCTTCACCGCTTCTACCTCTGGCATTTACGGGAATTTCGGCCAAGCCAACTACGGCATGGCCAAGCTGGGCTTGTACGGGCTGACCCGCACCCTGGCGATCGAAGGGCGCAAGCACGGCATCCTGGTCAACGCCATCGCCCCCACCGGTGGCACGCGCATGACCGAAGGGCTGATCCCGCCCCAGGTATTCGAGCGGCTCAAGCCCGAACTGGTCAGCCCGCTGGTGGTGTACCTGGGTAGCGAGCAGTGCCAGGGCACGGGTGAGCTGTTCGAGGTAGGCGGTGGCTGGGTGGGCAAGGTGCGTTGGGAGCGCAGCCTGGGGGTGGGCTTCGATCCGCGCGAAGGCTTTACCCCGGAGCAGGTGGCCGAGAACTGGGCCCGGATCGGTGACTTTGACGGGGCGGTGCATCCGCAGGACAGTTTGCAGGCGCTGCAGCAGATGATGGCGAACCTGCAGAAGTACCCGCTGAGCTGAAGTTCTACTGTCTGTGCCGGCCTCTTCGCGGGCAAGCCCGCGAAGAGGCCGGCACAGGCGGAAGATTTTTCAGGAAAAAAAAAGGCCGCTGCAAGCCGCAGCGGCCAATCGAGACGTCAGATCAAGGAGCTTCAAAATCTACGTCGGTGAACCTCGCAGGCATGAAAAGCGGGGGGAGAGCCCTTCATGCCGGCCAGTGAGTCAAGAATAAGCGCTTGATCCCATGGGAAAAATAGCGGCTTATGACATTCACCTTTACGTATCGGGCAATAGTGCCGCAGGCGCTCAGGCGGCGGGCGAGTAGCCCATGCGCCAGCTGGTTTCCCGCGCAGCCGCCAGCAGCCGTTGCGCCGCAGGGCCATGTTCGTCGGCATGGAAGATCGACGTCGGCCCGACCACGGTCATCACCGCCGCAACCTGCCCCATGGCATTGAACACGGGCGCCGACAGCGCATCCACGCCCGGCATCAGCAGCCCGTGCACATGGTGCAGGCCGCGTTCGCGAATGCCCGCCAATACCGCCTGGTAATCGTCGGCACTCTGCTGCAGGGCGGCCAGTTCCCGGTCACGCAGCTCCACGGTCTCGCGTTCCGGCAGGTAGGCGGCGAACACCAGGCCGGTGGACGAGGTGAGCAGCGGCAGCACCGAGCCCATCTGCGTGACCACGGTAACTGCACGCACCGCAGGTTCGATGCTGACCACGGTTGCGCCCTGGTTGCCCCACACCGCAATGAAGCAGCTCTCGTTCAGTTCATCGCGTAGCTGCGACAGCGGCAGTGCGGCAATCTTCAGCACATCGATGCTGCCCAGTGCCGCCAGCCCCACCCGCAATGCCTCACGGCCCAGGCCGTAATGGTTGGTGGCCGCATCCTGCTCGGCAAAGCCGCTGGCAATCAGCGCCTGCAGGTAGCGGTGCACCTTGCTCGCTGGCATCTGCACATGTTCCGACAGGCGCGACAGCGAGGTGGAGGGGGAGAGTTCGGCAAGGGCTTTGAGGATGTCTGTGCCAACCTCCGCCGAGCGGACTTTCTGCTTGCCGTTGTCGGCGGAGGAGCTGGCTTTGGTCATGGACATCTGCTTCCGGATTCTTCGAGTCGCGCCTTTATAGCTTGACGCCATGCTCGTAGCAAATTACGTTATTCGTAATCTGATTACGATAAAAACAATGCAGACGCGCTGTCACCCCGCATCGGGCCAGCAGCCAGCTGCCAGCAACGGCTCAGTCAGAGCCCGGAGGCATCGATGACTCGCGACACATCACCCGACCTTCACTACCTCAGCGGCTTCGGCAACGAGTTTGCCAGCGAAGCGCTGCCGGGGGCCTTGCCGGTCGGGCAGAACTCGCCGCAGAGGGCGCCTTATGGGCTGTACGCCGAATTGCTCTCGGGCACGGCGTTCACCATGGCCCGCAGCGAGCTGCGCCGTACCTGGCTGTATCGCATTCGCCCGTCTGCATTGCACCCGCGTTTCGAGCGGCTGGCGCGCCAGCCGCTGACCGCGCCGCTGGGGGCCATCAACCCCAACCGTCTGCGCTGGAGCCCCCAGCCCATACCTGCCGAGCCCACCGATTTCATCGAAGGCTGGCTGCCCATGGTGGCCAACGCCCCGGCGCAGAAACCGGCCGGCGTGAGCATCTACATCTACTGCGCCAACCGTTCCATGGAGCGAGTGTTCTTCAACGCCGACGGTGAACTGCTGCTGGTGCCGGAACAGGGCCGCCTGCGCATTGCCACCGAACTGGGTGTAATGGAAGTCGGCCCCCTGGAAATCGCGGTGATTCCGCGCGGCATGAAGTTCCGCGTCGAACTGCTCGACGGCCAGGCCCGTGGCTATATCGCCGAAAACCACGGTGCACCGCTGCGTATTCCGGAGCTGGGCCCGATTGGCAGCAACGGCCTGGCCAACCCGCGCGACTTCCTCACCCCGGTGGCGCACTACGAAGAGGCCGAAGGGCCGGTGCAACTGGTGCAGAAGTTCCTCGGCGAGCACTGGGCCTGCGAACTGCAGCACTCGCCGCTGGATGTGGTTGCCTGGCACGGCAGCAACGTGCCGTACAAATACGACCTGCGCCGTTTCAACACTATCGGTACCGTCAGCTTCGACCATCCGGACCCGTCGATCTTCACCGTGCTGACTTCGCCGACCAGCGTGCATGGCCTGGCCAACATGGACTTCGTGATCTTCCCGCCGCGCTGGATGGTGGCCGAGAACACCTTCCGTCCGCCATGGTTCCACCGCAACCTCATGAACGAGTTCATGGGCCTGATCAGCGGTGCCTACGATGCCAAGGCCGAGGGCTTCCTGCCCGGTGGTGCCTCGCTGCACGGGGTGATGAGCGCCCACGGCCCCGACGCCGAAACCTGCGAAAAAGCCATTGCTGCCGACCTGGCGCCGCACAAGATCGACAACACCATGGCCTTCATGTTCGAGACCAGCCAAGTGCTGCGCCCGAGCCAGCAGGCCCTTGAATGCCCGCAATTGCAGGCCGACTACGATAGTTGCTGGGCCACCTTGCCGAGTACCTTCAACCCGAACCGGAGATAACCGATGAACCACACTGCCAATGCCCGTAGCTGGGTCGAGCACGCCAACGGGCACAGCGACTTCCCGCTGCAGAACCTGCCATTGGGTATCTTCAGCCGGCCGGGTGAAGCCAGGCGCTGTGGCGTGGCCATCGGCGACGCGATCCTTGACCTGGAGGCGGTACTGGCCGCCGGCCTGTTCGACGGCGCCGCCAAGGCCGCCGTGGAAGCCACCCGTGGTGGTGCACTGAACGCATTCTTCGCGCTGGGCCGCAGCGCTCGTGTCGCCCTGCGCGAGCGCTTGCAGGTGCTGCTTGGCGAACACAGCGAACACCAGGCGGCGCTGCAAGCCGCGCTGTACCCGGCCAGTGCCTGCCAGTTGCATGTACCTGCGCAGATCGGTGACTACACCGACTTCTACGTGGGCATCGAGCACGCCAAGAACGTGGGCAAGCTGTTCCGCCCCGACAACCCGCTGCTACCCAACTACAAGTACGTGCCGATCGGTTATCACGGCCGCGCCTCGACCATCCGCCCGTCCGGCACCGATGTACGCCGGCCCAAGGGCCAGACCTTGCCGGCCGGGCACACCGAGCCGAGCTTCGGCCCTTGCGCGCGGCTGGACTACGAACTGGAACTGGGCATCTGGATTGGCCAGGGCAATGACATGGGCCAGGCGATCCCGATTGGCGATGCTGCCGAGCACGTAGCCGGCCTGTGCCTGCTCAACGACTGGTCGGCGCGTGATATCCAGGCTTGGGAATACCAGCCCTTGGGGCCGTTCCTGTCCAAAAGCTTCATTACTACCATCTCGCCTTGGGTGGTCACGGCTGAAGCGCTGGAGCCGTTCCGCTGCGCCCAGCCGGCACGCCCGGATGGCGACCCGCAGCCACTGTCGTACCTGCTGGACAAGCGCGACCAGGCCGCCGGTGCATTCGATATCGAACTCGAAGTGCTGCTGCTGACCGAGCGCATGCGCGAGCAGGGCGCTGCCCCGCACCGCCTGACCCTGAGCAACACCCGCAGCATGTACTGGACCGTGGCGCAGCTGGTGGCGCACCACAGCGTCAACGGCTGCCAACTGCAGCCGGGCGACCTGTTCGGTTCGGGCACATTGTCGGGCGCCACGCCGGGTTCGCATGGCAGCCTGCTGGAGATTACCGAAGGCGGCAAGCTGCCAGTTGAGCTGGCCAGCGGCGAGGTGCGCAAGTTCCTCGAAGACGGCGACGAGATCATCCTGCGTGCCCGCTGCAGCCGTGACGGCGTGGCCAGCATCGGCTTCGGCGAATGCCGTGGCACGGTCATCGCGGCCAACTGAGGAGGCAGGGGCATGGAGCTGTACACTTATTACCGTTCCACTTCGTCCTACCGGGTGCGCATTGCCCTGGCACTGAAGGGGCTGGCTTACCAGTCCCTGCCGGTCAACCTGCTACAGGGTGAGCAGCGGGGTGCGGGCTATGTCGCCGTCAACCCGCAGGGCCGCGTGCCGGCGTTGCGTACCGACGGCGGCGAATTGCTGGTGCAGTCACCCGCGATCATCGAGTACCTGGAAGAGGTTTATCCACAGCCTGCACTGCTGCCGGCCACGGCCGAAGCGCGCGCCAAGGTACGCGGCGTGGCGGCAATCATTGGCTGCGACGTTCATCCGCTACACAACGTCAGCGTGCTCAACCGGTTGCGCCAGGCCGGCCAGGACGAAGGCCAGGTCAACCAGTGGATCGGCCACTGGATCAGCCAGGGGTTGGCAGCGGTGGAGCAACTGATCGGTGACCATGGCTTTTGCTTCGGTGAGCAACCCGGGCTGGCGGATGTGTACCTGATCCCGCAGCTTTATGCCGCCGAGCGCTTCAATATCGACCTCGACAGCTTCCCGCGCATCCTCCGGGTTGCCGCCCTGGCGGCCGTGCACCCGGCATTCTCCAAGGCCCACCCAGCCCAGCAGCCAGACAGCCCGGCTCAGTGAAGGGAACGGTTCGCCGTCGGAAGCTTGCCGATCCGCTCGGACAGCTTCAGGCGCTGGACCGGGTCATCTGTCAGCAGTAACGCATGCTCCAGGTCGAAGCGCTCGGCCTGTGGGCAGTCCAGGTGCTGGTACAGCGAGGCGCGGGTCACGTAGTCGCTGACTTGAACCGGGCCCAGCTGCATGATCCGCTCGGCATCGATCAAGGCCGCCAGGTGATTGTCGTTGCTGATGTGCAGCTGGCGCAGGTTGCGTGACAGCCGTTGCAGCATCTGCAGCGGGCTGGCGCTGCGCAGGTGCTCCGCCGTCAGCGCAACGTGCGGGCCGAACTGGCGCGCCAGCAGCTCACGGCAATCATTGGGGTACAGGCGTCGGCCACCACAGGGGTCAAGCAGGTGGTCGGCACCCGGCACGCGCAGCAGGAAATGTCCAGGGAAGCCCACACCCTCCAGCGGGATGGACAGCCGCTGGGCCAGCTCCAGGGCAAGGATGGCCAAGGTCAGTGGTTGGCCACGGCGGCGTTGTAGCACCTTGTCCATCATCGCGGCCTGCGGGCGCAGGGGGTGGTACTCATCCTGCTGAAAGCCCAGGGCATTGAGTTGTCGCAGCAGTGGCTGGGCCAGTTCACACAGTGGCAGCATCGGCAGGTTGGCGCTGATCTCACGCTGCAGGTCATGCAGCATGGCAAGGCTGGCCGCGGGCTCGACGCTGCGGTCGTGCTCGGCGGCCATCCACAATGCGGCTTCCAGCAGGGCGACAGGCTCGCGTTCCAGGCAGGCCAGGCAGGCTTGACGTGGCTTCATGGGGTATCTCCACACACGCTTGAGTATTAGCTGTGGCGGGCGGTTTCGTCCAGTGGTCCGGCGGCCACGCCAGCTTCGGGGCCGTGCCTATACTGGAAGGAGCACCTCGTGGGGGAGCCTGTCGATGTTCGCACTGATGCAAAGCACCCGTACCCAGTCACTGCACCTGTTCAACGACCCGGCGACGGGCCTGAAAGCGGTTGTGGCGATCCACAGCGAGCAGCTGGGCCCAGCCATGGGCGGTTGCCGCTATCTGCCGTACGCCGATGACGAAAGCGCCATGACCGACGCCATTCGCCTGGCCCAAGGCATGAGCTACAAGGCGGCGCTGGCGGGCTTGCCGCTGGGTGGGGGCAAGGCGGTGATCATGCGCAACCCGCATGTGGAGAACCGCGCCGCGCTGTTCGAGGCCTTTGGCCGCTTCATCGATACCTTGCATGGGCGCTTCATCATCGCTGTGGACAGTGGCACCTCGACCCTGGACATGGACTGCATCGCCCAGAGCACCCCCCATGTGACCAGCACCACGGCCTCCGGTGACCCCTCGCCACATGCCGCGATGGGGGTGTTCGCCGGCATTCGTGCCACCACCTCGTTCCGTCTGGGCAGCGATGACCTCAGAGGGCTGCGGGTAGCGGTACAGGGGCTGGGCAATGTCGGGTATGCGCTGGCGGAGCAACTGCATGCGGTGGGCGCGGAGCTGCTGGTCAGCGACCTGGACCCAGGGCGTGTGCGCTTGGCGATGGAGCAGTTCGATGCAAAACCTGTGACCAACGATGCGTTGATCAGCACCCCTTGCGACATCTTCGCACCCTGCGGCGTGGGGCCGGTACTGAACGGGCAGAGCGTGATGCAGCTGCGCTGTGCGGCAGTGGCGGGGGCGGCCAACAACCAGCTGACTACCTTGCAGGTGGCAGACCAGTTGGAGTCCCGCGGGATACTGTATGCGCCAGACTACGTGATCAATGCCGGCGGGCTTATCTACGTGGCGCTGACCCACCGGGGCGAGGACCTGGGCACCATTACAGCGCACCTGGCGCGCATTCCTTCGCGGCTGACCGAAGTATTTGGCCATGCGCAGGCGGAAAAGCGTTCGCCGGCGCGGGTGGCGCAGATGCTGGCGGAGCGGTTGTTGTATGGCTGAAGGTTGATACTGGCTTTGCTGGCCTATTCGCGGGCTTGCCCGCTCCCACAGGTATTGCACAAGCCTTGAAGGCAGTGGGGTCTCTGTGGGGGCGGGCGAGCCCGCGAAGCAGGCGGCGCCAATGTCACTCGGCTGCGTCACCTTCGAGCAACTCGGCCAAAGCATCCGGCTGGCTTTTGAACGCCCGAGCAAACACATCGCGATTCTTGGCCATGTAGATACCGGCTTCCTCGACCTGCTGCTCGGTCAGCGAGGGCACCGCCTTGTGCAGCACTTCAGCGAGGCGCTCCGCCAGTTCGAGCATCTTGTCGTGACGGTCTGCTTCGGCCTTATCCATAAACAAGCGCTCCGGGTCGCGGCTGCTGCGGTACACCACTTCGACGGCCATTCATCACCTCTATGCCTTTTTGCTGGTTGTGTTGCGACTTACTGTATCTATATACAGTAATGGCAATGTTGGTTGGTTCGCAAGCAGAAATTGTAGCGTGGCCATGGGGAGCAGTACCTGTGGGAGCGGGTTCACCCGCGAAGGGCCGGCCCAGGCGACCTGTCTTCTTGCCATGCCCAAAGTGCCTTGCGGCAATCGGTCGCCTTCCAAGACAGGGGCCTGGCCCTTTAACTGCATGGCACAAGCGTCACACGGGTGACGCATCATCCTTAAAGTCGTATCGGGGAATGGAACATCGTGAACATCAAATGGGCAGAAAAACTGCGCAAGGGCCTGCACGGCTCGGCCGACTCGCTGGGCAACCTGTGCGTCGAGGCGTTCCATTACCTGGCGTTGTTCGGCATTGGCGCGATCACCGCCTACGCGGCGGTGGCGACGTTCCTGGAAATGCTGGGCAAGGGCGGGATCAGCGTCGATGACATCTTGCTGCTGTTCATCTACCTGGAGCTGGGGGCGATGGTCGGTATCTACTTCAAGACCAACCACATGCCGATCCGCTTCCTGCTGTACGTGGCCATCACCGCGCTGACCCGCCTGCTGATCGGCGATGTCTCGCACCACAAGGCACCGGACGAAGGGTTGCTGTACCTGTGTGGGGGCATCCTGTTGCTGGCGTTCTCGATCCTGGTGGTGCGCTACGCGTCGTACCGCTACCCCTCGACCAAGGTGCTGGATGCCAATGGCAAGGCAGTGGAGGAGGGCAAGTAGCCCTCAGTTGGCAACGAAATGGCGCGGCTCGTGGCGGGCGTCACGGGTCAGCGCGGCCAGCACCTGCATGGGGTTCTGGCTGAGTTCGATGGCAAGGCCCAGGCGGATGCTGTCGATCACCCGTTGCAAGGCTTACTGATTCGGTGTATGGATCTGTGTGATTTAGGCATTTGGCAAACATGGCCGCGCCGTCGGACAATTCAATCGTGTTGTCCAGATATTCGCGTGAATTTGGCTCAGGAAGGTCGGACTCGTTGTCGCGCCCGACCTAGATCTCTCAGATTTTAGGTACCAGGAAAATTGATTTTTCGAGATCCCTATATGTTTCGGAGTTTTCAGGGAGGCATTCTGCGATCTTAAGTTTGAAAACCTCCGGATTTATATTTGTTTTTATGCTGCAAATATTTCTGAAGTGGTTTGATAGTTCTTTTATGCTTTGATTTTGAATGTCCTCGACGAGGTGATCATAAGCTTCTTCATTAAAGTCGAGTTTGTTCTTCTTGCAGTAACTAATCAAGGCGTCTTTACTGAATAGGTAGTTCTCGATCTCCCAGCGATCAAGCATGCGGTGATGATCCGCGTTCATGTCAAGGTAAAGGAGTCTTTCCTCTGCAGATACACACCTGCCAGATCCAGAATCTCGATCTTTAAGTACCAATATCTCCAAGGTTGGTAAGGCCTTGGAAAGTATGGCAATCGCTATGTCACTTCTTTTGTCTAGCTCCGTATTTCCGCCGCTAGATACAAATAAGGTGTCAGGATACTTGCTGTTGAAAATTGAATTGTATGCCTGTGCATCCATGCCACGCTCTCTACCACCACTCCCCGGACTGTCGCGGCCTTCGCAGTACACTATACGCTTCGGACTTAGGAGATGAGTAAGGTCATCTAACGCGACCCCAAAAATCTTTCGCCACATAGCTGTGGTCTTGGGGGCTGCAGTAAGGGTTCTAGTTTCGGATGCTAGCCTGTAGTCATCATCGAAGTAGATTATTTGACATTCTTCTTTTAGCTCGTCTTGTAATGCTCGAATAAACCCGATGCTATGGGTTGTTAGCCAAAGTTGACAGTTATTTCCAATTAGCTTGTTTATTTCTTTAAGAAGGTTTTTTTGTATGGAGGTGTTGATATGAAGTTCAGGCTCGTCCAGAAGAAAAATTGTATTGTTATATTCTTCTTGTCTTAGATAGAGATCCAGGAGTATGTCGACAACTTCCTTTTCTCCCGATGAAAGGACGTTAAATGAAAAGGTGTTGGGGTGGTCGGGCTTTTTGAAGAATAATGTTCCTTGACTGCTTTCTATGTTGCCGATATTGTCGATTTCCAGATCTAAACAATTTTTTATTGAGTTGTTTAAATCCCCTATAATTTTTGCTTTGGCTTCGCTCGGCTTGCAATCTGCTTGATGCATAAAATTAGAAAATTTGATGTTTAGCCTTCTGTAATTTTCTTCCATTTTGTCGTCAAGGTCGGAAGCTGCGCTGGCTCCATAGTTATTTAAATATATCTCTGGAACTGCAATGCTTTGAGTGACGTTCAGGAGTGAGTTATATCTGTATGGGCTTCGGAAAGAGAAAAGAGTGTTTTCTTTACCTTTTCTCATTTCTCTTGTGGTCCAGTAGTCGCCCGAATCAAACTCAAGCTGAACGCTTTGATAGTTAAACGAAGGGTCGTTGTGCATGGAGTGGTAAAGGTGGTCTTTGCTACCTTTACTTCCTAAAGCACCATATGCAGTATGATGAAAGAGTATCCCATCTAAAATGCTGCTTTTACCACTTCCGTTTGCCCCAACTAGCGCCACGATCCTTGCCGGATTATCTCCCAAGTCAATTGTTAAATCATGGAAACGCTTATAGCCATTGAATAATCTTAATTTTTTTATACGCATCTTGATTTGAATCCTTTCCAAGTGTAGGCATGTTGGAAATTATCACAAAACAGAAGGTGTCAAAAGGCCATCGCTTAGATAACGATTTCACAATTGTGGGAGCGTAGTGGCGAAACCTCCAACTTCTACTTCCTGTAGTGCATGGTGAACACCGCGCTCGCGTGCCTTCTGTGGGTGTTCTCGACCAAGGTGCTGGATGCCAGCGGCAAGGAAGTGGAAGAGGCCAAGTAGCCCTCAGTTGGCAACGAAATCGCGCGGCTCGTGGCGGGCGTCACGGGTCAGCGCGGCCAGCACCTGCATGGGGTTCTGGCTGAGTTCGATGGCAAGGCCCAGGCGGATGCTGTCGATCACCCGTTGCAGGCGCACCGGGTCGTTGCGCTGGGCCTGGGTGATGAGGCGCTTGGCGACCACGCCGGCGTCGTCCGAGAGGGTCAGCATGATGCTGCCGTCGAGGTTGGCGATGCTCAGGTTGACCCGGTATTCGGGGGCGAATGCAGCACTGATTCGGTCGAAAGGGTTGTTCATGCCTGGGGCCCTGCGAAGAATGTCTGCAGAAGTTGACCGAGCACTGCCAGGTTGGTTCCTGGCAGGCAATTAGCCATTATCGCAACTACACTCCTTGAATCGCAGCCGCGACGCATGGCCAGTGGCCGGCAAAGGAGTGCCCGTGGTTCCCTCATCTGCTGCCCGTCAACGTGGCGCAATTGGCCTCATGGCGGTGATAACCCTGGGCCTTGCCCTGTTGTTCATGCTGGTGGTGATCGACAGCGGGCGCCTGTACCTGGAGCAGCGCAAGCTGCAGCGCATTGCCGACATGTCGGCGCTGGAGGCGGCAGGCCAGTTTGCCGTGTGCACCGGCAGCGGGCCCCAGGCCAACACGATTGCCCGCACCGCCGCCACCCGCAACGGCCACGCGGCCAGCAACCCGCTGACGGCCAGTTGCGGGTACTTGCAGACTGGCGCCAACAGCTTGCGCACCTTCACCAGTGACAACAATCGCAATGAAGCCATCCGCGTGGATGTGAGCAACACGGTGCCCACCAGTCTTGCGGCGGGGGTGTATAGCCTGGCGCAGGGCAGTGGTGTGCCGTTGACCACGACCTTGCAGGCGCATGCAGTGGCATCGTCGCCGCTGCCGCCGCAGGCGATGTTGAGTATTCGGACCACGCTGGCGACCGTCGATTCGCGGCAGTCGGTTTTCCTCAATGCCCTGCTCGGCGCCTTGGGGGGCGGCGCACAGCTTGATCTGGCGGGCTGGCAAGGGCTTGCTGCCACAGACATCAACTTGCTGAGTTACATTGACGCATTGATGATCGAACTGAAGCTGACTGCCGGTGATTACAAGCAATTGCTGACTGCCAATGCAACAGCTACACAACTGGTACAGGCTGCCATCAAGGTACTACAGCAAAGCGGGCCTGCCGCCAAGGTGTTGACTGACTTGGGCACTGTGGCGTTGGGTGTGGGCAATGGTACGCTTCTGCACTTGAACGAACTACTGAATATCCAGAACGGTACTGTCCAATCCGGGCTGGATGCCAACATCCAGTTACTGCAACTTGTGCAGGGGGTAATTCTCCTGGCACTTAACGAAAACGCAGTTTCTGTCGACTCAAACATTAGCGCGCTGGGGCTGGTAAATGGTCGACTGCGCTTGAAGATCATTGAGCCAATGCAGATTTCGGCTGTTGGTGATCCACGTACTGATGAATTACGTGTGCAAACGGCACAAGTACGAACGATGATTTCGTTGGATCTGCCGTTGCTCAGTACAGTCTTGGGATTGGCAAATGCGGTACTCAATCTTCTTTCACCCTTGACCAGTCTGGTCAATAGTTTGCTCAGCCTCGATTTGTCCTCTCTGCTTTGCCTGTCATGCACCCGCAGTGATATCCAGCTCGTTCCGGATGCTTTGAAGGTAGACATTGGCCTGATGGGCGGTGAAGCGACAGCACGCTTGAATCCGCAATCTTCAGACACGTTCAACTGCGCGCCCAAGCGTCTGACTGCTCAAACTCAAAGTTCTGCAGCCAAAATTGCGATAGGTCGTCTTGCCTCGCCGGACGACTTCTTCAACAAAGGTATCCTTGAGGTAAAAGCGCTGCCTTTGGTAGATATCGGTACAAAGAAGTGTGGTTTGCTGGGTTGCGATGCACGTGTTCCATTCGGTGGCGGTGGTCTGGGCCTTCGCGTCGATACCAAGGTTCTGGGTAGCGGTGCATCAGAGCGCCCGCTGGTCTTCCAAACGCCCTCCAGCACGCCGCCCAACATCGGCCAGGCTCCGTTCTTCCTGAAAACGAAGACAGCCAACGACAACGTCGTCGGCAGCCTCAGCGACACCCTGTCGGGCGTACATCTGGAAGCCTACAAACCCATCGGTAACAGCGGTCTTGGCGCAGTATTGGTGATCGTCACCAGCGTACTCAACGAGATATCGGGCATCGTTAATTCCCTGATCAAAAACCTGCTCAGTCCGTTGCTCGATCCAATAATAAACGTGCTGCTGAAAGTATTGGGCATCGACCTGGTCAACGCCGAAGTCGGCGCCAACCTCAGTTGCTCTGGCGGCCGCGCTCAGCTGGCACTGTAAAGCGGCAACCACACCCGCAAGCACGCACCTTCGTTGCAGTTGTGCGCTTCCAGCCGGCCGCCCATTGCTTCGACGATGCTGTGGCTGACCGACAAACCGAGGCCGGTGCCCATGCCGGCGGGCTTGGTGGTGAAGAACGGTTCGAAGATGCGCTCGAGCAGGCGCGGGTCGATGCCGCCGCCGTTATCTTCCACCAGCAGGCACAGTTGCCCTTCCTCGACGCGCTGGCTCACACTGATCCGCGGCTTGGCAACCCGCCGTTCGAGCAGCGCATCACGGGCATTGACCAGCAGGTTGATCAGCACCTGTTCGAGCTGGTCCTCATGGCCCAGTACTTCCGGGCACAGGTCGGGCTCTTCGATGTGCAATGCCACGCCTTTGCCGGTCAACCCTTCCGCCAGCAACCCCAGCGCACCGTGCACTGCTACCCACGCCGCGAACACATGCTGTTCGACCTCGGAGCGGCGCCCATAGGTGCGCAGGTGCTCCACCAGGTGCGCCACGCGCTCCACCTGGGCGTCGATGCGTTGCAGCTTGCCCGTCACGTACTCGGCATCGACCTCACCGCTTTCCAGGCGCTTGAGGGTATTGACCAGCGCCAGGCGCATGGTGCTCAACGGCTGGTTGATTTCATGCACCAGGCCCGTTGCCAATTCGCCCAAGGTGGCCATCTTGGCCCCTTGCAGCAGTTGCTGCTGGCTGTGGCGTACCTCGGTATTGTCGCGCCCCACCGCCTGCACTTCCTGCAACTGGCCGTGCTCATCGAACAGGCCACGCTCGGCCCACACCCACCAGGCTGTTCTGCGCCCGGGCAGTTGCAGGCAGATTTCGGCACTGGCCAAGGGCTGCGCCGGCGTCAACCGCGCCAGGCGCTGGAGAAAGGCCGCACGTTGGCTGTCGGATAGCCACTGACCAAGGTTCATGCCCGTCAATTGTTGTGGTGCGCACTCCAGCTGTTCGGCTAGCGGGTGGTTGCCAAACAGCAGTTCGAGGTCTGGGCGGTAGCGGCAGATCATGGCCGGCGAGTCTTCTACCAGCACGCGGTAGCGCTCCTCGCTCTGGCGCACTTGCTCGGCCGCCTCGGTCGCTTCGCTGACGTCCAGCCACAGGCCGACTGCCTCGACAGGCTGGCCCAGGTCGTCACGCAGCAGGCGGGCTTCGTCCAGTATCCAGTGGTAGCGGCCAAGGTGGTCGCGCAGGCGGTAGCGGCTGCGGACCTGGCCGTCGCGCAACAGCGTGCGGGTGCGTTCCAGCCACAACCAGCGGTCGTCGGGGTGCAGCGTCTGGCCTGGCTGGCGGGCCTGTTCGCTGTCCGGCTCCCAGCCCAGCACTGGCGTCAGGCTGGCGCTGAAGAATTCACTGTGCAGTGCGCCTTCGGCATAGCGCTGGACGTAAATCACTGCGGGCGAGCTGGCGATCAGGTTTTCCAGCCGCGCGCGTGCGGCGCCGGCCTGCAGCTCCTGGGCCTTCAGCGCGCTGATATCGAGCAGAAATCCTTGGACCTGACGGCCTTGCAACTGGCCTACCCACTGCAGCCAGCGCGGGCTTGCCAGGCTGTTGGCTGGCAGAAGGCGCAGGCTCAGGTTCAAGGCAATGCCTTCGCGCAGTTGCTCCAGCGCCATGCGTGCGGCTTCGCGGTCGGCCGGGTGCAAGCGCCCCAACCATTGCTCGGCGGTGGCTTCCGGCGGTAAGCCCAGGCGCAAGGCCAGGGCCGGGTCAAACTGCAGCGGGCCCTGCAGGGGCCATGACCACCAGCCAGCGCCCAGCTGCTGTTGCAGTTCATCCAGGTGACGTGAGCGTTGCCGCAACTGCTGCTGACGCAGGCGAGTGAGCAGGGGCTCGATCAGCGCCTGCAGCAAGGCAGCGACCGTTTCGCTGGTCGGCGGCCGTGGCGCGCCCGCGCACAGCAACCAGGCCTGCACGGTATGGCCGTGCAGGTAGGGCACGGCCAACAATGGCAAACCGGCGCACGATGGCTGCAACAGCGGGTTTCCAGCAGCTATTTCGCGGCCCCGTGGCGGTAGTGTTTGCAGCCAGGGGCGCAAGCGCTCGTCCTCGGCCCAGGGCCAGTCGTTGTCGCTGCAGGTGTAGGTGTACCAGCCGCTATCGCCCGGCAGCATCAGGCGCACAGAGCCGGCATGCCAGTGCTCGGCCAGTTGCTGCAGTTGTTCGGTGGCTGTCAGCAGCAGGCGTTCTTCGTCGCAGTCGCGCAGGCTGCGGCCAAGCTCCGTTGCCAGCTTCTGCTGGGTGAGGCGATGGCCGTGCTGCTCGCGTTCGCCCAGCAGGTCACCGATATCGAACATCTGCAGCAGCCAGCCATCGGCCTGTCGCTGAAGCCAGCCACGGGTGTGCAGGGCAGGGCCGTGCACGGTCGCAAAATCAAGGTCCAGCGGTTGCCCCAGCCAGTCGGCGGGGGGGCCTTCAAGTACCAGCCAGCTTTGCCGTTGTAGGTAGTCATGCACACGCGGGGCGCTGTGTGAGTTTGCAGGCAGCACCGTGCGCAAGGGCCCGGCCAGGCGCAGCACATGCCCTTGGTCATCCAGCCAGAGTTGCAGGCCCACCGCTTGCGGGGCAGGCTCGGGCTGCGCGGTGGCCGGGCCGCCCAGCCAGCGATCGAACAGGCCGCTCATAGCTGCAAGCTCGCTTCGGCCCGCAGGCGATCGGGCAGGCGCGGCACTTCACCGATCAGCGGCAGGACCAGCATCGGCAGCACGTTGGTCAGTTTCGTTTTGGGGTAATTGATGGTCACGGTCAGCAATTTGTTGGCGCCCAGGGTTACCTGCGCGTCACTGGCGGGCTGGAAGTTGAACGCGGCGGGCATCCACTGCAACTGTTGGCCGATGACCTGGTGGGCCAGGTTCTGCACATCGGTGGTGTAGCTGGCGCTGTTCGGGTCCAGGGCCACGCAGCGCCGCACGGCCTCGGCGCTGGCCTGGTTGAATGACTGCAGCATCAGCATGGGCAAGGTGTAGCTGACCAGGCCGTAGAACACCGCGAAAAAAATCATGAATACGGCCGCGAACTCAATGGCCGCTGCGCCGTTTTGCCGTTTTGCCGGGCCTGCTTTCATGATTGCGTCTACCCTGACCATGAATCCTGAGTAACAGCATAGAACCGATCGACGAACAGGGATGGCCAATTGCCTATACACAGCCTTGCAGTGCTTGTCTGGCTTGCATTGTGCGCCGGTCAGGATGCCCGGGAGCGGCAGATTTCCAATGTCCTTACGCTCGGTGTTGCCGCCTGTGCGCTGGCCTGGTTGCTGGCCACCGGGCACAGCTGGCTAGGTGCCAAGGGCAGCGATGCGGCACTGGCTTTCGTCATCGTTTTGCTACTGACGCTGCCTGGCTACATGCTCGGCCAGTTCGGGGCTGGGGACGTCAAGCTGCTTGGCGCGCTGGCGCTGGCTACCAGCGTGGACCACGTTCTCGGTACCTTCATTGGTGCCGGAGTGGCACTGGTGGCATGGCAGATGATGCGGCGCAGGGCACGCCAGCCGGGGGAGAAGAGGCCGTTTGCGCCTTTTTTGCTGGCCGGTTTTGCCGTTTCGCTTGCCTGGCTTTGAGTATCGCGTCGCCTGTTAGATCGAGCGCCGCGCGGGCGGCGCTCGATCTAACAGGCGACGCAAAAATACCCGCGAACTAATTATTCCGCTCTGTCATCTTGGTCCAGCGGTAGAAGTCGGGGATTTCGTACTTGTAGGTATCCAGCCAGCGCTGCATGGACTGGTCACGCTCCCGCGCGGTTTGCACCTGCAGGCGCGTGGATGCCTGCTCGCCGCTGGACTGCACGCGCAACAGCCGTTCGGTGGCCGTTTCGTCCGCAGGGGCATGGCGCGGGTATTCCTCGGCCATCAACGTCGCGCTGGCTACGCAGCAGGCCAGTAGCATCACGTATCTGATCATGATCACCTCCGCGTATCAATTGACCATCATGTCCGGGGCCCTGGCCGATGCAATCGGGCCTCGGCCGCCGGCCTTGATCTTGCCGGCCCGCGCCTGGGCTTCGGCAAATTGCCCGGCTTTGAGCTGCAGCCGGCCGACCAGGTCGGTGGCCTGCTGCCAGTTGTCCTGCACCAGCGCCAAGGTCACCAGGTTGACCGCAGACAGCGTGTTGTCGTCCTTCAGTTCGATTGCCGTCAGCAACTCGAAGCGCGCCTGGTCATAGCGCCCCAGGTTCATCAGCACCACGCCAAGGTCGTTGCGCACCCGCTCGTCGGTAGGCGCAAGCCGTACGGCGCGTTGCAGGTTTTGCAGGGCCTGTACGTCGTCACCGCGGGCCGATGCCAGTTGGCCCAGGCCGTGCTCGCCTTCGGCAGCCAGGCAACCGCCGAGCAGGCTGCGGTACAAGGGCTCGGCCTCGCTGAGGCCAAGCAGCCGTGACACCTTGGCCTTGCGCAGGCGCACCTGGTCGAAGGTGTCCGGCAGTTGCTGCAGATGGGCAAGGCTGGCGTGCGGGCGCCCGTCGTTGAGCATTTCGTCTGCCAGGTTCAGTGCCAGTTGCTGGTCGGCGTCCGGCTTGCTGCAACTGGCGGTGGCGAACAACTGGCGCAGGCCTTCGGGCTGTTGCCCGGCGCATCCGGTCAGCAACACCAGGCTTGCGCACAACAGGATTGTCTTCATCAATCAGTCCTCATGGGCTCAACGCCCGCGCCAATGCAGAAAAGCCTGGCCCGGCAAGGACAATGAGCAAGGCCGGAAACAGGAACACCATCATCACTGCCGACATCTTTGCCGACATCATCGATACCCGTTCTTGCAGACGGGTCAGGCGACGGTCGTCGAGCAGCGCCTTCAGTGCCTGCAACGACTTCATTGCGCCGCTGCCCTGTGTCAGCAACTGGCGCAGGATGACGCAGGTATCGGTGAACTCATCCACAGCCAGCAACTGGGCGACCTTTTCCAGCTCCGGGCCGAGCGCCATGCCCGAATCCACCCGCTGCAGCACCTGGCGCAGCTCTGCGCTGATGTGCGGGATCAGCGTCCGGCCTTCGTGGCTCAGCACGCGCAGGGCCTGTTCAACGGCCAGGCCCGTCTCGAAGAGAATCCGCAGCAAGGGGATCATCAGGCTGACCTCTTCTGCGATGCGCCGCTGGCGACGGGCCGCAGCCACGGCCAACAGGCGTTTGGGCAACAGGTAACCGACGCCCAGTGCGCACAATGGCCAGACCATCCAGCCGGCCGCGGCGCTGCCCTTGAACCCCTGTTGCAACAACAGCGTCAGCGCCACGGCCAGCAGCGGCAGGCCCAGCTGAACAGCGGCAAACAGGGCGCGCTGGCGGCTGCGGCGCCAGCCGATCCGCTCAAGCAGGGCCTGGCTTTCGCCGTCGAATTTCTGTAGCCGCTGCCCCCACACGCTGTTGCCCAGCCACTGCAGCCAGTCGCCCAGGCGTTCGTCGCGGGTCAGTCGCCCTTGCAGACGTCGGGTCACCAGTACCCGCGCTCGCCATTGGCGAATAACCTGTAGACCAAACAGGCTGGCGGCGATGAACAGGCACAGGGCGCAGATCAGCAAGGCCATGATCACAGGCTCCTCATCATTCGCCACAGCACCAGGCAACCGAGCACCTGCAGGGCAAAGGCCAGCAACAGCATCATCTGGCCGCTGCTGTCGCGCCACATGGCCAACAGGTAATGCGGGTTGGCCATCATGAAGTAGCCGACCATGGCCAGCGGTAACGACCCGAGAATGATCGCGGTAATGCGGGTTTCGCCGGTCATCGCCTTGAGCTGACGCGCCCCTTGTTCACGCTCGCGGATCAGCTTGATCAGGTTTTCCATCAGTTCGCTGGCATTGCCGCCGTAGCGCTGGTTGATGCGCAAGCCGAGGGCGAACAGCCGCAGTTCGTCCTGCTGGTGCAGTTCGGCCAGCTCGCTCACGGCATCCTCCAGCGCCACGCCCAACTGTACGTTGCGCCGCACCCGCGCCATGGCGGAGCGCAGGGGGTCGCGGCTGCTGTCGATGCCGCCCAGCACCGCGTCATTGAGGGTGCGGCCGGCCTTCAGGCTGCGAACGCTGTAGTCCAGCAGGCTGGGCAACTGGTCGACGATTTGCCGCATCTGCCGGCGGCTTTGCCAGCTCAGGGTCAGGTACGCCAGTGTCGGCAGGCCGATCAGCAGCATCAAGGCGGCCACCCAGCCGGCAACGATCAGCGCCAGCAGCACCACGGCCAGCCACGCCAGTAACCAGCGTTGTGGCTCAAAGTCGATAGCCCCCAAACCGGCGCGTTGCAGCAGGGCGTCGAGCCATTCGCGCCGGGCGGTGCCATTGCGCACAATGCTGAACGCCCGCCCCAAGCGTTGCAGGATGCGCTCTTCGTGCCGCTTGTACAGGCCACGGCGCAGCAGCAGCAAGGCCACGCCCAGCAGCAGCGGGGACAGTGCCAGCAGCACGGGGCCGGTCACAGCAGCCCCTCTGCGTGCAGCTTGCTGCCTGCCGGGTTGGGGGCTTCGCGCAGAAAGGTATCGCCGCCACGACGATCGAGGCGGAACAGGGTGTTGGTCACGTACACCTCATCGCGCACGCCGACCACTTCCAGCACCTCGCTGACGCAGCGTCGGCCATCGGGCAGGCGGGTCAGCTGGATCACCACATCCAGCGCCGCGCAAACCATTTGCCGCATGGTCTTTTCGGCAATCTGCCGGCCGCTCAGGCCGACCAGGGTTTCCAGGCGCAGCAGCGCATCCTGGGCGGTGTTGGCGTGCACCGTGCTCATCGAGCCATCGTGGCCGGTGTTCATTGCGGTGAGCACGTCGAGCACTTCGCTGCCGCGTATCTCACCCAGGATGATGCGGTCGGGCCGCATGCGCAGGGCGTTGCGGATCAGTTCGCTGGCTTTGACTTCGCCATGCCCTTCGGCATTTGGCGGGCGGGTTTCCAGGCGCACCACGTGGGGATGGTGCAAATTCAGTTCGGCGACGTCTTCGATGGTCACCAGGCGTTCGCGAGGCGCGATCATCTGGCTGAGGATGTTCAGCAAGGTGGTCTTGCCGGTGCCGGTACCGCCGCTGACCAGAATGTTGCAACGTTTGCCCACGGCGCGCTCGAAGAAGTCGAAGATGTGCTGGTCGATGGCGCGGGTGGCCAGCAGGTCGGCACTCTTGAGCATGTCCTGGCGGAACTTGCGGATCGACAGGCACGGGCCGTCCAGTGCTACAGGCGGAATGATCGCATTCACCCGGCTGCCATCGGGCATGCGTGCGTCGACCATTGGCGAGGATTCATCCAGGCGCCGGCCAAGCGGGGCGAGGATGCGCTGCATCACACGCTCCACATGGTGGGCGTCGATAAAGCGCAGGTCGGTTTGCTGCAACAGGCCCGCCCGTTCGACGAACACCCGGTGCGGCCCGTTGACCAGGATTTCCGTGACGGTGGGGTCACGCAGCAACACTTCCAGCGGGCCGAAACCGGTCAGCTCATCCACCAGCTCTTCGGCCAGGCGCTCCATTTCGTAGCGCGACATGGCCAGGCGTAGCCGCGCGACGTAATCGCCCACCTGCTCCAGCACGAACTGGGTCAGCGCTGGCCGGGCGCCTTCGAGCAGGTTGCGGCCGCTGTCCTCGATGGCGTCGATGGCAAAGCGGTGCAGTGCACGCTTTAGCGCGTAGGGGTCGCCGGAGGCGTGTTGCGGGCCACCAAAGGGTTGGTCATTGCTCATTTGCTCCCCCAAAGCCGACGCAGCCAGGTGAAGGCGGGTGGTGCGAGGTTTTCCGAGCGCCGTGCCAGGCGTTCGCCCAGGCTACGCAGGGCTTGAGTGAGGTTTTCACGCGGGGCCAGTTCGAACAGGCTCAGGCCTTGGTTTTTCACGTTCAGGCGCACTTCCGGGCTGTAGGGGATGGCCTTGAGCAAGGGCAGCCCGTAGCGTTTGGCCAGGGTATCGGCGTCGGGTGCAACGTTGTTCAGATAACGGTCCACCAACAGGCTGGCGTGCTCCAGCTTCATGCCGTGGTCACGCCACAGGTCGAGCACTTCAAGGTTGCGCCGGCAGTCGAGGATGTTCTGGTCGGTGTAGACGATCAGTTTGTCGCAATGGCTCACCAACGTGCGCAGGGCTTCGCTGTCGGCATGCCCGGTCAGGTTCACGACGATGTGCTGGAAATGCTGGCGCAGGGCGCTCAACAGCATGTACAGCTCGGCGGCGCTGGTCTGCTGCAGCGGGTCGTCGGCCTCGGCGTAGGTCAGCAGGCGCAAGCCTTTCTTGTCGCGCGTGAATGCGCTGTCGATCAGTGTGGTGTCGAGGCGGCGCAAGTGGCGCAGGGCGTCGCCGAAGAAGAACGACGCTTCCAGGCCGAGCAGTGCCAGGCTGTCGCCACGCGGCAGGCCCAGGTCCAGCAACAGGGTTTGCTGGCCGCTCTCCTGCACCACCCGGGCCAGGTGGGTAGTGAGCAATGCCCCGTCGGCACTGCTTTGTACGCCGAACAGCACCGTCAGCCCGCCGAGGGCGGGGTTGCTGGCCACCGCCGGCATGCGCTTGCCCAGGCGGCGCACCAGCCCGGCCACTTCGCTTGCGCGCGAGCCATAGGCGACGAAGTCGCGGGCGCCAGCGCGCATGGCGTGCAGCACCAGTTGGTTGTCCATGCCATCGCCGAGGGCGACGATCGCCAGCATCGGCTTGGCCTCCAGCACCCCCTCGATCAAGGCGCACTGGCTGACCAGTTGTTCGCGGTCCAGGCCGATGAACATCAGGTTGCTGAAGGTGGCGTTAACCAGCGCCAGCAGCTCGTCGAGGCTGCCGGCGCTGGCACCGATCACCTGGCCTTGCGGCGCCAGTGCGCCTTGCAGCCAGTGCAGGTCCTCCTCGTTGCGGGTGATGGCGAGGAAGGTGGGGTTCAGGCTCTCGTTCATTGGGATAACCCGCCTTGGCCATCGAAGTTGCCGTTCTCCAGGAAGAACAAGCGCCCCCAGCTAGGGTCGTAGGTGCGCAGGTTCTCGCCCGGCAGTTGCGGCAGCCGGGCGTTGGCGGCCAGCGGCTGGACCAGGTGCGGGGTGACGATCATCAGCAGTTCGGTTTCTTCGCGGCGCATGGCCGAGTTGCGGAAGAACGCGCCCAGTACCGGCAGGCTACCCAGGCCAGGCAGGCGGTCTACGGCGGAACGGGTGTTGTTGCTGACCAGGCCGCTGATGATGAAGCTCTCGCCATCGGCCAGGGCAATGCTGGTGTCGGTGCGCCTTACCGTCAAACCCGGCACCTGCGTGCCGGCGATGGTCACCACGTTGCTGTAGTCCAGCTCGCTGACTTCCGGCGCCACCTTGAGGGTGATCCTGCCTTGGCTGATGACGGTCGGTGTCAGCGCCAGGCGTACGCCAAATTCCTTGTATTCGATCGACACGTTGTCGCTGCCCGCGCTGGGCACCGGGATCGGGATTTCGCCGCCCGCCAGGAAGCTTGCTGTCTGGCCGCTGAGCACGGTCAGGCTCGGGCGGGCCAGGGTGTAGGCGAAGCCGCTGTTTTCCAGGGCGTTGATCATGGCCAGGAAGCGGCTGCTGCCGCCGCCCCAGACGATGTTGAAGACGGTGTCGTCGAGGGGGATCGACGGGGTTACGTTGGGGACCGAACCGGGGCTGACGGACGTGCCGGGCACGGTGCCCGGCGAGCCGATCAGGCTATTGTTGGAGCCTTTGAAGAACAATCGTGCACCGGCCTCCTTGTATTTGGTGCGGCGTACTTCCACGAAGCGGATGTCGGCCTGCACCTGGCTTATCAGTTGCGCATCCTGCGACGGCAAAAAACTGTCTTCGGCCATGTCGGCACTGGCCCGGCCTTTGACGAATACCATGGCCCGGTGCGGTGACGGGGCGCATGCCGTCCACAGCATCAGGGTGGTATTGCCTTGGCCCACCGCGGTAATTACCACGCCGCGCTCGCCGCTGGCCTGCACATCGGCCACCTTCGGCTCACCCACGGCAACCCGGCTGATCGCCAGCGGCAGGCGTAGTTCCTGCTGCAGGCCCTGGTCTATCTCGATGACCGAAGGCAGCTGACTGATCGCTTCGCAGCCTTTGCCCGCCGCCTGCGCCTGGGGCAACAGCGCGGCCAGCAGCCCGGTACAACATGCTTGTCTCAAAAAGGAACTACGCATCGCTGCATCCTTGCCGGGTCAGGGGGTTTTATTCGTATCGTCAGCCTGTGCGCCACGGATGATGTGCATGGCGGGTGTGGGGTTACGGGTCGCCAGGCTGGCAGCGTTGACCACCGGCGACTGGGACAGCTGGCTGAAGCGGTAGAGTTCGCGGTTGGCGGCTTCTACCTGCGGTTTGACATCGGGTTCGTTCCAGTACCGAGCCAGGCGTTGTTCATCGGCACTGCGCACGGCCAGGCGCAACGTGCCGGCCTGGGCAGCCAGCATCAAGCGGCTGGCGAAGGCCTCGGGTACTGCCAGCGCTACCGTGCGGGTGCCGTTGCCGCTCATGCTGGCCAGTTCGCGCCGGGCCTTTTGCTCTTCGGCGGTCTGCGCCGGGCGGCCATCGTTGGCCAGGCCCGTCTGCTCGCCGACGCTGAGCACGCGCAAGGCCGGCAGCACCACCTGGGCGGAGGACTGAGGGTTGTTGGGCTCTTCACGCAGGAACAGCAACACATCCACGTAGTCACCCGGGCGCACTTGGCCGGCGGCACCGACCACTTCGTCCACACCGACAGCCACGGCGCGCTCGTTGGCGCGGATCATCCGCGCCAGCGGGCCGCCGGCCTGGAAGCTGGACTCATCCAGCCAGGTGCCCGCGGCAAGTGGCCTGGCGCTGGTTCGCCCGATCACCTGGGCGGTTTGCTGGTAGGCCCCGGCGGGGGCTACCTGCAGGCGCTCGATCAGCACATCGTCTTCAGTGATCGGCGTATTGGCGGGCAGTGCCTTGCGCAGGACGACGACGGCTGTACGCAGTGGCTCCGGTGGAGCGGCGGGGGGTGGGGCGACGGCGACAACCGGTTGTTCGCCCGCAGGGGTAACCGGTGCAGGCACAGCAGCAGGGCGGCTGAGCACAATGCCCCAGTAGCCTGCCAGCAGCGCTGCCAGCAGGAAGAATGCCGCCAGTATCAGGGTCAAGCGACTACTCATCCCGGCCTCCCTGCACGCGTCGACTGATGGCAAAAAGTCACTATTTCGCTATAGGACGGTAGCCCAGCCATCACCATTTGCCATGAGCCAAGGCGGTTTTTTTAGGGATTGTGAGTAAGTCGAGGAAATACAGCGGGTTAGCAAATTTACGGGTGTTAATTCTCGGGAATTAATACTTTGTAATTAATCCTTTAATACATTTGCAGACCTCTCCAGCTTGACGATGCTGATGGCAAATAGGTGTCACTTTGATACCGCCATCGCCGGCATGCATGCCGCAAGGAGCTGAGCCATGAAACTGTTCATTTTGCACTGCATGAACTTCCTGCATCGCAAGGACGGAGCATCCGGTATCGAATACGCGGTCATCGCGACGATGGTTGCAGTAGTGTTGGCCGCATTCGTCGGGGACATCTCCACGGCCGTCAACGCCACCTTCACCACGATCAAAAATGCCCTTTGACCATTGAACAGGAGCCCACGCCATGCAGAACGCCTCCTCGCGCCAGCAGATCCTTTTGGTGGATGACGAGCAGGACGTTCTGCTGGAGCTGGCCGAACTTTTAGAGAACGAAGGCTTCGCCTGCCTGACCGCGACATCGGTACAGGCTGCCTTGCAACAGCTTACCCGTCATCCGGACGTTGCCCTGGTGATCACCGACCTGCGTATGCCCGAGGAAAGCGGCATCGGTTTGATCAGGCGCATGCGCGAGCATACGGCCCGGCTGCACCTGCCGGTGATTGTCATGTCCGGGCAGGCCGACCTGGATGATGTCAGCGAACTGCTGCACCTGCAGGTGGTGGACTTTTTCCGCAAGCCGCTTTATCACAAGCGTTTGCTGACAACCCTGGAGAACCTGTTCCCCGTGCCAAGGCTGAGGGTAGTGAATTGAGGGAGCCCTTGAATGGCCTTAAATAAAAACGCCCGGCACTTGGCCGGGCGTTTTCATTGCTGGGGTCAGGCGTCCGGGTCGCTCAGTTCCAGGGCGCCGCGCTTGCTGCGCAGCTTGCCGTAGAAGTGTTCGAGCGCGTGGTTGAGCTTGGTGGCGGCACCGTCGACTGCCTGGTCTACAGAAGTGGCAGTATGGGTCACGGAAATCGGTTGGTGGCCTTTGGGGCGAGCCTCCATCTGGCAGCGTTTGTCATGCGGTCCGGGCTTGGCGCCGTTCTCGTCGCGCAGGTGAACCTCGATGCGGGTGAGGTCTTCTTCGTAACGTTCCAGAGAGCTCTGCAGGGTACTGCGGACCCACTGATCGAGACGGGCGTTGCTTTCGAAATGGTTGCTGCTGTTGACCTGGATTTGCATGATTCAATCCTTATTCAGCTTGCTCGCATGGAGACGCGCCTAGGCCCTTGAGACCCTTGGAATTTCTGCGCCTCTTGACTCTAAGGTCAGGCAACCGCGGACCGAATTCAAGCCCTTTTTGAAAATAAATTTCTTGTTGCAAATCCATCGATGCCTGGCGGGGTTCTGTAGGAGCAGCCTTGTGCTGCGAAAGGGCCGGCATGCCTTCAACAGATGTTTTGTCTGTGCCGGCCTCTTCGCAGCGCAAGGCTGCTCCTACAGAGGGCAGGGCTGCATGGCAGTCAGAACTCCACTGACGTCTGCACATACAGCGTTCGCGGCTCACCCACGTACTTGCCCTTGTTGTTGTCATCGTAGGAGCGCGTGTAGTACTCGCGGTTGAACAGGTTCTTCACGCCCACCGCCACCTTCAGGTTCGACAGCTGCGCGCCAAAATCGTATCCGGCGCGGGTGCTGACCAGCATGTAACCCGGAATGCGCCCGGTGCTGCCATCGGCGCTTTCGGTGCCGGTGTTGGCGTTGTCGGCGTACTGGCTGCTCTGGAAGCTGCCGTCCAGGTTCAGCTGCCAAGGGCCATCGGTGTAGCCCACGCCCAGGTTGCCCTTGTGCCGCGACGAGAACGGCACCTGGTTCCCTTTGTTCGGCCCGTCCTCGCGGATGGTGGCGTCAACGAACGCATAGCTGGCGTGCACATCGAAGCCGGCCAGGGCCGGGCTCAGGCCATCCAGCGCATAGCGGACGCTGGTTTCGATACCCTGGTGACGGGTTTCGCCGCGGGCGATTACCGAGTCGTTGGTCTGGTTGCTTTCGTACTGGTTGTCGAAGTTGATCAGGAACGCGCCAATCTCGGCCTGCAGGTCGCCGTTGTCGTAGCGGGTGCCGACTTCCCAGGTGCGTG
Organism: Pseudomonas sp. BN505; assembly: GCF_029873175.1. Lineage (NCBI taxonomy): Bacteria > Pseudomonadati > Pseudomonadota > Gammaproteobacteria > Pseudomonadales > Pseudomonadaceae > Pseudomonas > Pseudomonas sp. BN505. The sequence continues at coordinate 100,622 of NZ_SSOI01000045.1, forward strand.
CCTTCTCCGGTTTTACCTCGCCGCTGCTGACGCGGTTGGGCATCTGGCTGTACTGCACGCTGCCGAACGAGCCCTCGGTGTTGGCGTACAGGTTCCAGCTGTCGGTCAGGTGGTACATCACGTTGAGCGCCGGCAGCGCGGTGTTGTAGCTGCCCTGGTAGCGCTGGCCGTTGAGCTTGTTGCTCTGCTCGGAGTCGATCATCTCGTAGCGCACGCCCGGGGTGATGGTCCAGCGGCCGATGTCAATGCGGTCATCCAGGTAGATGGCGTGGGCTTCGGTGCTACCACGGGTGTCGCGGTCGTTGCGGCTGGCAGTGGTCGGCAGGTTGCCGTTCACCGGCTCGCGGAAGCGCAGTTCGTGGCCGGCTTCGTTGACATACCGATAGCCAACGCCCAGTTCGTGCCAGCTATCGCCCAGCGCCAGGCCCTGCGAGAAGCGGGTTTCGATGCCGCGCACCCAGTACTCGCGTGGCGACAGCGAAACGAAGCTGCCCTGGTCCAGGTAGCCGCTGCGCAGGGTCTTGGTGAAGAAGCTGTTGACGCTGAACTGGCGGTCGTCCTGCTTGTAGTCGTAGCCGAAGTTGAACAGCGTGCGGCGGCCCCAGAACTTGTCCTTCAGGCGCGTCGACTGGTACGGGTCGGCAGCGAAGTCGGCGGTGCTCAGGCCACCGGGCATGTCGGCCTCGCCCTCGTAGTACTGGGCCATGGCGTGCAGGCTGTTGGCTTCATCCAGTTGCAGCTTGCCCTTGATGATCAGGTCGTCGATCTGCGTGTCGCTGTGTTCCCGCCAGTCGCCACCACGGGTGCCGGAGTACAGCAGTGCGCCGCCCAGGCCGTTGTCGTTGGTACCGCCGACCAGCAGGTTGGCGCTGTTCTTGAAGCCGTCGTGGCTGGAGGAGGGACTGATCTGGTTTTGCATGGCGGCCTTGAAGGTGGCCTGCTCGGGGATCGCCCGGGTGACGAAGTTGACGATGCCGCCGACGTTCTGCGGGCCGTAGCGCACCGCGCCGCCACCGCGCACCACATCCACGGCGTCCATGTTGCCCATGCTCAGCGGTGCCAGCGACAGCTGCGGCTGGCCATACGGGGCGAACGGCACCGGGATGCCATCCATCAGCACGGTCGAACGCGACGCCAGGCGCGGGTTGAGGCCGCGAATGCCGAAGTTGAGCGCCAGGTCGTGGCTGCCGGTGCCGTTGTTGTCGGGGGCATTCACCCCGGGGATGCGGTTGAGCACTTCGCGGGCGGTGGTCGCGCCGCTGCGCTCGAACTCTTCACGGCGTACCACGTCGCGGGCGCCTGGGTGCTCGAACACATTGTCCTGCTGCGCTTCTGCCAGCCAGTCGCCGACCACGGTGGAAGCGCCGAGCTCGACCGGGGCGCCAGCAACGGGGCTACCGATTGGCTGCAAGCTGAAGGCATTGTCGGTTTCCTGCCGCACCTGCAGGCCGCTGCCGCGCAGCAACGCGTCGAGGCCTTGGCGCACAGCGTACTGGCCGTCCAGCCCCTGGGTGCTGATGCCTTGGGTCAGTTGCGAGCCGAACGAAATCAACGCACCGCTTTCGCGGCCAAACTGGTTGAGTGCGTCTTCAAGCGAGCCGGCGGCGATATGGTAGCTGCGGGTTTCGGCTTGGGCGGCGGGCATGGCCAGGCCGAGCGTGGTGGTGAGCAGCAGGGCGTGGAGGAGGGGGCTGGGGCGCAACGGCATGGGTCGGGTCCTGAGAGAGGGGGTCTGCCATGTCTGTCACGCAAGGTTGGGAAAATGGCTCACTTGATTGAAAATAATTTCCCTGTACCGGCCTCATCGCCGGCAAGCCAGCTCCCACGGGGAATGCACATGACGTAAGGCCTATGCGCTCAAGGTGGGAGCTGGCTTGCCGGCGAAGAGGCCAGGCCTGCTTTAGCTCATTGTTGGCTCCACCGTCACCCAGTACCGGGTGAACCGTCGCACCCGCACTGGCAGTGCTACCTCCAGCATTTGCAGGATGCGCTCACTGTCATCCAGCGGATACGACCCGGAGATGCGCAAGTCGGCGACCCGCTCGCTGCACCCCAGCTGCCCGTGGCGATAGCGCCCAAGCTCTGCCAGGAAATCCGCCAGGCGCATCTGCGAGGCCACCAGCATGCCGTCGACCCAGGCGCCCACATTGCGGTCGAGCGCAGAAGTCGACCGCCAGGCACCCGTGAAGCGTGCCTGCTGCCCAGCCAGTAACGGTTGCCCTGCAACGCTGGCCACCCCCTCGAATACCGACACCAGGCTGTAGCCATCGAACTGGCGTACATTGAAGCGCCCGCTGTCCAGGCGTAAGGCCCCTTCGCCGGTGCGCAGCAGCAACGGCCGGGCATCGCTGGCCACCTGTAGCGCCAGTTCGCCCTCGAACAACCGCACCCGGCGCTGTTGCCCGTCGAAGCGCACGTCGGCGGCACTGCGGGTGTTAAGTTGCAGCACGCTGCCATCTTCCAGGCCCATGCGCCGGCGCTGCCCCACCGGGCTGCGGTAGTCGGCCATCAGGCCGGGCATCGGGTTGTGCTGTTGCAGCCCCAGACCGGTGGCACTGGCCACTCCCACCAGCAGCAATGCCTTGAGCGCGCGTCGCCGGGCGGGCGAGTGGGGGGCTTGCAGTGTGGCGTGCACCACCGGCGAGGGCACCCCATGCAGGCGCTGGTTTACCTGCTGGATATGGGCCCAGGCACGCTGGTGCTCCTGGTCGGCCCGCAGCCAGTGTTCCAGCGCCAACCGCTGCGCCTGGTCAAAATCATCGCCTTGGGACTCGATCAACCATTGCACGGCCTGCTCCGCCACCTGTGGGGAAAACGCGGCGTTCATTGGGCGAAGTAGCAGCGCATGGCCGCCTTGGTCAGATAGCGCTTGACCGTGGCCAGCGAGATGCCCAGTTCACGCGCAATTTCACCCTGGCCAAGGCCATCGACCTGGGCCAGCAGGAAGGCGCGTTTGACCAGTGACGGCAAACCGTCCAGCAGGCGGTCCAGCTCAAGCAGGGTCTCCAGGATGATCGCCTTCTGCTCCTCGCACGGTGCTACTTCTTCTGGCACCTGTGCCAGTGCTTGCAGGTAGGCACGCTCCAGTTCCTGGCGGCGAAAGTGGTTGCACAGCACGCGCTTGGCTACCGTTGCAAGGAACGCACGTGGCTCGACCAACTGTGGCGCCTCGCGGGCCTGCAGCAGGCGCAGGTAGGTGTCCTGGGCCAGGTCGGCGGCACTCTGCGGGCAGCCCAGGCGGCGGCGCAACCAGCTAGTGAGCCAGTTGTGATGAGCGTGGTAGAGGCCTTCGACCGTGGATGTGAGCGCGCTGGGCACCGTGATACTCCGGCGCCGGGTAGCGCAACTGGTAGTAAGAATTGTTCTCATTGTATTGCAGGGCAGAATGCTCGGCAATCTCCACCGGCGATTGGGCAGGACAGGCAACACATCGCTAACTCTTTGCCTATGAGAATTGAAATCATTATTATTGCAGCCCCAAAAACGCCCGGACCTTCGCCATGACGCGCAAAACCGCCGGCCTCTCGCTCAGCTATCGGCTGGCCGTTGCCTCACGCAGCCTGGCCGCGCTGTTGGGCGGCTACCTGCTGGCGTCCATGGCCAGCGTCTGCATTGCCTTGGTGGCGCCACTGCCTAAGGTCGACGCCACGCTGACTGGCCTGCTGTTGTCGTTCGTCTTCTACCTGCTGGCATTCATCTGGTGCTTCGCCTGTCGCAGCGCCTGGCGTGCCTGGCTGGGCGTGTTGGCGCCGAGCCTGTTGCTGGGCATGATCAGCGGCGTTGCCTACTGGATGAAAAACCCATGAAAGAAGGCTTCCGCCAGGCGATGGCCTGGCTGCACACCTGGATCGGCCTGATCTTTGGCTGGCTGTTGTTTGCCATCTTCCTCACCGGCACGCTGTCGTACTTCAAGGATGAAATCACCCACTGGGCTCAGCCCGAAGTGCGCCGTCATACCCTGGACCCGGCCCTTAGCCTGGACAAGGCCCAGCAATACCTGCAGGACAATGCCGGGCATTCCGCTTCCTGGTTCATCGACATGCCCAACGAGCGTGAGGCGGCCCTGAGCGTGGGCTATCGCGACCCCAACGGCGGGCCGCGTGGCTTCGTCAACAAAACCCTCGACACGCAGACCGGCCTGCCGGTGGAAGCACGCGACAGCCGGGGGGGCGAGTTCTTCTACCGGTTCCACTTCCAGCTGCAGATGCCGCACCCGTTTGGCCGCTGGCTGTCGACCTTCTGCGCCTTCATCATGCTGCTGGGGCTGGTTACCGGCATCATCACCCACAAGAAGATCTTCAAGGAGTTCTTCACCTTCCGCCCCGGCAAGGGCCAGCGCTCCTGGCTGGACGGCCACAACGCCATCGGCGTGCTGGTGCTGCCCTTCCACCTGATGATCAGTTACAGCAGCCTGGTGCTGTTCATGTACATGGTGATGCCGGCGGGCATCATGGCCAGCTATGGCAATGACACGGGCAAGTACTTCAACGACCTGTTCGGCCGCGACGATTCGCCCAAAGCGGCCCAGGTGGCCACGCCGCTGGTTGCGCTGCCAACCCTGTACGCCAAGGTCCAGGAACTGCAACCGGGCGCGCGTATCGGCTTCATCCAGGTGCAGAACCCCGGCGACAGCAATGCCCGCGTCACCTTCACCCAGTCGGCTGCCGACCACGTGGCTTATCGGCGCAGTGCCAACTGGACGTTCGACGGCGCCAGTGGTGCGCTGCTGAGCCAGGGCAAGCCAGAGAGCGGGGCGATGATGACTGCCTTCAGTTTTGCCGGGCTGCACATGGGCAATTTCGCCGGGCCCTGGCTGCGCTGGCTGTATTTCTTCTTTGGCGTCGCCGGCACTGCGGTGATCGGCACCGGGCTGGTGATGTGGCTGGGTAAGCGCCAGCTCAAGCATGCCAAGAGCGCGCACATGCCGGGTGAGTTGCGCCTGGTCGAGGTGCTCAATATCGCCAGCATGAGCGGCCTGCTGCTGGCGGTGGCGGGCTTCTTCTGGGCCAACCGCCTGATCCCGGTGGGCGTCGAGGGCCGCGCCGGCTGGGAGGTCAATGCCTTCTTCATCGCCTGGGGCTTGTCACTGGTGCATGCCGTGCTGCGCAGCGGGCGCCGGGCCTGGGGGGAGCAACTGGCGCTGGGGGCGCTGGCCTTTGCCCTGCTGCCGCTGCTCAATGGCTTGAGCACCGACCGGGGTTTGAACCATTCGTTGCAGGCGGGTGACTGGGCCATGGCCGGCTTCGACCTGACGGCCCTGGGTACTGGCCTGTTCCTGGCCTGGCTGGCCGGCAAGATGTTGCGCAGCCCCAAACCGGTTGCCAAGCGGCCACGCGCGGCAAAAAAAGCGGGCACTGAAACGGCACAGGTGAGCTGATGCTGGGTAACGCACTGATTGCATTCGCAGGTTTTGTCGCCCTGTGCCTGGCCATGGAAAAGCACTTCAGCGATTTGCTCGGGCGCAAGCCGCGCCCCGGGCAGTTACAGCAGTTGCGCGTTGCCGGCTGGCTGCTGCTGCTGCTATCGCTGATCCTCAGCGTGCACCTGCGTGGCTGGGCCCATGGCCTGGTGGAATGGACGGCAGTGATGATGGCCGGGGTGACCGTGTGGGTGTTCGGCCTGCCGTACCAGCCACGTCTGCTGCTGGGCCTGGCCGCCGCCAGCGTGGTGCTGGGCCCGTTGCTGGCCGTGTTTGCCGTGTGAACCTGTGAGCGAGCAGGGGGATATCATCGAGCCCGAAGCCGACAGCAGTGGCGGGCGCGCACGTTTCGTGCAGGTGTTTCTGGCCCAACGGGCGCGCATGGAGGCGCTGGTCAGCCGGCGCGTTGGCTGCCGCGCCACGGCTTCAGACCTGGTACAGGAACTGTTCCTGCGTTTCTGGCGCCGCCCCGAGGTCAAGGTCGAGGCGCTGGACACCTACCTGTTGCGCTGTGCCGGCAACCTGGCCATCGACCACCTGCGCAGTGAAGGCAGCCGCGAACGCGTGGCAGAAGCCGCTTTGCCCATGGACGAGGCGGCCATGGCTCAGGCGCCGGAGCAGGCGCTGGAGGTCGACCACGACCTGCAGCGCATCGAAGCTGCCTTGCGCGCCTTGCCCGAGCGCACCCGGCAGATCTTTCTGCTCAACCGCATCCACGGCTGCAAGTACGGCGAAATTGCCAAGGCCATGCAGCTGTCCCAGAGCGCCGTGGAAAAGCATATGATGCGCGCCCTTGAAGCGTGCAAGGCGAGTGTTGCCGAGCCCGCGTCCACCCCACGCCGGCCAGGGAGTGCCCGTCGATGAGCCGTTTGCCCCCGATCACCGAGGCGCAGTCCCAGGCCGCCCTGCAATGGCTCAGCCGCATCAATGAGCAGCCCGCGCAAGCCGAAGGGGCTGCGTTCAAGCGCTGGTTGCTAGCCGACCCCGTGCACCGTGACGCCTACCAACAGGCCCAGGCGCTGTGGCAGAAAAGCGCCGCCCCGGCGGCGCGCCTGGCGGACGAAGAACAGGACGCCCTGCAGCGCTACCTGGACGCCATGGCCAAGCCGCCGACCCGCGGGCCGTGGCGGCAGGTGGCAGCACTGGCGATGGCGGCCTGCCTGGTGCTGGCCGTGGGCTTTGCCGGTGGCTGGCACCCGGCGTACTGGTTGCAGGACCTGCAGGCCGACTACAGCAGTGCCGGGCTGGTTCGCCAGGTGACTTTGGCCGACCAGTCGCAGGTGACGCTTGATGCCGGCAGCGCCATTGCGGTCGATTTTGCCCAGGGAGAGCGCCGTGTGCGGTTGTTGCATGGCGCAGCGTTCTTCGAGGTCACGCATACCGGCGAGCCGTTCCTGGTCGAAGCCGGCGGTGGCGAAGTACGGGTGCTCGGCACTCAGTTCGAGGTGCGTGAGCAAGGCGACGGCGCCCAGGTGACGGTGCGCAGCGGGCGTGTGGGCGTGAGCCCTGCGCAAGGCACTCTGGCGCGTGAGCTGACGGCCAACCAGCAGGTGGCCTACAGCGCAGGCTGGGTAGGCGACACCCTGGCGGTGGACAGTGAAAACCGCCTGGCCTGGCGCCAGGGGTGGCTGAACTATTACCAGGTGCCGCTGGCGCAGGTGGTCGAAGACCTTGGGCGCTATTACCCGGGGCGCATCCTGTTGCTGGATGGCGAACTGGGGCAGCGCAAGGTCAGCGGCAGCTTCCCGGTGACCGAGCCGCTGCTGGCGCTTGATTCGCTGGGCAAAGTGATGGGTTTTTCGCGGCAGACCGTGTTGGGGCGTTTGACCCTGGTTCGGTAACCGCCTGTACCGGCCTCTTCGCAGCACAAGGCTGCTCCTACAGGGGCCATGCAATACCTGTAGGAGCAGCCTTGTGCTGCGAAGAGGCCGGCACAGGAAAAATAATTTCAATCAACGGGTGAGGTAACAGGACGTGGCATCCGTGTAATGAGTGAAAGTGCGATTCATTCGCAATCGTCACCCTCTCACAGGTCAGCGTCCATGAAGTTCTCCTCGCGTTGCGTCCCTCTCTGGCTCGGCCTGACTGCGGTCCCGGCCTTGGCTGTCGCCCCTCTGGCAAGCGCCGCCGAGCAGTTGCAGGCCTATGCCTTCGCCCAGCCGGCCCAACCCTTGGCCCAGGCCCTCAACGCGTTCAGCCGCACCACCGGCCAGAGCGTGGTTTACACCCTCGAACTGCCGGGCGGGCAAGCGCCCGATTTGAATGGCCGTTTCAGCGCCGAGCAGGCACTGCAACAGCTGCTGGGCACCACCGGGCTGGCTTGGCGGCGCGTCGACGCACGCACCCTCACCCTCGAACCCGCCGACACCTCAGGCGCCCTCAACCTGCAGGCCACCAACGTAACCTCGCAGCTGGACGACTACAGCTACCAGCCCCCGGCCAGCGCTTCGATCATGCGCGGGCAGGGGCCGAACCAGGACATCCCCCAGGCCATCAACGTGGTACCGGCCCAGGTCATCCGCGACCAGGCACCGCGCAACCTCGACGATGCGCTGGCCAACGTCAGCGGCATCACCCAGGGCAACAACTTTGGCGGCACGTCCGACACGGTGATGAAGCGCGGCTTTGGCGACAACCGCGACGGCTCGATCATGCGCGATGGCATGCCCATCGTGCAGGGGCGTAGCCTCAACGCCAGCACCGAGCGGGTTGAAGTGCTCAAGGGCCCGGCCTCGCTGCTGTACGGCATCCAGGATCCGGGCGGGGTGATCAACGTGGTCAGCAAGCGCCCGCAACTACAGCAGTACAACGCCCTGAACGTGCGCGGCTCGACCTACGGCAGCGGCAAGAATGGCAGTGGCGGCGGGCTCGACAGTACCGGTGCGCTGGGCGACAGCAACTTCGCTTACCGCTTGATCGTCGACCATGAAGACGAAGACTACTGGCGCAACTACGGCGTGCACCGCGAATCGCTGGTGGCGCCGTCGCTGGCCTGGCTGGGCGAAGACACCCAGGTGGTACTGGCCTACGAGCACCGCGAGTTTCTCTACCCCTTCGACCGGGGCACAGCGTTCGGCAGCAATGGCCACCCGCTGAACATCCCCGCCACGCGCCGCCTGGACGAGCCGTTCAACGACATGGAAGGGCGCTCCGACCTGTATCGCCTGGAGGTCGACCATCAGCTGGCCAATGACTGGAAGCTGCACTTTGGCTACAGCTTCAACCGCGAGACCTATGATGCCAGCCAGGTACGGGTGACCGGCGTCAATGAAGCCAAAGGCACGCTGACACGCAGCATCGATGGTACCCACAACGCCATGAGCCGTGACCAGTTCGCTACCCTGAGCCTGGCCGGTAATGTGGAGTTGGCCGGCCTGCAGAATGACCTGTTGTTCGGCGTCGACCATGAAGACCGCAAGGTGTATCGCGGCGACCTGATTCGCCAGACTGCCAAGTCCACTTTCAGCTATGTGGACCCGGTCTACGGCCAGGAAGTGGAAGGCAGCACGGTGCGTGCCAGCGACAGCGACCAGACCGACAAGCTGCGCACCGATGCACTGTTCGTGCAGGACGCATTGCACCTGGATGACCACTGGATCCTGGTGGCCGGCGCACGCTTCCAGCAGTTCGACCAGTACGCCGGCCGCGGCCGCCCGTTCACGGCCAATACCGATAACAGCGGCCAGGCCTGGGTGCCGCATGCCGGCATCGTCTACAAGCTTGATGAGCAGCTGTCGTTCTACGGCAGTTACAGCGAGTCGTTCAAGCCCAACTCCAGCATTGCGCCGCTGACTGGCGGTGTGGTGCTGGACGCGTCCGTTGCACCTGAGGAAGGCAAGTCGTGGGAGTTGGGCGCCAAGCTGGACATGCCCGGTCGGCTGACCGGTACGCTGGCGCTGTTCGATATCACCAAGCGTAATGTGCTGGTTGCCAATTTCGACAGCGGGACTGGCGAGACTGTCTACAGCAATGCCGGTGAGGTCAATTCAAGAGGTGTGGAGCTTGACCTGACCGGCCAGCTCAGCGATCACTGGAGCTTGATCGGCAGCTATGCCTTTACCGATGCCAAGGTTACAAAAGACCCGGACCTTGAGGGCAACCGCTTGCAGAACGTTGCCAAACACAGTGGTTCGCTGTCGGCTGTTTACGACTTCGGCAGCCTGTTCGGTGGCGACAAGCTGCGTGTCGGTGCAGGCGCGCGTTACGTGGGTGAACGGGCGGGCAACTCGACCAACACCTTCGACCTGCCGTCGTACACCGTGGCCGATGCGTTCGCCAGCTACGAGACCAAGCTGGATGAGCACAACGTGCGTTTGCAGCTGAACGTAAAGAACCTGTTCGACAAGGTTTACTACAGCTCGGCGGTGAACCAGTACTTCGTGGCTATCGGGGATGCGCGGCAGGTGAGCCTGTCCAGCACCTTCGAATTCTAGGTATTTGGGGCTGCTTTGCAGCCCTTTCGCGGCACAAGGCCGCTCCTACAAGGAAACCATGATCCCTGTAGGAGCGGCCTTGTGCCGCGAAAGGGCCGCAAAGCGGCCCCGTTTCACGACTTGAATGCCGAACGGTATTCCCCAGGTGTTGCACCAAGCGCCTGCCTGAACCGGTTACTGAAATGGCTGGCACTGGCAAACCCGCACAGCAGGGCAATCTCCCCCAGCGGCATCACGCCCAGCTGCAGCAGTTGGCAGGCCCGGTGCAGTCGCCGGGCCAGCAGGTACTGGTGCGGAGGTAGGCCGAAACTGCTGCGGAACATGCGCGCAAAGTGGTATTCGGACAGGTTGCAGCGCAAGGCCAGTTCGCCCAGGGTAATCGGCTGGTCCAGGTGCGCCTCGATGTAATCGACCAATTGCCGGCGCAGGTTCGGCGCCAGCCCGCCTTTCAGGCGCAGGCCCTGGCGCAGCCCGACCTGGTTGAGCAGCGCATGGTCGACGATCTCGTGGGCCAGGCTGCTGGCCAGCAAGCGCTCGCCGGGCTCGTCCCAGTCCAGCTGGATCAGTTGGCGAAAGCGCACGGCCTGTTGCGGGTCGTCGAGAAAAGTCGCTTCCTGCAACTGCAGTTCACGCGGTTCCCGGTCGAGCAGGCGCACACAACCCAGGGCGAACTGCGCCTCGCTGACATACAGGTGCGCCAGGCGGATTGCACCATTTACCACCCAGTTCGACTCCTGCCCGGCTGGCATCACGCACAGCTTGCCGGGCGCGCCCTTGTCGGCCGGGCGCTGGCGGCGAAAGGTGCCGGTACCGTCGGCGATGTAGCACGACAGGGTGTGGTGGGTCGGGGCGTGATAGTCGCGGGCATCGTCGCGGTTGCTCCACAGCGCCGCCGCCAGCCCATCGCCCAGGTGCGCGCTCAGCTCCAGCCTGGCGTGGGGCGAGGCATGCATGGCGTTGAACACTTGCAGTTGGGTGAGTGGCGTCATGGGGGGCTCCTCTTGCCAGCCATCCTACTGCGCCTTGCATCGAGTGACAGCTACCGGCAAAGGAAAAGCGCAAGTTTGTGCAAGCGCCAGGCGCCGCACAGGGCAAACACTGGTCGCACTGGCGAGGGCTGCACCCTCGATCGCCGGCAAGCCAGCTCCCACAGGTACAGCATCTGCCTCAAGCCGGGCACTGTACCTGTGGGAGCTGGCTTGCCGGCGATGGGTCGCGAAGCGGCCCCGGTTTGAATGGACGACCGCTTGAGGAGCCCTACCCATGAACCTGTCACTCTACCTGCTTACCGTCCTGATCTGGGGCACCACCTGGATCGCCTTGAAGCTCCAGCTGGGCGTTGTCGCCATCCCGGTCTCGATCGTCTATCGCTTCGCCCTGGCCGGCCTCATCCTGTTCGCCATCCTGCTGCTCACCCGCCGCCTGCAACCCTTGAACCGCCGCGGCCACCAGATCTGCCTGGCCCAGGGCTTGTGCCTGTTCTGCGTCAATTTCATGTGCTTCCTCACTGCCAGCCAGTGGATTGCCAGTGGCCTGATCGCCGTGGTGTTCTCCACTGCAACCCTGTGGAACGCACTTAACGCGCGGGTCTTCTTCGGCCAGAAGATCGCCGCCAATGTATTGGGCGGCGGTGCCCTGGGCCTGCTCGGCCTGGGGCTGCTGTTCTGGCCAGAGCTGTCCCACCATGCCGCCAGCCGCGAGACCCTGTTCGGGCTCGGCCTTGCCCTGCTCGGCACGCTGTGTTTCTCGGCAGGCAACATGCTGTCGAGCATGCAGCAGAAGGCCGGGCTCAAGCCCATGACCACCAATGCCTGGGGCATGGTCTACGGGGCCGCCATGCTGATGGTTTATTGCCTGTTCAGCGGCATTCCTTTCACCATGGAGTGGAACACCCGCTACATCGGTTCGCTGATGTACCTGGTGATTCCGGGTTCGGTGATCGGCTTCACTGCCTACCTGACCCTGGTCGGGCGCATGGGGCCGGAGCGGGCAGCCTATTGCACGGTGCTGTTCCCGTTGGTGGCGTTGAATGTGTCGGCGGTGGCCGAGGGGTATCAGTGGACGGCGCCGGCCTTGTTGGGGCTGGTGGCGGTAATGGCGGGGAATGTGCTGGTGTTTCGCAAGCCCAAGGCCAAGGTGGCTGACGGTATTTTGGTGGCCAAATAGATAATCTGTTGCCTGTACCGGCCTCTTCGCGGGCAAGCCCGCGAAGAGGCCGGTACAGGCAAAGTAAGGCTGTCAGCCCTTCCACACCTGCGGGTTCACCAGGTCCCGCGGCCGCTCACCCAGCAGCGCCGCGCGCAGGTTTTCCATCGCGCGGTTGGCCATGGCCTCACGGGTTTCGGCAGTGGCCGAACCGATGTGCGGCAAGGTCAGCGCGTTGGGCAGTTTGAACAGCGGCGAATCGCTCAGCGGCTCTTTCTCGTACACATCCAGGCCTGCCCCACGAATGGTGCCGTTCTGCAGCGCTTCGATCAGCGCGGCTTCGTCCACCACCGGCCCGCGTGCGATGTTGATCAGGAACGCGCTTGGTTTCATCAGCTTCAGTTCACGCGCACTGATCAACTTGCGGGTAGCGTCGGACAATGGCACCACAATGACGACGAAGTCCGCTTCTGCCAGCAACTGCTCCAGGCTGCGGAACTGCGCGCCCAGCTCTTGCTCCAGCGCGGTCTTGCGGCTGTTGCCCGCGTAGATGACCGGCATGTTGAAGCCGAACCGGCCGCGACGGGCAATGGCGGCTCCGATGTTGCCCATACCGACGATACCCAGCGTTTTGCCATGCACATCGCTGCCGAAGAGGGCCGGGCCCACGGTGGCCTGCCAGTTGCCGGCCTTGGTCCAGGCATCCAGTTCGGCAGTGCGGCGGGCGCAGCCCATGACCAGCGAGAAGCCCAGGTCGGCGGTGCTTTCGGTGAGTACATCGGGAGTGTTGGTCAGGGCGATGCCGCGTTCGTTGAAGTAGTCCAGGTCGTAGTTGTCGTAGCCGACCGACACACTGGACACCACCTCCAGCCTGGCCGCGCCTTCAAGCTGCGCACGGCCCAGCTTGCGCCCGACACCGATCAGGCCGTGGGCCTCCGGCAGGGCCTCGTTGAACTGGGCGTTGATGTCGCCCAGCTTGGGGTTGGGCAAAATCACGTTGAAGTCTTGCTGCAGGCGCTCGGCCATGGCCGGGGTGATACGGCTGAAGGCCAGGACGGTCTTTTTCATCGGGCAACTTCTCTGCAAGGCGGGGGTAGGTAATGGTTAGCAACCTACCATTGTCCACCCCCGCAATGCAGCAGCTTTTTAGTTGGCGATCAGCACCTGATGGGTTTTCAGGTCGGCCTCATGGGCCGCGAGAATCTCCGGTAGCGAGTTGCGCAGGTACTCGACCCACGTCTTGATCTTGGCATCAAGGTACTGCCGCGACGGGTAGATGGCGTACAGGTTCAGCTCCTGCAGGCGGTATTCGGGCAGCACCCGCACCAGGCTGCCATCCCGCAGGCCGTCGATGGCCGAATAGATCGGCAGCACGCCTACGCCCATGCCGCTGCGGATGGCAGTCTTCATGGCATCAGCCGTATTGACCATGAACGGCGAACTGGTGATGTTGACCATCTCCTGGCCTTCCGGGCCGTCGAACAGCCATTTTTCCAGCGGGATCACCGGGCTGACCATGCGCAGGCAGGCGTGCTTGAGCAGGTCGGCGGGCTTTTGCGCACTGCCGTGGCGGGCGATGTAGTCGGGCGAGGCGCAGACGATGCTGTAGGTGATGCCCAGGCGCTGCGACACGAACCCCGAGTCGGGCAGTTCGGTGGCCAGCACGATGGACACGTCATAGCCCTCGTCAAGCAGGTCGGGCACGCGGTTGGCCATGGTCAGGTCGAAGGTGACGTCCGGGTGCGATTCACGGTAGCGGGCTATGGCATCGACCACGAAGTGCTGGCCCACCCCGGTCATCGAGTGCACCTTCAGCTGCCCGGCCGGGCGGGCATGGGCATCGCTGGCTTCGGCTTCGGCTTCTTCCACATAGGTAAGAATCTGTTCGCAGCGCATCAGGTAGCGCTTGCCGGCCTCGGTCAGCGCAATGCGGCGGGTGGTACGGTTGAGCAGCCTTGTTTGCAGATGGGCTTCCAGGTTGGAGACCGCCCGCGACACGTTCGCGGTGGTCGTATCCAGTTGCGCGGCAGCAGCGGTAAAGCTGCCAAGCTGGGCTACGCAACTGAAAGCACGCATGTTTTGCAGGGTGTCCATGGGTCACTCTCGATGTAGAGGACAAAATTGTGTCACGAAGTAACGCAGAAAAGCTGAAAAGTTGCCTTCGACCAAAGGCGGATTATCGCTGTTTTGGTAACAAAGATTCGCAGGAATCTGCGCTTATCGCCAGTGCTGCCGCCCCCTAGAATTGCCCAGCCCCCTTCACCTCTTCCTCGGGAAATCGCAGCTGTGCCGCGTCGCATCATCAGAACGCTCAATGCGTTCAGTGCCTGTGCCCTTGCCCTCACCTTGAGTGGCTGTATCGGAACCTGGGGCATCGCCCCGCAAAGCAAGACGCTGCAAGCCAATACCTTGACCACCGACGCGGCCATACGCGAAGCCGCGACCGACGCCCATTGGCCCGACCAGCAGTGGTGGCACGCCTATGGCGACCCGCAGCTGGATCGCTGGATTACCCTGGCCGTGGCCGGCAGCCCGAGCCTGGCCATGGCCGCAGCGCGGGTACGTGAGGCCAAGGCCATGGCCGGCGTGGTCGAGTCGGCGGAAAAGCTCCAGGCCAACGGCCAGGCCACCCTCAAGCGCCACAACTGGCCTGAAGACCAGTTCTACGGCCCGGGCGCGCTGTCGGGCGCCAACACCTGGGACAACAACGCCGCAATCGGCTTCAGCTACGCCCTCGACCTCTGGGGCCGCGAACGCAATGCCAGCGAGCAGGCCGTCGACCAGGCACACATGAGCGTGGCCGAAGCCCGCCAGGCGCAGCTGGAGCTGCAGAACAACGTGGTGCGCGCCTATATCCAGCTGAGCCTGCATTTTGCCCAGCGCGATATCGTCAAGGCCGAACTGGAGCAGCAGGAGCAGATCCTGGCCCTGGCCAAACGCCGCCTGGATGCCGGCATCGGTACCCATTTCGAAGTCAGCCAGGCCGAAGCGCCGCTGCCAGAAACCCACCGCCAGCTCGACAGCCTGAACGAAGACATTGCCCTGACCCGCAACCAGCTGGCCGCACTGGCCGGCAAGGGCCCGGGGGAGGGCGCGCAATTGCAGCGCCCGGCCCTGGCCTTGGCCGCGCCGTTGAAACTGCCATCGAACCTGCCTGCCGAACTGGTCGGCCAGCGTCCCGACGTGGTCGCCAGCCGCTGGCAGGTGGCCGCCCAGGCGCGAGGTATCGACGTCGCCCACGCCGGCTTTTTCCCCAACGTCGACCTGGTTGGCAGTCTCGGCTTCATGGCCACCGGCGGTGGCCCGCTGGAATTCTTGACCGGGCGCAAGTTCAACTACAACGTCGGGCCGGCCATCAGCTTGCCGATCTTCGACGGTGGCCGCCTGCGCTCGGAACTGGGTGTGGCCTCGGCGGGGTATGACGTGGCTGTGGCCCGTTACAACCAGACCGTGGTGGGGGCACTGAAGAACATCTCCGACCAGTTGATCCGCCGCGAGTCGATGAAAGAACAGTCGCACTTCGCTGCCGAGTCGGTTGCTGCTGCGCAGAAAACCTATGACATCGCCATGGTCGCCTTTCAGCGCGGCCTTACCGACTACCTGAACGTGCTCAACGCGCAGACCTTGCTGTTCCGCCAGCAACAGGTGCAGCAGCAGGTGCAGGCCGCCCGCCTGATCTCCCATGCCGAGCTGGTGACCGCCCTGGGTGGTGGCCTGCAGGCCGGTCAGGATGCGCCGAAAGAGGAACGCCAGGCCGCGCCGAAAACCCCGGCCACCCTGGCCATTTTCGACAAGAAGCCGGATAACGCCGAATGAGCAATTCCAGTTTGCCCGTGCGCTGGCTGCAAAGCCTGGAGTGGCGCCGGGGCTTCTTTGCCTGGGCACGCACCGACGGCGTGACCTGGGTGTACATCTTCAAGGTGCTGGCCGCCGCGTTCATCACCCTGTGGCTGGCCATGCGCCTGGAGCTGCCGCAACCGCGCACAGCCATGATCACCGTGTTCATCGTCATGCAGCCGCAAAGCGGGCATGTGTTCGCCAAGAGCTTCTACCGGGTGCTCGGCACCCTGGCCGGCTCGGCGATGATGGTGGCCCTGATCGCCATCTTCCCGCAGAACACCGAGCTGTTCCTGCCCAGCCTGGCGCTGTGGGTTGGCCTGTGCTCGGCCGGCGCCATGCGCTACCGCACCTTCCGCGCCTATGGCTTTGTGCTGGCCGGCTACACCGCTGCGATGATCGGCCTGCCAGTGCTGCAGCACCCTGACCAGGCGTTCATGGCCGCGGTGTGGCGGGTGCTGGAAATTGCCCTGGGGATTCTGGTGTCGACCTTCGTCAGCGCCGCAATCCTGCCGCAGTCGGCCAGTGCTGCCATGCGCAACGCTTTGTACCAGCGCTTTGGCGTGTTCGCCGGGGTGGTGGTCGAGGCCCTGCGTGGCGATAGCCAGAAGGACCGTTTCGAGAGCAGCAACGTGCGCTTCGTTGCCGAGGCCGTGGGCCTTGAGAGCCTGCGCAACGTCACCGCCTTCGAAGACCCGCACATGCGCCGCCGCAGTGGCCGGCTGGTACGGATGAATAGCGAGTTCATGGCCATTACCACGCGCTTCAATGCCCTGCATCGCCTGCTCGAACGCCTGCGTGCCCGGGGCCCGCTGCAGATCGTCAGTGCCATCGAGCCGGGCCTGAACACCCTGGTGGAGTTACTGCAGCCTTACGTGGGCCGGGCGTTGACCGACGCCGATGCACTGCGCCTGACCCTGGAGCTGGCGGCCTACAAGGAAGGCCTGCAAGCCCAGGTGCGCGGCCTGCGCGCCGAGTACCTGGCAACCGACCCCAGCGAATCCGACCTGCTCGACTTCCACACCGCGTTCGAGCTGCTGTACCGCTTCGTCGACGAGATGTACAGCTACGCCGAAACCCACGCCTCGCTGGCTGCGCACAAGCATGAACGCGAGCAGTGGGACGAGCCCTACGTGGCGCAGACCAGCTGGCTGGTGTCGTTGGCTGCGGGTATCCGCGCTTCGGCGGTGCTGTTGCTGCTGGGCAGCTACTGGCTGCTCAGTGACTGGCCCAGTGGCGCCATGATGACCCTGATCGCCACCGTCACCGTGGGCCTCTCGGCGGCCTCGCCGAACCCTAAGCGCATGTCGTTCCAGATGGCCTGCGGCACCGCCATCGGTGCTTTCATCGGCTTTTTCGAAACCTTCTTCGTGTTCCCCTGGATCGACGGCTTCCCGCTGCTGTGCATGGTGCTGGCGCCGGTGTTCGTGCTGGGCGCGTTTCTCTCGTCACGCCCGGCCTATGCCGGTTACGGCATCGGCCTGCTGGTGTTCTTTGCGATTGGCTCGGTGCCGAACAACCTCACTGTGTATGACCCGTACACCTTCATCAACGACTACATCGGCATGGTCATCGGCATGTTTGTCTGCGCCGCCGCCGGGGCGATCATCCTGCCGCCCAACAGCCGCTGGTTGTGGAGCCGCCTGGAGCAAGAGCTGCGCGAGCAGGTGCTGTTTGCCATCAGCGGGCGCCTGCGCGGCATCGGCTCGGCCTTCGAAAGCCGCACCCGCGACCTGTTGCACCAGGCCTATGGCCTGGCGGCCGGCAAGCCGCAGGTGCAGAGCCAGCTGATGGGCTGGATGTTCACCGTGCTGGAAATCGGCCACGCCGTGATCGAGCTGCGCAAGGAACAAGCCCGCGCACCGGTGCACCCGGCCTACGCCGAGTCGCAGCCGTGGCGCCAGGCCATCCGCGTCATGGGCCGTGCCCTGACGCGGTTGTTCTTGCAGCCCAGTGCGAGCAACCACGAACGCGCCCTGGTCGCCGTGGACCATGCCATTGCCCGCGTGCAGGCCACCGACGAACCGTTCGCCCGGCACTTCGACACTTCGGTACTGCGCCGCGCGCAAAGCTACCTGCACTTCATCCGTTCCTCCTTGCTGGACCCACAGTCGCCACTGGCACCGGCGAAAGGATTGCACCATGCCCCGTGAAATCGCCTTCCATGGCGTGTACATGCCCACCATGACCTTGATGTTCCTGTTCGCCCTTGGCCTGGCCTGGGGCCTGGACCGGTTCATTGCCAGCCATGATGGCTACCGCTTCTTCTGGCACCCGGCGCTGTTGCGCCTGAGCCTGTTCGTCTGCCTGTTCGGCGCCATGGCGCTTACTGTCTACTGGTGAGAAACCTTCGATGAAAAAGTTCTTCAGCCTGATCGCCACCCTGCTGGTGCTGGTCGCTGCCGTGGCCATCGGTCGCCAGCTGTGGCTGCACTACATGACCACGCCATGGACCCGCGACGGCCGCGTGCGCGCCGACATCATCAACGTCGCCGCCGACGTACCGGGTTACGTGGTGGATGTACCGGTCAAGGACAACCAGCGGGTGAAGAAGGGCGACCTGCTGATCCAGATCGACCCCGAGCACTACCAACTGGCGGTCGACCAGGCCAAAGCCATGGTCGCCTCGCGCAAGGCCACCTGGGAAATGCGCAAGGTCAACGCCAAGCGCCGTGCCGACATGGACAACCTGGTGATCTCCAAGGAAAACCGCGACGACGCCAGCAATATCGCCAACTCCGCCCAGGCCGATTACCAGCAAGCCCTTGCCGAACTGGCTGCAGCCGAGCTGAACCTCAAGCGCACCCATATCGTCGCCACGGTGGATGGCTACGTGACCAACCTGAACATCCACAAGGGCGACTATGCGCGCACGGGTGAGGCGGTGATGGCGGTGGTCGACGAAAATTCGTTCTGGGTCTACGGGTTCTTCGAGGAAACCAAGCTGCCCCACGTGAAGGTGGGTGACCAGGCCGAGTTGCAGATGATGAGCGGCGAGCGCATCAAAGGGCATGTAGAGAGCATCGCCCGCGGTATCTATGACCGCGACAACCCACAAAGCCGCGAGCTGATCGCCGACGTGAACCCCACCTTCAACTGGGTGCGGTTGGCGCAGCGGGTGCCGGTGCGGATCCACATTGATGAAGTGCCGGAAGGGTTTTTGCTGGCGGCGGGGACGACGTGTACGGTGGTGGTGAAGCCTGGCGAGGGGTGAGTTGGGGTGGCGTTGGGGGTGGTAAGTGCATGTCTCGAGGGTTGTGGCGCCCTTGAGACATGCACCTACCAACCCCAACCCGTTCAAAAGCCCCCTAAGCCACCCCCACCAACACCGGCACCTGCACCCGGTCAATCACCTTCGCGCTGATTGACGGGTCCAACAACCGCCCCAACCGCGACAGGTGGCGGTGGCCCATGATGATCAGTTCGCAGTTCAATTCCCGCGCTTTGGCCACAATCGCTTCAACCGGTTGGCCGGCCACCATGCAGCCCTGGCTGGTGAAGCCGGCGTGCTGCAGCTCGCGTACGGCCGCGGCTACGGCGTGGTCGGCATGCTGCTGTTCCTCGCAGGCGGCGGGGTATTCTTCCAGTTCCTCGGCGGTGTAGGGCGCAGGTTGCTCATGCACGGCGAAGGTGGAATCGATGGCCAGCAGCACGTGCAGTTCGTGTTGACCGGGGCGGCAGTAGCGGCGGGCGAGGGTGAGCAGGGCGCTGGAGGCGGGGGAGGCGTCGATGGCGATCAGGATGGGGCTGGGCATTGAAGATCCTTGTACAAGGCTGGCTGAATGGGTGCCTGTTCTAGCCTCTTCGCGGGTAAACCCGCTCCCACAGGTACTCCACAGTATTTCAAACCTGCGCAGTCCATGTGGGAGCGGGTTTACCCGCGAAGAGGGCGAACCTGCCATCCCACATTCTTGGCTCAGTCCACTCAGTGAATAAATGCCCCACCACGCAAGAGCGCATTGCGTCTGATGCAATCCACCAACCTGCTAACATCGCGTTTCCCACAGCTGTAACGGAAAACGGCCATGCAACTCCCGGACATGAACTTGCTCGTCGCCCTCGATGCCTTGCTCGACGAGGGCAGCGTGGTGGGCGCGGCGCAGCGCATGAACCTGAGCCCGGCGGCCATGAGCCGGACCTTGGGGCGTATCCGCGATGCCTTGGGCGACCCGATCCTGGTGCGCGCCGGCCGTGGCCTGGTGCCGACGCCGCGCGCGTTGGCCCTGCGCGAGCAGGTGCATGGGCTGGTAGAACAGGCCGGGCAGGTGTTTCGCAGCCGTGACGATGTCGACCTGGTCAACCTGGACCGTGCCTTTAACATCCGCACCAATGATTTGTTCATTGCCCTTTACGGCGCCCAGCTGCTGCGCATGATGCTGGCCCAGGCGCCGCGTACGGTGTTGCGGTTTGTCCCGGAGGGCAGTGGTGACGATGATGCAGTGCTGCGCAACGGGCATATCGACCTGATCATCAGCTCGGCCATTGAGCTGGGCCCGGAAATCAAGGTGCAGAGCCTGTTCAATACTTACTTTGTAGGCCTGGCGCGTGTGGGCCACCCGATCTTCGACGCCCCGATCACCCCTGAGCGTTTTGCCGCCTACCCGCAGATCAGCGTGTCTCGTCGCGGTCGTGCCAACGGGCCGATCGATGTGGCGTTGGCCAACCACAAGGTGGAGCGGCGCGTGGCCCTGATCACCACCAGCTTCCACTCGGCGATGTTCTCGCTGCCGGATTCGGACCTGATCCTGCCGATACCCGCCAATATCCTCAACAGTGTGCAGCGGTTGAAGTTGCCATTGCGCTCGTTCGAGATCCCGGTGCCGTTGGAGAAGGTCAATGTGATGCAGGCGTGGCACCCGCGCTTCGACAACGACCCCGCGCACCGTTGGTTGCGCCAGACGTTGAAAGCGTGTGGCCGCATCGATCCGTGATTCAGGCATGGATTGCGTCTGACGCAATATAAAACTACCGACAAGTCAGTTTTCGTCAGCATTCGACCTTCTTAAACTTGCCCCAGCCCTGAAATTGTTGCTGGAGATGTATTCTCATGACTTCCCTGACGGCGCCCTCTGCGGCGCTGGCCGCCGCCCCCGCGCCGGCCGCGCCTGCGCAGACGGCGTTTGGCCTGCAGGTGGTGGTCGGGCTGTTCGGTGTGTTGCTGGCCGTGCTGTGTGCAGGCCTCAACGAGTCGGTCACCAAGATTTCCCTTGCCGATATCCGCGGTGCAATGGGCATCGGTGCCGACGAAGGCGCCTGGTTGCTGGCGGTGTACAGCGCCGCCTCGGTCTCGGCCATGGCCTTTGCGCCGTGGCTGGCCACCACCTTCTCGCTGCGGCGCTTCACCATGAGCGCCATCGCCCTGTTTGCCGTACTTGGCCTGCTGCAACCGTTCGCCCCCAACCTGCACAGCCTGATGTTGCTGCGGGTGCTGCAGGGCTTTGCCTCGGGGGCCTTGCCACCGATGCTGATGAGCGTGGCCCTGCGCTTTTTGCCGCCGGGTATAAAGGTTTACGGCCTGGCCTGCTATGCCCTGACCGCCACCTTCGGCCCCAACCTCGGCACGCCGCTGGCGGGGCTGTGGACCGAGTACGTCGGCTGGCAATGGGCGTTCTGGCAGATCATCCTGCCCTCGCTGCTGGCCATCGTCTGCGTCGGCTGGGGCCTGCCGCAAGACCCGCTGCGTCTGGAGCGTTTCAAGCAGTTTGACTGGCGTGGCGTACTGCTCGGGCTGCCGGCCATCAGTTGCATCGTGCTGGGCCTGTCGCTGGGCGACCGCTGGGGCTGGTTCGATTCGCCGCTGATCTGCTGGTTGCTGGGCGGTGGCCTGCTGTTGCTGGTGCTGTTCATGTACAACGAGTGGTCCGAGCCGCTGCCGTTCTTCCAGTTGCGCATGCTAAAGCGGCGCAACCTGAGTTTTGCTCTGGTGACCCTGGCCGGTGTGCTGATCGTACTGTCGGGTGTGGGCAGCATCCCCTCGGCCTACCTGGCGCAGATCCAGGGCTACCGCCCTGCGCAGACCAGCCCGCTGATGATGCTGGTGGCCATGCCGCAGCTGATCGCCCTGCCGCTGACCGCAGCGCTGTGCAACATCCGCGCGGTGGACTGCCGCTGGGTGCTGGGCATCGGCCTGGCGATGCTGGCGGTGTCCTGTATTGGCAGCAGCCTGATGACCAGCGAGTGGATCCGTGGCGACTTCTACCCGTTCTACCTGCTGCAGGTGTTCGGCCAGCCGATGGCGGTGCTGCCGTTGCTGATGCTGTCCACCAACGGCATGACCCCGCAGGAAGGCCCGTTCGCCTCCAGCTGGTTCAACACCGTGAAAGGCCTGGCCGCAGTGATCGCCGGTGGCCTGCTGGATGCCCTTGGCACCTTGCGCCGGCATTTCCATTCCAACCACCTGGTGGACAGCCTGGGCAATGCCCCGCTGGTTGACGACAGCGCTGCCGGCCTGGCCAGGCGCATCCACGACCAGGCGCTGGTACTCACTTCCGCCGACCTGTACCTGGTCATGGCCTGCATTGCCGTGGCCCTGATCTGCCTGATTCCTTTCGTGCCTACCCGGGTCTATCCGCCGCGTGCGGTGGCCTGAACCCTGGATGAATTCGAGAACACCTGAAATGACCAACAACCGCAAAACCCTGTTCATCGGCTCGGTGCTGGCCGTGGCCGTGCTGGCTGGCATCGTCGGCCCCTGGATGTTTGGCAGCGACCATCGCCAGAGCACCAACGACGCCTATGTGATCGCCGACTACACCGTGGTCGCGCCCAAGGTGGCCGGCTTTATCAAGGAAGTGCTGGTGGAGGACAACCAGCAGGTTACGGCCGGCCAGTTGCTGGCGACCATCGACCCCCGCGATTACCAGGCCGCCCTGGACGCCGCACAGGCGCAGTTGCTGGTGGCCCAGGCGCAAAGCGCCGATGCCCGCGCCACCCTTGAGCGCCAGGCATCGTTGATTGCCCAGGCCGAGGCTGCTGTCAAAGCCGCCCAGGCCGAAGCGGCGTTCGCCGACCACGAGGTCAACCGCTACAGCCGCCTGGCCGAGCAGGGCGCCGGTACCGTGCAGAACGCCCAGCAGGCGCGCAGCGGTGTAGACCAGGCCCGTGCACGCCTGGCAAATGCCCAGGCAGCGTTAGTGGCGGCGCGCAAGCAGGTGGACATTCTCACGGCCCAAGTGGCCAGCGCCGATGGCCAGCTGAAACGTGCCGAAGCGGGCGTGGAAAAGGCCCAGCTCGACCTGTCCTACACACGCATTACTGCGCCGGTGGACGGCATGGTCGGCGAGCGCGCACTGCGCATAGGCGCCTACGTCAACCCGGGTGCCCGCCTGCTGTCGGTGGTGCCGTTGCAACAGGCCTATGTGGTCGGCAACTTCCAGGAAACCCAGCTGACCCACGTGCAGCCTGGCCAGCCGGTGAGCATCAGCGTCGACACCTTCTCCGGCGAAAAGCTGCAAGGCCATGTGGAAAGCATCGCCCCGGCCACCGGCGTCACCTTTGCCGCCGTCAAACCGGACAACGCCACTGGCAACTTCACCAAGGTGGTGCAGCGCATTCCGGTGAAGATCGTCTTCGATGACGGCCAGCCGCTGCTCACCCGCCTGCGTGTGGGCATGTCGGTGGAAGCGACCATCGATACCCGTGGCGACAAGCTGGACGGCAAAGAGGTGAGCGCACGATGAAACCGGCATTACGCTTGAGCCCATTGCTGCTGGCCGTGTTGCTGGCCGGCTGCACCATGGGCCCGGACTTCTTGCGCCCCGACAGCCAGGCACCGCAGCAGTGGGCGCCGCTGCAAGGCGAAGCGGCGGCCAGCCAGCCGCAGGCCGAACCGCTGGAACTGCGCTGGTGGGAAACCTTCCATGACGCACAGCTCAGTGCCTTGATCCAGCGCGTTGCCGAGCGCAACCTCGACCTGCAAATGGCCAGTGCACGGTTGCTGCAAAGCCGCGCCCTGCGCAGTACCGTGGCCGCCGATGAAGTGCCGTCGGTGGATGCAAACGCCGGCTACAGCCGCGCCCGCAACAGCGCCGAAGGCCTGAGCGATCCGTCTGGCAAGGCGGGCAAAGCGGCGTACAACCTTTGGCAAGGCGACCTGGTGGCCGGTTGGGAGCTGGACCTGTGGGGGCGCGTGCGGCGCCAGGTCGAGGCTGCCGATGCCACCGTCGAAGTGGCCGAGAACGACCGCCGGGGAGTGCTGCTGGCCCTGCTTTCGGAAACCGCCGGCAATTACATCCAGCTGCGCGCCGTGCAGCACACTCTGGATGTGACGCAGGACAACCTGAAGGTCGCCCGGCACAGCCTGAAACTGTCTGAAAATCGCCAGGCCGAAGGCGTCGCCACACGCCTGGACGTGGCCCAGGCCAGCGCCCAAGTCGCGTCGATTGAGGCCCGCTTGCCAAGCCTGGAAGCCCGGCGCGATGACCTGATCAACGCCCTCAGCCTACTCGCCGCCGAGCCGCCGCGCAGTCTGCAGGCCAAATTGCTGGAGGGCGGCGAGCTGCCTGCGCCGCAGCAGCAGTTTGCCATCGGCTTGCCGTCCGAGCTGGCCGAGCGCCGCCCTGACATCCGCCAGGCCGAAGCCCGCCTGCATGCCGCCACCGCCAGCATTGGCGTGGCCAAGGCGGATTTCTACCCGAGCATCCGGCTGTCGGGCAGTGTCGGTTTCCAGGCCATGCAGTTGTCTGATTTCGGTGGCTGGGATTCGCGCCGTTTTGCCTTCGGGCCGCAGCTGTCGCTGCCGATCTTCGAGGGCGGCCGGCTCAAGGGCACCCTGGAGTTGCGTGAGGCGCAGCAGCAGGAAGCGGCGCTGAACTACCGCAAGGTGGTGCTGGGGGCCTGGCATGAAATTGACGATGTGCTGCGCCTGTACAACGCCAGCCAGTTGCGCCGTGACCACCTGGCCGAGGCCGTGCGACAGAACCGCATCGCCCTGGAAACTGCCCAGCGCCAGTATGTGGAAGGGGCAGTGGACTTTCTCAATGTGCTGACGGTGCAGGGCGCATTGCTGGCCAGCGAGGAGCAGTGGATCGACAGCTCAGCGGCGGTGTCGCAGGCGTTGGTGGGGCTTTACAAGGCCTTGGGTGGTGGCTGGCAGGCGTTTGATGAGCAGCCCGCGAAGAAAGCGTAAAGGCAGGGGCCGCTTTGCGGCCCATCGCGGCACAAGGCCGCTCCTACAGGCGATCGCGGTCCCCTGTAGGAGCGGCCTTGTGCCGCGATGGGCTGCAAAGCAGCCCCAGGGCAGCCGAGATCTCAGAGCGGGCGCAGCAGGCCAAAGCGCTTGCGCAGTGCCCAATCCAGCAACCGCCGTGGCAGCAACCTCGCCATCAACGGCAACGCCGTACTGCCATTCCCCAACCGCACCACCCCCGGTACCGGCGACTTGCCGACTGCCGCCAACACACCCTGGGCAAACACCGCCGCCGAAGTCGGCCTGTCCTGCGAGGCCCGCGCCCGCGCCTGGACATGCTCACGCAACGGCCACCATGGTGAGTCCGCCGCCAGTACTTGCTCGGCCTGGCGCTGGGCATTGTTGGCGAACTGCGTGTCAATCGCCCCCGGCTGCACTTCCATCACCTGCACACCGAACGGCGCCAGTTCCAGGCGCAAGGCATCGCTCAGCGCATGCACGGCCGCTTTCGAGGCGCAGTAGGCACCGGCGAATGGCGTGACCAGCACACCGGAAACGCTGCCGATGTTCACCACCGTTGCGCGTGAGCGGCGTAGCAACGGGAACAGCGCGCGGGTCACGCCGACCACGGCGAACACGTTGGTTTCGAACTGTTGGCGCAGGGCCTCCACACCACCGTCCAGCAACGGGCCCATGGCGCCGTAGCCGGCATTGTTGATCAGGATATCCAGGGTTTCGAGTTCTTCGGCCAGGCGGGCGAGGGCCTCGCTGTCGTTCACATCCAGTTGCCGGGCAGTGAAGCCGGCGGCGTTCAGCACTTCAACATCCTCTGCCTTGCGAGCAGTGGCCCAGACGTGGTGGCCGGCATCGCGAAAGGCGTCGGCGAGGGCGCGGCCGATGCCGCTGGAACAACCGGTGATCAGGACGGTGGGCATGGTTGGGGCCTGTTGTAAGGAGGATTGGTTTCCCTGTGCCGGCCTCTTCGCGGGTGAACCCGCTCCCACAGGTACCCCACAGAACTCGAGATCAGTAGGATCTCTGTGGGAGCGGGTTCACCCGCGAAAGGGCCGGTACAGGCGATATATCAATTGGCAAATGTACCTTGCAGGTGCTCGGCACGAAATTCCAGGGTCTGTGGCCGGTACCCGGCGCGCAGGGGGGGCAGCGGCAGGCAGTCCTTCCACTCGGCCCCCGGCTGCAAATCACCCGGCCCCCGGTAGCGCGGGGCGTTGTAGGTGCTTTCGGCCAAATTCACAGTGTCACCCGGTGCATACGCCGCCACCCGCCAGCGCAGTTCGGTCAGCGGGGCCTTGTTGCCGTTTTTCATGTGTACCTGCAACGCACGGTCGGCCGGGCATTGTTCGGGGGCATAGGCAAGGCGCAGGTCCAGCCGGGCCAGTTGCGAGGTTTCGCGGTTGTCTTGCCAGGCGACGAACAGCGCCACCAGGCCGAGGCCAAACACGGCGGCCAGCGAGATCGGCAGGGCCTTGGCCGGGTAGCGCAACAGCAGTACCAGCCAGGTAAGGATGAGGAAGGCACCGATGATCATGGGGCTTGCAGACCTTGAATGCGCGAGGTCTGACCATCGTAGCCTGAAATGGGGGAGGGCTCAAAAGCGCGAAGCCCGCTCCCAGCCTTTGTGGGAGCGGGCTTGTCCCGCGAAAGGGCCGCAAAGCGGCCCCAAGGTTCACTTATTGGGCAATGGTCTTGACCGATACCCCACGCTCGACCGGCGTGGAAGTGCGCCCGTACACATCTTCGAAGCGCTCGATGTCATCCTCGCCCAGGTAGCTGCCGGACTGCACTTCGATGATCTCCAGCGGGATCTTGCCCGGGTTGCGCAGGCGGTGGACCGAAGCGATCGGGATGTAGGTCGACTGGTTCTCGGTCAGCAGGAACACGTTCTCGTCACAGGTGACCTCGGCAGTACCAGACACCACAATCCAGTGCTCGGCACGGTGGTGGTGCATCTGCAGCGACAGGCTGGCACCCGGCTTGACGGTGATGTGCTTGACCTGGAAGCGGCCGCCCATGTCCACCGAGTCGTACGAGCCCCATGGGCGATACACTTCCAGATGGTTCTGGGTTTCAGTACGGCCCTGCTCGTCGAGGGTCTTGACCATCTGCTTGACGCCCTGGACCTTGTCTTTGTGGGCAATCATCATGGCGTCCTTGGTCTCGACCACCACAATGTTCTCAAGGCCGATCACCGACACCAGCTTGCCGTTGCCGTGGATCATGCAGTTGCGGCTGTCCTGCACCACCACGTCGCCCTTGGTGACGTTGCCGTTGTCGTCCTTCTCATGCACATCCCACAGCGACGACCAGCAGCCCACGTCGCTCCAGCCGGCCGACATCGGCACCACGCAGGCGCGCTGGGTCTTTTCCATCACCGCGTAGTCGATGGAGTTGTCTGGGCAGCAGGCGAAGGTGGCTTCGTCGATGCTCAGCACATCGCCCTCTTCCTCGCTGCGCTCCAGGGCCAGCACGCAGGTGTCATAGATATCGCCGTCGTGCTTTTTCAGTTCTTCGAGGAGGCGGCTGGCGCGGAACAGGAACATGCCGCTGTTCCAGAAGTAGCCACCGGCCTGGACGAACTCGGCTGCACGTTTTTCATCGGGTTTTTCAACAAACTGGGCCACGCGCGCCACGCCCTCGGGCAGCAGGGCGTCCTGGCTGGAGCGGATGTAGCCGTAGCCGGTTTCCGGCTTGGTCGCCGGCACGCCGAACAGCACCATTTCGCCACGCTCGGCGGCGATGGTGGCCAGGGCCAGGGCGCGCTGCAGGGCCTTCTGGTCGTCGATCACGTGGTCGGCGGGCAGCACCAGCATCAGCTCGTCGCGGCCTTCGTTGACCAGTTTCATGGCGGCCAGGGCCACGGCCGGCGCGGTGTTACGGCCGAACGGCTCCATCAGGATGCCTTGGGTTTCCAGCTTCAGCGCAGCCAGCTGTTCCTGGACGATGAATTTATGGTCCTTGTTGCAGACCACGATTGGCGTGTCCATGCCTTCGAACGCCAGGCGCTCGATGGTTTGCTGGAACAGGGTGTGTTCGCCGGTCAGGGCCAGGAACTGTTTGGGGAACTGCTTGCGCGACAGAGGCCACAGACGCGAACCGCTACCACCAGAAAGAATTACCGGGATCATCATGTTTCTCCAATAGTCGTTAAAGGCAGGGGGATCAGTTGCTAGCCACGGGGCGAGTTACCCACACCGGCGACAAGGCGCTGCCGGAACCGGTTACGTACAGCACGGCGGCTTCGCCGCGCTCCAGAGCGACGGGTTTCACGTCACCCACTTTCTTGTCACCTTGGTACAGCGCCAGGTTGACCTTGACCGGGTTGATTTCGCGCTCGCCTCGGCCGTTGGCGGCCACCGGCTTGACCACTTCGGTCTTGCCGTCGGCGGTTTTCAGGGTCAACTGCTGGTCGCTCAGGTTCTGCACGCGCACCAGGGCTTTCTGCTTGTTCTTGAACGGTGGTTCTTCGATCAGCTGCGGGTTGCCGGTGCCGCTGTTGACCAGGGTGTAGTACTTGTCCGAGGCCAGCTTCACCGGCACGCTCTTGCCGCCGACCTGGGCGGTGTAGTCACCGCCTGGCAGGAAGCTGAAGTCGCTGCTGGCCTGGGCGCCAACCTGCTTGATCTGGGTGTTGCCGACCTTTGCTGCGGCCGGTGCGCTGGCTGCGTTGTACAGGCGCACGAATGTCGAGCCTTTCGGTGCGCTCGGGCCGTACAGGGCGGCGTCGGCACCGGCGAAGGCCTGCATGGAAGCAAGGGAAAGGCCGGCCGCGAGGGTGAGGGCTTTGGCAATGGAAGTCTTGGTAGTCATGTGCATTTCCTCTCTATCGTTCAGTGGTTCGTCCGAGTGGACGACAAGGCCAGGTTTTCTTCGGATTTACGGGAGTTTTTCAGCTGGGCGATCCACTGTGGATCGAAGCTGCTGAGGTCGTTTTTCATCGGCAGATAACGTTCGGGGAATTCCCACACCACCACTTGCGGTGCGGCGTTCTTGAAGGCATCGCTTTGCAGGTACTTGAGCATCGGCAGCAATGGGCCGTGGCCGTCTTCGGCGTAGTTGGCGACGTCGCTGCGCAAGGCCTGCTGCAGCGCGCCCAGGAAGTTCCAGTGCGGGTTGGCGCTATAGCTGGTACCCACCAGTGCGACCGGGATCTCGTTGTTGGCGAACAGTGCATCGTCGCCTTCACCCTCGGCTTGCGCCGGGCGGGTGCTGCGTTGTTGCAGGTTGTCCGGAGCCGGCAGCAGGTTGCTGAACAGCGGGTCCAGTGGCAGGAAGTTGGTCAGGTCGCCTTTGTAGGGTGCCGTGCTGCCGGCTTCGGTGACGAAGGTTTGCGGGTCACCGTTGAGCAGGTTCTGCCGGCTTACAGCCTCGGCCAGCGCCTGGGCGGCGACTTCGGCGCCCATCGGTGTCCAGTGGGTGTCGGTGCGCAGGAATACCTGGCCGCGAGCTTTGGCTTGTTCCATGGCCGCTTGCAGGTCCGGGGCGAACACGTTGGCCTGGCGCACCTGGGCATGGAACTGGTTGTACAGGTCATCGTGCAGGCTGGCCGGCTGCTCCTTGCCCAGGTATTCCGAATAGAGGCGCGCCTTGGCCGGGATGATCGCCAGCACCAGCTGGCTGTCGTGTTGCTGCAAGGTGTCGCGCACGCCACGGATCAGCGCCAGGTTTTCCTGCATCAGTTGTTCGGCGCCAGCCGTGGGCTTGAACTCTTCGTCACTGAACAGCCATTGGTCGCGGCCCAGCACCACACCGGGGCGGCCCTCGTTGAACAGCTTGAAGTCCATGGCCGCCCAAAGGTTGGTGCCCAGGCGCTTGATCGGGAACTCGGCGTCGTAGTGAGTCTCGGCGGCCTTGGCCAGCTTGCCGTTGAGCAGGGTCATCTGCTCGGTGCGCTGAAAGCTTTGCAGGCCACCGGTGGACCACACGCCCATGCCCACCAGCAAGCCGAGGAACGACAGGGAGTAAGTAATGCGTAATGTGCGGTTCATGTCATCGGCCTCAGAACTGGAAGTACAGGAACGGCGAGTAGCTTTGCGCCGAAAGCTTGAGGATCGAGGCCACGAACAGCAGCAGCACCAGGGCGCGGGTCATCACCCGGGTCCAGTCCAGGCCGATCGAGCCGTCGTTGTTGACCTGCACCGGCGTGGCTTGGGGCGCTGGCTTGGCATTGCGGTAGAAATCACGCAGGCCGAAATACGCCAGGGAGATATAGGCGACTACCAGGGTGGCCACCTGCAGGCCGGTCAGCTGGGCGCTGTTGAGTTCGGACAACTGCCAGTCGCCGAAGCTGAACATGGCGCCATACATACGGCCGGCCACGTGCAGGTTTTCGGCGCGGAAGATCACCCAGCCGACCACCACCAGCAGGAAGGTGAAGGCCCATTTGACCGGGTTGAAGCGCTGCGGGTTGGTGTCGAGGCCAAGCGCACGCTCGATGGCCAGCCACATGCCGTGCCAGGCGCCCCAGATGATGTAGGTGAAGTTGGCACCGTGCCAAAGGCCGCCCAGCAGCATGGTCAGGAACAGGTTGCGGTAGGTGTTGAAGGTGCCTTTGCGGTTACCGCCCAGGGTGATGTACAGGTAGTCGCGCAGCCAGGTCGACAGGCTGATGTGCCAGCGCCGCCAGAACTCGGTGATTGACTGGCTGATGTACGGCTGCTTGAAGTTCTCCATGAAGCGGAAGCCCATCATCAGGCCCAGGCCGATGGCCATGTCGCTGTAGCCGCTGAAGTCGAAGTACAGCTGCGCGGTGTAGGCCAGCGCGCCCAGCCAGGCGTCACCCGTGGTCGGGTTTTGCAGGGCGAAGCAGTGGTCGGCGACCACGGCCAGGGTGTCGGCGATGAACACTTTCTTGATGAAGCCCTGCATGAAGCGGGTGCAGCCTTCGGAGAACTTGTCCAGGGTATGGGTGCGGTTGTTGAACTGGTCGACCAGGTCCTTGAAGCGCAGTACGGGGCCGGCGATCAGGTGCGGGAAGATCGCCACGAATGCTGCGAAGTCGATGAGGTTGCGGGTAGCCGGGGTGTCGCCGCGGTACACGTCGATGATGTAGCTGATCGACTCGAAGATGTAGAACGAGATACCGATCGGCAGCAGCACGTGGGTGAGGATGAACGGCTCCAGGCCGAACGAGGTCATGATCGCGTTCAGGCTGTCGACGCCGAAGTTGGCGTACTTGAAGTAGCCAAGGATTGCCAGGTCGACGCCCACGCCGAGCAGCAGCCAGCGCTGGGCGGGTTTGGTGCGTACGCCGGCGGCACCCACTTTCAGGCCGATCCAGTAGTTCCACAGGGTGACCCCGGCGAACAGGGCCAGGAAGTCCACCCGCCACCAGGCATAGAAGATGTAGCTGGCGACCAGCAGCAGCAGGTTGCGATACCGTTGCCCGCTCAAGTAATACAGGCCGAGGAAGATCGGCAAGAACAGGAACAGGAACACGTTGGACGAGAAGACCATCCCGGTTCTCCTAATTTGTTCACAGCATCCAGGGCAAAGCGCCCCCCAAACCCCCCACGAAATGGTGGGAGATACCTAGTCCCCTGTAGGAGCGGGTTCACCCGCGAAGAGGCCGGCACAGGGCACCGCAGATGGCAGGCCTGGCCCTTTCGCGGGTAAACCCGCTCCTACAGGGATGGTGTTACTTTTTACGTTCTGCACTCGGGTCGTAGACCCGGGTCACATCGCCCCCCAACCGGAAGCTGTTGAACGGCTGCATGTCGTGCTTGCGCTCAAGCGTGTCGCCGACACAGTGATAAAGCGCACACCAGGGCTCGAGCCAGGCGTACTTGCCGTCGACCTTGAGGTCGGTCATGTCCTGTTTCTCACCGGCACGCACCTTGAAGTGGCTGGGATCGCGGGCGCCGGCCAGCACGCCTTCACCCAGGCGCTGCAAGGCGAAGTTGTTCTCGGCGCGCAGGTCGACGCCATTGGCCTGGGCGAAGCTGGCAATCATCGCCAGCGGCGGCAGGGCGTAGTTGTGGTAAGCCAGCGCACGCTGCTTGCGCTTGATTTCGTTGGGCAGGAAGCCTTGGTCATCGATCTGGTTGGCGCCGACCTTGTATTCCTTCACGGCCCAGTCGAACAGGTCGTGGCGGTCGGTGGCGACGGCGGTAGCCATGACCGACCAGGCGGCCCAGTAGCTGTGGTTGTTGATCTTCTCCAGCGGCAGGTCGCTCCAGTCGCGCACGGTCTGTTCGGCCAGGCGGGCGAACCATTTTTCGATCAGCTCGGCCTCGGCCCGGTGCGCGGCCAGTGGCTGCGAGTTGGAAAACTTCAGGCGCAGCCACGAACCGCTCATGCTGCCCAGCGCCCATTTGCGCATCGACTTGCCGGTGTGGTTGTAGTCGGTGGACAAAAGCGCATCGGCGCGGGCCCAGGTGCCCAGCCACGCCAGGGTGCAGTCGAGCTGCGCCGGGCGACCGTCGCGCATGTACTGGCCCACCATCTTGCTCACGCCTTTCTCAAGGGTGGTGATGTCTTCGGTCGACTTGCGGAAGGCCTTTTCCGAGGCTGCGTTGAGCGTCGCCCGTGCCTTGTCCGAGCCTTCGTACTTGCTGCGAAACTGCAGTGCGCCGGTGTATGGCTTGGGCGCCGCTTCACAGCGGAAGTTGCCGTCACCGGTCTTGAGCTTTTCGATCCCCTCGTAGTAACCCTGGGGCGGTACCAGCGCGGCGTGCGCGGCACCGCCGAACAGGGCCAACGCGAGGAGGGCGGGGCGAAAGATGTGCTTCAGATGGGTCATGGGTCGCCTCACTGGCCGGCCTGCGCGGTTTGCGCAGGCACGGCGAAGTTGTTGCGTTTGCAGAGCTTGGCCTCGACCTTCTGGGTGCCGTTTTCCGGCCCCTGTACCTCGAACGCCAGCAGGCTCTGGCTGGCCCAGTCTTCGTCTTCGCGCATCTGGAAGACAAAGCGGCCGTCGGTGTCGGAGGTTTCCGGTTTTTCCAGCTTGATGTCCTCATGGCGCCCGTTGAGGTACCACAGGGTGGCTTGCAACACCTTCACCGACGGGTCTTCGAACTTGACGTCCATCTGCAGGTTGCGGTTGATCAGGTCTTTGATCACGCCGCCCTTGCCGTTGACCATCAGTTCGTTCTTGCCGGGCTTGAGGGTGCTGCTGGCGCTCATCAGGGCCGGGCGGTCGTCGCAGCCGTCATCGAGCAGGCCAAGGATTTGCCGCCAGATGGTTTCCTGGTCCAGGCGGTAAAGCGGGGAGAATTCCCACACCAGGATCTTCGGCGGGTTCTTCTGGAATTCCTCGCTGCCCAGGTACTGGATCATCGAGCCTTCCAGACCGCCGCCAGGGAAGGCGACGTTGAGCACGTCGGCGCCGATGTATTGCTCGAGGAAGCCCGAGAAGTTGTAGTTCTTGCCACTGTGGCTGGTGCCGACCAGGGTGATCTGCGCGTTGCCGCTGTCACCGAACAGGTCGTCGCCGCCGCTGGAGCCTTTCGGCTCGGTGGCGAACTGGTCCATGTACTGCACCGCGTAGCTGGTGCCGCACAGTTGGCCGGCGACGTTGTGCAGGGTGCCGGTCTTGCCCATGCGCCCGGATTTCTTCGTTTCGAATTCCTTGCGCGGGATGCCTTCGAAGGCCGGCATCCTGTGCACGGTGTCGGCCACGATTTTGGCAGCGCGCTCGGCGCCATATGGCGTCCAGTGCTGGTCGCCACGGAAGTAGAAGTCCTTGCCCTGGTCGGCGGCGGCCAGTTGCTCGTTGGTCAGCGGCGACAGGTCGGGCACGTTGTAGCCCATGCTGGCGAAGCGCTTGAGCATGGCCTGGTAGTTGCCCAAGGCCTTCTGGTAGTCGAAGGCGGCTTTCTCGGCCGGGTTGAGCATGTTGCGGTTCACCAGGCCACG
Organism: Pseudomonas sp. BN505; assembly: GCF_029873175.1. NCBI lineage: Bacteria > Pseudomonadati > Pseudomonadota > Gammaproteobacteria > Pseudomonadales > Pseudomonadaceae > Pseudomonas > Pseudomonas sp. BN505. The sequence continues at coordinate 134,457 of NZ_SSOI01000045.1, forward strand.
GGTCGGCTGGTACACCACCACCAGTTCCACGCCGCGCTTCTTGAAGGCGTCATGCACTTGTTGCAGGCGCTTGTAGCCGGCCGGGGTGGTGTTGAACTCGGTGCGCAGGTCTTCGCGGGTACGGAACAGCCAGTCGCCCTTGGCCTGCACCAGCGTAGTGAAGTTCTGCTGGTAACGGGTGGTGTAGCGGCTGGCGTCGTGCGCTTCGGGGCACAGCTGGCAGCAGGGCTCGGCGCTGAAGGTGGGGGCCTTCACTTCTTCGGCGCGCACGCCTTGGCTGATCGCCAGGAGGGCGGCGGACAGGCCCAGCAGTTTCATCAGGTGTGGAGTCATGGTCTGGGCTTCCTTAATCGATCATTTCGGTCTGGCGTTCGACCGGGTCGATCAGCACAGCCTTTTGCTGGCGCACCAGCAGGTCGAGGATTTCGTCCTGGCGCTCGCCGAGGATGCCGTTGAGGCTGATGCCGCTGGCCTTGCGCGGGGCGAGCATCGACACCTTGTACAGCTCGACCGACAGCGGCGAGTCGATCGACAGTGGGCCGGAGCCATTGGCCGCCAGCTCGCCACCCACCACGATCAGCGACACCTTGGTGTCGAACGGGTCAAGGGCGATGTCGCGGTCGGTGTCGGACAAGTCCTTGATGTGGCCGTACACGCCCACCAGGCCGTTGGCCATGGCAACGTTTTCGTACAGGCGAATGTTCACGCTGTTGCGCACGCGGATGCCGTGGCGGCGGTTGTTGATCAGCTTGTTGCCCCAGATCAGGTTGTCGCCGCTTTCGTACAGGGTGATTCCGTCGGTGTGGTTGCGGTAGATCTGGTTGTAGGCGATCAGGTTGTTGACGCTGTTACGGTCGATCACCACGCCCGAGAGCTTGTTGTCGTAGCTCTTGTTGTTGATGATCCAGCTGTCGTTCACCTCACGCGAAACGATGATGCCGTGCTTCTTCTTGGTGCCGTACACGGTGTTGCCGGCGATGATCAGGCGGTGCGACCGGTCGTGCGGGTCGATGCCGTAGACGATGTTGTCGCGGTAGGTGCTGTCCTTGACCACGAAGTCCTGCGTCTCGTAGCAGTAGAAGCCGTACCACATGTCGCTGAACTCCGAGCCGATGATCCAGCCGGTAGGTTCCGGGCGGCCCATGCGCTTGGCCATGTTCGGCGTGTACTGCGAAATGCTCACGCCATACGACTTGGACTTGGCGTAGCCGAAGCTGGCCATCTTCGTGTTGACGATGTAGGTCTCGGTACCGCCCCACGACAACAGGAACGGGCGGAATTCCTTAGGCGAGCGGAAGGTCGCCGGGCCGTTGTCCTTTTCCCGCCAGCCGGTCACCTGGGTGTCAGTGACGAATAGCTTGCCGTCATTGACCAGGAACGAACCGCCCTCCTGGGACAGGCGCAGCTGCTTGACCTTGCCGTCGATCTCAAGGATGCCCTTTTGCCCGACCACGATCGGCAGACGTGCCAGGTAAACCCCTGGCTCGACCTCGCTGAGGTATTGCTTTGGCACCTTCTTGCTCAGCTCGACCAAGTCGATATGGCCGTCATCGACGAAGATCGCCTGCGGGATGCCGTGCTGGCGCTGCACCCACTCAGCTGCCTTGTTGTCGCCGCCGACGAACTCCTTGAGGGTGTCCTCCTGGAACATGCGGCGCAGGCTGACCTTGCCTTTGTGGCGGCGGTCGATTTTCTTCTGCACCGCTTCGGCGGTGAAGCCGGTCAGGTCGGGCAGCTTCGGCGGGTCCATCTGCAGCGGCTCGATCGGTGCGCTGGCCACGGTGTAAGTCTTGGCCTGCTGCAGCTCCTTGGCGATCACCTTAGGTTCTGCGGCAGCGACCAGGCCGCTGGCCAGCAGCAAGGCGCTGGCCAACAGGCTGTGACGTAAGTGCGGGTGAAGGTTCATAACGGTCAGTCCCCTACCGGCCTCAGAAGCGCCAGATCACATCGACGAAGGCGCGGTGCATGTACGAGTCCGCTTCCTTGCCGTAGGCGTCGCCCGGCTTGAATACACCGGCACGCAAGCGCACCAGGGCGGACGGTTCGTCGATGGCCTGGCTCATGGAAGCTGGCAGCAGGCCTTGCTTGAAGTACTTGGTCACGACCACGTCCATCTCTTGGCCAAGGTCTTTTTCGCCATCGACCAGCGGGCGGTTCACGCCGTTGTCGTTGACCACCGCGTTGATGCCGCTGGAGCCGATGTTCTGGTTGCCGTCGACACGCCAGAACTTGTGGTAGATCAGGCTGGCGTCGTAGTCGTCGCGCAGCTGCCACGAGGCGAACAGGGTGGCCGCCTGCAGGTTGCCCAGCTCGCCGCGGAAGGCTTCGCCGAAGCGGTGCACGCGCGAGCGGGTGCCGGTGAAGTTGGAGCGGTTGCTTTCAAGGCCGGTCTGCTCGAAGTTGTTCGAGCCGTCGTCGCCACCGCCGCCGCTGCCACGGGCATAGGCCGCACCGACCTGCCATTGCGGGTCCAGGCGCAGGCGGATGCCGAGGTCGGTGGCCCAGGCATTCACGTCGCCGCTTTGCTTGCCGGTGGCAACCTGCTCGTTGCCTACGGCCTGGCTGCTGAGGGTGTCGCGGTCACCGGTCAGCCAGGTGACGCTGCCCCAGTAGTTGACGGTGTGGTCGTTGCGCCAGTTGTAGGCGTCACTGTTGGCCTCAAGGCCCAGCCAGGTCAGGTCACCGGTACGGGTCTTGTCCAGCGCATCGACGGTTTCGCCCGGGTTCTTCAGGCTGCCGCTGTCATGGGTGTGGTGGGCGCGTACGCCTACCCAGTGGCCAGGGGTCCACTGCGTGGCTACGTTGCCGTAGATGTGCGTGCGGTCCTTGTCTTCCGGGGCCAGTTCGGTGAGGTCGGTGCGGTACTCGCTGAAGCGCTGGGCCACGCCCAGGTCGGCCTTGAGCAGGGTGGTATCGAAGGTCCAGTTCAGCGCTTCGATGTTGGTGTCGCGCCACATGCCATCGTCGCTGCGCAGGCGTTGGCGACCCAGGCGCAGTTGCTCGCCTGGGTAGGCGGTGAGGCCGCTGTAGCCGACCCAGAACTCGCGCATGGCCAGGTAGCTTTTGTCAGGTTGGCGGCTGTCGTCACCGGTTTCGGTGCTGGTGCCGTCGTCGTTCTGGCGCAGGGTGTCGGTTTCGATGGTGTCGGTGGCGGCGACTGCCTGGCCCATTGCATAGGCACTCCAGTTACCGCGCTCGCCGTACACCCAGGGGCGCAGGTCCAGGCCCAGGCCGTTGACGTCGCCGCCAGGGCGGGTGCCCAGGTCACGGTCGTCTTCCGACTGGCCGGTGATTTTCACGTCCAGGCCGAAGTTTTTCTCGGCGGTCATTTCCGCCAGGGTCGGGCAGGACCACAGCAGGGCGAAGCTCAGGCCGATGCCAGCTTTCACGAAGGGATTAAGCGTCATAGCGAGTCCTCACCGTCTACTTCTTTTTCGTCGTCTTGCAGCGCTTCGATGGCCAGGGCGCTGTTGGCCCCCTGCGCCATGCTGCCGCGCGCCTGTTTCTCTTGCGCCAGCAGTTGCTGGGCCTGGCTGCGCTGGTCAGGGGTCAGTTGCTGGTCGAGCTGCTGGAGCATTTCTGTCGATTGCGGCGTCGGGTTGGCCTGGGACAACTGCGCGAACACCCAGGCATTGCCCGGTTGCGGGCGAATACCGTGGCCTTCGCTGAACAACTGGGCCAGCGCATAGTCGGCGCTGTTCTGCCCGCCACGGGCGGCGGCCAGCAGGTTGTCGACGGCCTTCTGCGGCTCGACATTGCCCAGGTAGCCGCGGCGGTACAGTTGGCCCAGGTAGTAATGGGCGCTGATTTCACCGGCGTCGGCGGCGGCTTGCAGGTGCTGCTCGGCTTTTTTTGCGTCGGCCGGCAGGGTCTTGCCTTCGTAGTACAGGCGGCCCAGCAACAGTTCGGCGCGTGGCTGTTCGGCCTCGCGGCCCTTGTCGATGTAGGCCAGCAACTGGTCGGTGTCGCCCAGTTCGGGGAAGTCGTACAGCAGTTGCGCCAGGCTGACCCAGGATGCCGGGTTGGCCGGGGCTACCTGTTCGAACAGGTCCTTGGCGGTTTTCTCGTCGGTCTGGCCCAGGCTGCGGTCGGCCAGTACCCGGGCAACGCTGTCGACCCGGGTGGCCGGTACGGCGCCACGGGCGTAGGCGGATTTCAGCTGGCCGAGCAGGGCGGCTTGCTGGTCGGCCTGGCCACGTTTCTGGTACACGGTGGCCAGTTCGACGTAGCAGATGTCGGTGGTGCTCAGCGCGGCCTTGCAGATCTTTTCCACGTCGCCCAAGTGCTGGTCGTAGGTGCCCTGGGTGCGGTACAGCAGCACCTGGGCCAGGCCCGCTTCGGGGTTGCCGGCGGCGCGCCACTGGTCGATCTGCTGCTGCGCGTTGACCTTGGGGAAGCTCTGCGGGTAGCTGAGGTAGAGCATGGCCAGCGGAATCAGGGTGTTGCTTTCGCCCTGTTTCGCGGCCTGCTTGAGCAGGGTTTCGGCTTCCTCGCGTTCGGCCTGGGTGCTGTCGGGCTTGGCCACCAGCAGGCGGCCAAGGCGCGCCTGGGCGCGGGGCGAGGTGGCGGCCGCGGCGCGGTAGGTGGCCTCGGCTTCCTTGATTTGCGACGGGTCGCGGGTGGCCACCTTGATATCCGCCAGGCCCACCTGCGCTTCGCTGTAGCCCAGGTCGGCCAGGGCCTTGTAGTTGCGCTCGGCCAATGCCGTGTCGCCGCGCTTCAGGGCTTCGTTGGCCAGGCGCTGGTCAGGCAGGCCGGCACAGCCGGCCAGGGTGATGGCAGCAGCCAGGGCACACAGGCCCAGGTTTGCGCGCTTCTTGTAGGGAATCATGCGGTGATCCTCTTACAGCCCACGGGCCACGGCTTTGTCGATCAGCCAGTTCATTGACGGGCCACGGTCGCTGTTGACCGCTGCCGGGCGGCCGGCGAGTTCGGCGGGCATGCCACTGTCAGGCTTGATCTGCACGCGGATGTCGGAGGACAGGTCTTCGCTGTTGAGGCTGGTGCTGCTGACGATCTGGCCGGTGCGCACTTCGTCCTCGCCGGCGACCTGGAAGTTGACCCGGGTACCTGGCTTGACCTCGTCGAACTGGCGGTAGCTGAAGCGCGCCTCGACCATCGGCGTGGTGGTGCGCGGGATCAGCTGGAAGATCGCCTGGCCCTTGGCTGCGTACTGGCCATCGTCCACCAGCTGGCGGGCGACCACGCAATCGCAGGGGCTGGTGAGGGTGCCGGACAGCTGCTTGCCGAACAGTTCCTCGATCTTCGCTGGTTCCAGCTGCGCGTCGTCCAGGTTGCCCTTGAGCATGTCCAGCATGCTGGTTGTGAAGCTGGCCAATGGTGCGCCCTTGGCGATCTGCCCACCGTTCTCGACCAGGCTGCTCACAGTGCCGTCGCGCGGCATGGTGATAGTGGTGGTCGGTACCGCGACCACACCGGCTTCGGCGTGGCTGACGAAGTACATGCCGTACAGCGACTTGGCGACGAAGCCGAACGCCGCAACGCCAACCACGAACACGCCGAGGGTGACGGTAACCGCCTTGAGTCGGCCGAAGGCGCTCAGGCCCGAACCACCGTCCTTCTGCTTGCGTGCCTTGGTGAAGTTGTCGCGCTGCAGGGTGCTGAGCACATCGCCGATGCTGATCAGCTCACCCGACAGGTGGCTGGTGATAATGTGCCGCAGCGTGGCGATGTCGCGTGGTTCAAGGTTCTGGAACTGCGCACCGGTACGGCCGTTGTCCGGGTTGTACGAGCGCACCTGGAACTCGATGTCGATCGACAGGCCCAGGTTGTCGACCACGAACTGCAGGCGCCCGCGCAGTACATCGCCCACCGACAGTTGCTGCTTGGTGTGGAAGCTCAGGCCACCGGCGGAAAGGTCGTCGACCTTCACTTCGTGGGTTTGGCGCTGGGCGTCCAGGAAACGCAGCTTGGCGGGAATACGTACCCGGGCGTGTTGGCGCTGGGCTTCGGACTCATGCACGACATTGACGTTCACGGCGGTATTCATGGTGGTTTGTTCCTGTTAGATCCGATCCGGGTTGGGCTCACACGACCATGAACAGCACAGCAACGAAGATGCTGGCAGCCGAGAAGGTCATGGTCCGCGAGGACCAGGTGTTGAACCATTGTTGAAAGCTGGCGAGGTCACGCTTGAGGGCAGTGGGCTGACGCGTCCAGGACTGCTTGTCGAGGCGGAAGAACACGTAGATCTTCATCAGCGCGCCGATGATCTGGTTGTAATAGAGAATCAGCGGGTAGGCCGGGCCGACGTTGTGGCCGGAGCACAGCAGCATGATGGTGAGGATCAGTCGGGTGATGCCGATCCACAGCAGGTATACCAGCAGGAAGGCCAGGCCGAACTTGAGGCTGGCGATCACCGCCACGGTCAGCCCCAGCAGGCTGGTCCACATCGACACGCGCTGGTCGAACAGCACGATGCTGGTGAACAGCCCCAGACGGCCCAGGCCCAGGCCCAGTGCACGGGAGTTCTGCCGCAGGTTGTTGCCGTACCAGCGGTACATCAGCTTGCGGCTGGCCTTGAAGAAGCTCTTTTCTGGCGGGTGCTCGACCGTGTTGATGGCGGCGTCCGGCACGTAGAAGGTGTCGTAACCCAGGCGCATCAGGCTAAACCAGCTGGATTTGTCGTCACCGGTAAGGAACTTGAAGCGGCCCAGGCGCCAGTGCATCAGCGAATCGCTTTCGACGTCGGCGATGAACTCGGGGTTGGTCACCACGCTTGCGCGGAACATCGACATGCGCCCGGTCATGGTCAGCACGCGCTTGGACAGGGCCATAGAGCACATGTTGATGTGGCGCTGGGCGAAGCGCAGCTTGTGCCACTCGCTCATGATGTAGCCGCCACGTACTTCGCAGAACTCGTTGGTGGTCAGGCCGCCAACGTTGGGGAACAGCTTGAACCACGGCACGGTCTTGCGGACCACGCCATCGGCCAGCACGGTGTCGCCGTCGATCACGGCCACCACGGCGTTCTCGTCCGGCAGCATGCGCGAGATGGCGCGGAAGCCGTAGGCCAGGCCATCGCGCTTGCCGGTACCGGCAATGCGCACGATGTCCAGCTTCACGTGGGCCGGCGGGTTGTACTTGGCCCACAGGCTCTTCACCAGCAGTTCATCCGACATTTCCACCAGCGAGCAGACCACGGTGGTGGGGAAGCCGCAGTTGATCGCCTCGCGGATCACCGAGCTGTACACCTGGGCGGTGGTCAGCGCTTCGATACGGAAGCTGGTGACCATCAGGTAGACATGCGACGGGTCGGTGGCGTTACCCATTTTCTGCACCTTGCGGCGCAGGTACGGGTACACGCCGTAGAGGAAGATCATGCCGCGGATGAAATGGGTGGCGCCCATGGAGTAGCGCCAGATGCCGACTGCGCCGACCAGGAAGATGAAGTGCTTCGACTGCGAGTCGAAGATATCGGCTGGCAGGGCCAGGGCGATCAGCATGAGCAGGCTCATGTAGAGCAGCCACCCGGCGCACTGCAACAGCACTGTCTGGAGCCTTTGCATGTTCAGCATCCGTCGAGAATTCGGGAAAGGGTGGGCAACGCAGGCTCGCCTGCGTTGCCCGGCCGAGGGCTTACCAGCAGATGCCTTCGGTACGGTTGGTGGTGCTGGACGGGTTGCTCATGAAACCGACCAGGTCGATTACCTGCTTGCCGGCTGGCGCTTGCTGGGCCAGTGCACGGAACTGCTCGTCGCGGTTGCCGAGGACGATGATGTCGGCGTTCTCGATCACCTGCTGGAGGTCGGCATTGAGCAGCGACGACACGTGCGGGATCTTCGACTCGATGTAGTCCTTGTTGGCGCCATGCATGCGGGCGTACTGAACGTTCTCGTCGAAGATGTCCAACTGGTAACCCTTGCCGATCAGGCGCTCGGCCAGTTCTACCAGCGGGCTTTCGCGCAGGTCATCGGTACCGGCCTTGAAGCTCAGGCCGAGCAGGGCGACCTTGCGCTTGTCATGGGCTTCGATCAGCTCGAAGGCGTTCTGCACCTGCGATTCGTTGCTGCGCATCAGCGAGTCGAGCAGCGGTGCGCGCACGTCGAGGCTGGCGGCACGATAGGTGAGGGCGCGCACGTCCTTGGGCAGGCACGAACCGCCGAAGGCAAAGCCGGGGCGCATGTAGTACTGGGACAGATTCAGCACCGTGTCCTGGCAGACCACGTCCATCACGTCACGGCCATCGACGCCTACCGCCTTGGCGATGTTGCCAATTTCGTTGGCGAAGGTGACCTTGGTGGCGTGCCACACGTTGCAGGTGTACTTGATCATCTCGGCCACTTCGATCGGCTTGCGGATGATCGGGGCGTCGAGTTCTTCGTACAGGGCTTGCAGGATGTCGCCGCTGGTGCTGTCCAATTCGCCGATGACGGTCATCGGTGGCTGGTCGTAGTCTTTGATTGCCGTGCTTTCTCGCAGGAATTCCGGGTTGACCGCGACGCCGAAGTCAACGCCGGCTTTCTTGCCCGAGCAGTCTTCGAGGATCGGGATGACCACGTTCTTGACGGTACCCGGCAGCACGGTGCTGCGCACCACGATGGTGTGCCGGCGGGTGGTGTCGCGCAGTACGTAGCCGATTTCACGGCACACCGACTCGATGTATTCCAGGCCCAGGTCGCCGTTCTTCTTGCTGGGCGTACCCACGCAAATCATCGACACGTCGCTGGCGCGGATGGCTTCGGCGAAGTCGGTAGTGCCACGCAGGCGGCCGTTGGCGATGCCCTGTTGCAGCAGTGCTTCCAGGCCAGGTTCGACGATGGGCGACTTGCCCTGGTTGATCAGGTCGATCTTGGTGCTGGACACGTCCACACCGATTACCTCGTGGCCACGCGCCGTCAGGCAGCCTGCACAAACCGCACCCACATAACCCAAACCAAAGATGCTGATACGCATCGCTATCACCTCATGTGTTTATCACGCCGACGCCTCCGCAGAGAGCCGGGCTGGGTTGATTAACATCAGTTTTCGGGCGCACGGGTCCATGGCGAATGCACACTTCGCCGAGCGCAGGCAAAATAAATCCGGAGCGCAAAAAGTTATGCACTCAAAGTTGGCAGTCAAAAGCAGTTAATTAATAAACGTGCCCTGAAATGCAGCCGTCGTTATTGCAATGCGCTACTTGGCGCGTTGCTGTGCTTGTTTTTTCAAGTGGATAAATCCTTTGAAATCAACCACTAGGACGATGTGTAAGGGACGCGTCTCCTGCATGGGACAAGGCTTTCGGAGGATCCCGTGCTACCTGTCGAAGTTACCAGGGCGGGTAGTAGATACCTGCCGTTGTCATCTGTAAGTCATCTCTCACAGCCCGTAGGCAGGAAAATCGTTACGGCACTATGAGCGATTGGCGCTAGGAGAAGTTCCTCGGTGGATTTCTTCCGAATGAAAGATTTCTAAATATTTATTCAGTTGTAGACAGTTTCAATTTGATAGCACGCAGGTGTTTCACCCCCGTGTATCAAGGGTGTAACTGTTACGAGATGTTTTTATGCCAGCATCTGAAAATTTTTTTCAGAATTCGTCAAAAAAGGTATGAACGGTCTTATGGCGTTTGGCGATAAAGGTATGTGCGTCGGTTTTTTGGCGTCGAAATCGTGACGTGGTGGCGATTTGCAGCGGGCCCCATTGCAGGGCGGAGGGTTGTTTCATGGCAGCCGTCTCTTCGCGCCTGAAGCCGCTACCACTTGATATGGCGCTGGCCGGGAGCTCTGCGCCTCATTTGGGAGCTGCTTTAGCCGCGAAGAGGGCGTCTCAGGGTCAGTCCGAGGGATGATCCCGCAAAAACACCAGATGGTCCGGCTTGGACTGCTCGGCACTGTAGTAGTACCCCTGCACGTCGAACTGCTTGAGCTGTTCCGGGTCGCTGATGCGCTGCTGGATGACGAAGCGGCTCATCATCCCGCGGGCCTTCTTTGCGTAGAAGCTGATGATCTTGTACTGGCCGTTTTTCAGGTCCTTGAAGTCGACATTGATCACCCGGGCCTTCAGCGCGCTGCGTTTCACTGCACTGAAGTACTCGTTGCTGGCCAGGTTGAGCAGCACGTCATCGCCTTGTTCGGCCAGGGCCTGGTTCAGCCATTCGCTGATGCGTGTACCCCAGAAGGCATACAGGTCCTTGCCGCGGGCGTTGGCCAGCTTGGTGCCCATTTCCAGGCGGTAGGGCTGCATCAGGTCGAGCGGGCGCAGCAGGCCGTACAGGCCCGAAAGCATGCGCAGGTGGTCTTGCGCGTAGCTGAAGTCGTCCTCGCCCAGGCTCTCTGCGTCAAGGCCGGTGTACACGTCACCCTTGAACGCCAGCAGGGCCTGCTTGGCATTGGCGGGGGTGAAGTCCGGGGTCCAGCTGCCGAAGCGGGCGGCGTTCAGGCCAGCGAGCTTGTCGGACAGGTGCATCAGTTCGCTGATCTGCGCCGGCGACAGTTCGCGCAGTTGCTGGATCAGTTCCTGGGAGTCGTCCAGGTACTGGGGCAGGGTGAAACGCTCGGTTACAGGCTTGGTGTCGTAGTCGAGGGTCTTGGCGGGGGAAATCACCGTCAGCATCGGGTCGGCTCCTGGCATCGTTGGCCACAGATTCTACGGGCTGGGCGGTGCAAGTCCAAACTATGGCGACGATAGTCACAGACCATGGCCGGTGCAGGCGCTATAGTTCGCGTTTTGCCGTTACGGAGCCTTCCACCGTGCGCATTGCCTTTGCCTTGCTGGCCGCTCTGCTGAGCCTGGCCGTGCAAGCCGCCCCTTTACCCCAGGTGAGCCTCGACCGCAGCCTGTGGCCCGAGCAACTGAACAGCCCGGCACTGTTCGATGTAGCCTCGCGGGCAGAGATCCTTTCGTTTGCTCAGGTACTGCACGAAAGCGAGTTGCTCGACGACGCAGCGTTGGCGGCGCGGCTTGGGTTACGGCAGATCAACCTGCAGAAGGTACGCCTTGTGCGTGCGCGCATGTGGCAGCGGCTGTGGGAAGGGTATGAACAGGCGCAGCGCAGCTGCGAGCAGGATGCCTCATTCTGCTACCCGGTAACATCAATGGCGGATCTGCGCATGCAAGCCGCGACGTTCGCTGCCGATGTCGGCACGTTCTATACAAACTGGATCGAGCCGAGCCACCAGTTCCATGTGCGTTACCTGGACGAACAACTGCGCAAAGCCGCCTTGCTGCCGCAAACCAGCAGCGAGGTGGAGCGCCTTTCTGCGCGGGAGCGCAATGGCGATGAACTGAACGACCGTATGTTCCTGCTGACCTTCGTCGGCGGCCCGGGGCCAGAGGGTGGCAACACCGATTCGCTTGCCGACTACCTGCGCCGGCAGAAGCTTGAAGGCACCTTCTTCGTGTTGGGGAACCGCTTACAGCAACGCCGTGACGCCGGGGCGGCAAATGCCTTGCGCCAGGTCTACCGCGGCCAGTGTGTGGGCATTCAGGGTTGGGAATACCGTTCCCATGCCCAGTGGACGGACTGGCAGGACTCATTGCGGCGCAGCCAGGCACGGGTGCAGGCCGACCTGCCGGCAGAGTATGTGCCGTTGTTCCGGCCCCCCTACGGGCAGCGTCGTGCCGATGGCGAGGCGTTTATGGCCAGCCAGCAGCTGCGGGTGTCGTTGTGGGATATCGATGCCCTGGACGATGGCGCACTGAGCGCAGAGGCCTCTGCGCAGCGGGTGCTGACCCTGATGCTGCTGTGGCGCAAGGGCGTGATCCAGCTCCATGACAGCCTGCCCAAGGCCCAGCCGGCGGTGGAGTGGTTGCTACGCAACACTGCCCAGAGTGGCATTGGCTGGGCGGATTGCCAGGAATATGCTTATCGCGAAGAGGGGGTATGACTTCTGAGCGTAGTCCCCTCTGGCTTCGCCGCCAAGGCTTCTTCATCAATCAGAAAAATAAACTTCAAAACACATAAAAATACTTTTTTCGTTCATCGGTTTTGCGGTATGAAGAAACCAGACAGCCGATTCCTGCAGCACAGGTGGCGTCATCCAGGCCCACCTAGCCAGGTTCGCTTCCCGCCCGTAACAACGCGGTGCAGGGGAGACCGGTAGTCACTCTGCGGCGCAACAGACCGCGCCGTGTGGCTTCGACATAAGGTGACCGAGTATGGATGACCAAGGACGCAACCCTTCCTCCAGCAAGCCAATCCTGTATGTGCTCGATACCAACGTCCTGATTCACGACCCCAACGCGTTACTGAACTTCGAGGAGCACCATGTCGCCATCCCGATGACGGTGCTGGAGGAACTCGACAAGCTCAAGACCGGCAAACAGACCATCGCCGCCGAATGCCGCCAGGCCATCCGCCTGATCGACCAGACCCTGGGCGACGCCTCGCCCAACGATGTCGAGCAGGGCGTGCCGATCCAGCGCAACAAGAGCGGGCCCAAAGGCTTCCTGTCCATCCTGATGACCCCGCGCAACGAGCCGAACAAGCTGCTGCCGGAAAACCTCAACGACAACATCATCATCAACCAGCTACTTGAAGTACGGGCGCGGCGCACCGACCTGGACGTGGTGCTGGTTACCAAAGACATCAACATGCGCTTGAAAGCGCGCGCCTGTGGCATTGCGGCCGAGGACTACAGCACCGACCAGCTGGTGGATGACGTGTCCTTGCTGTCCAAGGGCTACCACTCGGTCACCGGCTCGTTCTGGGACCGGGTCAGCAAGGTCGATACCCGTCAGGAGCGCGGCCGCACCTGGCATCGGGTGCAGATGATCGACAACCTGCCTGCGGTACACATCAACGAGTTCATCATCGACGAACAGGGCTTCGTCGGCTGGATCAAGGGTATCCGCAACGATGAACTGCTGCTGCTCGACCTGCACCAGGAGCCGCTGCTGCACCAGGAGGCCTGGGGGCTGAAGCCACGCGATATCCACCAGAGCCTGGCGCTGTTCGCGTTGCTCGATCCGGATATCCACCTGGTCAACCTGACTGGCGCGGCCGGTTCCGGCAAGACCATCCTGGCCCTGGCCGCGGCCATCGAGCAGACCATGGTCAGCAAGCGCTACCGGCGCATCATCGCCACCCGCAGCGTGCAGGGGCTGGACCAGGAAATCGGCTTTCTGCCGGGCACCGAGGCCGAGAAGATGGAGCCTTGGCTGGGCGCCATCACCGACAACCTCGAAGCCTTGCACATGGATGACGAAAGCACCCATGGCAGCGTCGAGTACATCCTTGAGCGCGTGCCGTTGCAGTTCAAGTCGCTGAACTACATCCGAGGCCGTAGCTTCCAGCAAAGCCTGATCCTGATCGACGAGTGCCAGAACCTGACGCCGCACCAGATGAAAACCATCATCACCCGTGCCGGCTCCGGTTCCAAGGTGGTCTGCCTGGGCAACCTGGCGCAGATCGACACCCCCTACCTGTCCGCGACCAGCTCGGGCCTGACCTACCTGACCGAGCGCTTCAAGGACTTCCCCCATGGCGTGCACATCACCCTGCAGGGCGTGCCACGCTCGGTGCTGGCCGAGTACGCCGAGTCGCATCTGTAAATTGGTAACAAAAGTTGCAAGCCTGTTTCTACAGGCTTGCAACCGTTACGAGATATCCGATGCTTCACGTGTCAGGTAATAGATGTGCAAAATGCCAGCGCTGATGAGCGTCAACAATCCAGCTGTCATGATGACGCTGGCTGTACTGGTGATTCCTGCCAACCATGCGCCTGCAGCTGGCAGGACAATAAACAGGGAGATTGCACAGCTTCTCGCAGTAGAAAATGCTGTACCCAGTATTCTGCTGGGACATGTAAGTTGAAGAGTCGAGGTAAAGCCTTGAGAGGTGAGTCCATATGCAAAACCTGCAATCAGGAAAAGGATCGGAAATGAATAAGGTGTAATTATTTCAGGAATTAAACCTACCGTGGCTACAACGCATAAGCAAACGCCAAATATAGAGGAGGCGACAGTCGCGCAAAGTAGAAAGTGCCGTCTATAAATTTGCGGGAAAGCAAGCCCGGCTATAATTCCACCAATTGCCGTTGCGCTGACTACCTGGCCGAACGAAGCAGAGCTTAAGCTCAGTTCTTTCATGAAAAGGCTTAGCAAAGAGTCATAAATTCCCAGCGCTGCTGATTGAACTAGCATACATAAAAGAAATGCTTGAGCAGCTGGGTTAGATACAAAAAATTTTAATACCTCGTTCAGGCTAGGTTTATGTTTGATTTCGCCAAAATTTTCGACATGTTTTTTTTGTGAGCTCAATAGCCATACAAAGATCAGTCCATTGAGGCTGATGCCTGCAGAAATTAGAAAACCGTAAGTGCTATTGCTCCAAGTGATAGATAATCCAGCAGCAAGGGGGGCTATTATTTTAATGGTCTGATCGGTGATGCTGACTAATGATGTGTTTTTTATTATGCTTTGAGGGGGTAAGAGTCGAGCTGTTAATACGATTTCAGCTGGAGTTGATCCAAGGTTGGAGAGTCCTTTAAGGCTTATAAAGAGCAAAAAAAGTTCAACGTTCGAAGCAAGTAGAAGACAGATTGCAGTAATGGCTCTAATGCAAAAGCTAACTGCTATAATTGCACGTGGTGAGTAGCGATCAGGTAATGATCCAATATAGGGGCCGAATATTAGCGAAGGCACACCATAAAGTGCTGCTGCAAGCGCTAAGGTATGGGCTTCTGCGTCAAATATGAAAGTCAGCGTCGAAAATATTAGTATAAAGTCAAGCCAAACTGTTGCAGAGCTGCATAACCGTATTCCGTACAGATAGCAATACTGTCTGGTTGCCAAGGTTTGCATTCCCGTCACTCCACCTTCGTATACATGATGTCATCAATTACAAATGTAGAGATGCTGTTATGAGTACAGAATTTTTCCAAGTCAGATCTATTGTTAATGAACCCCGCACCACTGAAATTGAGTGATGTATTGCATAAAACTCCAGTGCCGCTGAGTTTTTTGAAGGCTTTTAATAGGTTGTAAAGCGTGGGGTTGTCCTCAGAGGTGATAGTCTGAACGCGAGCGGTGCCGTCGGCATGAGTGATGGCTTGAAGTCGTGGGTTTATCACTTTATAAAACGACAGCATATATTTGCTGGATTTGCAGTTCTCAAAGTGTAAGGGAGCATCTGTCTCCAGGCATATTGGGGCTATAGGTCGGTAGTTTTCTCTCTGTTTTAGTTTGTTCAATTTTTGCGTGGTTGTTTTAGAGAACGGGGATGCCAAGATCGAACGATTACCTAATGCTCTTGGGCCGATTTCACAACGCCCCTGTATCCAACAGATTATTTCCCCTTCAACAATTTTTTTGCAGATTGTGTGAGGCTGGAGTGGGGAAGGACTATTGGATGACCTTGTAGCAGAGTTTTGCTCGAGTATGAAGGGTTGACCTGAATAAACACTCCATTCCAAGCCACACCGTCCAGTCATTAGTTTCTGCGCCAGCGCAGCTGCCCCGATAGCCACACCAGTGTCATTGGTGCATGGGGGGACGAATACATCCGAAAACAAGCCGCTCTCATCCCACTTTCTATTCCAGTCGCAGTTTAAACCGCATCCGCCGGAAATTAATAATGGGATTTTCTTGTTTATGTGTGGAAGTATTTTGAGTCTTATATGTTCGAATAGTGCATTAGATATTTTCTTTGCAAGGTCGCAGAATGGTTGACTGTGCGGCCCGATATTATAGTATTTGGAGCCTACAAAATCAGATTTTGAAAAAGTATCTATCGGAGAGGAGCTGGCAATTAGGTAGTCGAGCATGTGTTGTTCGTCTCTGCTCGTTTGGGAGTTGTTGCCAAGTCCAGCGAGCGCCATCATTTTTCCCGCGTCGCCGAGTTTTTCGTAAAGTGCGCCGAAGTTGTTGAGTGTCTTTATGTTGTTTTTGTCAAGGGTAAGGCTTCTTTCGTATGCGGCTGCTGCACGAGTAAGTTGTTGGTGGCTGAAAAGCTCATCGCCTACTCTTCGTTCGATTTCGGAGGCTTGGTGACGCAGTTGTGTATCGTCCATATGAGAACTAGCTCCTAAATTAGTTTCTGCATATTAGGAGATATAGGATCTGAATAACCAGGGCCGCTAGCTATTACGAAGAGGGAGTGTTCGTTGGTGCCGTCTACTTCCAACAACTTATTGAGCATGTCGTCGATGAAGTACCCGCTGATCCAGGTGTTCAACTTGTAGGCTGTTGCGGATAAATTAAAAGTCTGAGAAAGGTGCCCAACCTCCATTAGAGCTGACCGGTATGCTCTTGAGTGAGGATATTTCCACCAGAGCTTGTCAAACCTAGACGTCATGACGATAAGGAAGGATGCATCTGTGGCAAATGTCTGATGACATAATGTTTTACTCAGTTCGACAATGTCATTTTTGATGAGTGATAATGCATGATCTTGTGGTCTATAATGATAAACACCTTTTTCAAGCCCTTGGACGTTTAGTGCAATGAGATAAGCTTCTGTAGCTTGTAGGCACCCAGCGCTTGGTGATGAGCGTCTATAGCCAATGGTTTTTATTCCGCGCGCGGCTAATGCCTCTTCATGCGTGTCCCCATGAAACTTGCCAAAGGTGGTGAACAATAAGTCCGAAACAATTTTCACATCGGTGTCTAAGCATTTGAAATGACGGCTCGTTTTTCTATTTTTTAGTGTGCTCAGTAATGAAGACTCTAGCTCTATTAAACATGGTTTAGGTAAGCTTGTTACAGTTCCAGTCCGCTCTGTGTGAATCGGAGGTATGTTGGCGGCAATACTCTCGCAAAAGTCGACGTGAGCAGCCTCTGGATTCTCTGAGTCATTAGACAAGTCGCACGGGAAATTGTGTTTTGTACCCAGATGGAAGATTTTTGCGATATCGTCCCATCCCCATTGTTGGCGTGGACTTTCACTCGCTTTGTCAAACGTTGTCAGCTCTAGTATGCCAGCGTCGATAAGTTCTTCGTCGATGTTGTCAGTGGCGGACCGGTATCCTGATAAAGTTGTTAGTTCGTAAATTCTATCCAAATACTTTTGGTCGTAAATCTGGTATTGCTCGCCATTCTTCAAATTCCATAGGGCGAACACGCCTTTTTTGGCAGTGAAGACGATGTCTTCGTTGAGCTGGAATTTTTTCATTTTGTTCTCGTTTTTATTTTTTATAGTCTTGGGCAGGCGCGCACTGCCCAGGATTGCGGATTAATCCACCAGTGCTTTTACATGATCAAATCGAGCTAGGAGGATGTGATAGGCGTTGTTGGACAGCGCGCTAAGGTGACTCTGCAATGTGACCTTTTTCATGCTTAGTTCCTCATATTTTTGTTGTTGAAGTCGGCGTGACTTCGCAAGTAAGAATAATTTCCATGTTGTGAAAGTCAACCGTATATGAAGGTAGGAAAGTTCTGAGTGGAGGGTAGGAATTTTCCGTGGTATTAAAAATATTGATTTTCAGGAGTTTGGATGTTTTCCGCGCATTAATGCACATAAAAATGGCTGATTTTTTTTCGGGTGCGCCAGGTTCTCAGAGGAGCAATTTTTCCTGCAAAAAACTGACCCACAGGTTTAAACTTTGGGTTCCCTTCACAGGAGCAGAGCAGTGCTGACACATCTTGATTCCCAGGGGCGGGCCAACATGGTCGACGTCACTGAAAAGGCCGTGACCGAGCGTGAGGCCATCGCCGAGGCGCGGGTGCGCATGTTGCCGCAGACCTTGCAGATGATCGTCGACGGCGAACATCCCAAGGGCGACGTGTTCGCCGTGGCACGCATTGCCGGGATCCAGGCGGCGAAGAAGACCAGTGACCTGATCCCGCTGTGCCACCCGCTGATGCTGACCAGCGTCAAGGTCGAGCTCAGCGCCGAGGGCGAGGACGCCGTGCGTATTGTCGCCCGTTGCAAGCTGGCCGGGCAGACCGGCGTGGAGATGGAAGCACTGACCGCTGCCAGCGTTGCCGCGCTGACGATCTACGACATGTGCAAGGCTGTGGACAAGGGCATGGTCATCGAACAGGTGCGCCTGCTGGAAAAGCTCGGCGGCAAGAGTGGCCACTACAAGGTGCAGGCATGATGAAGGTCAAGGTGATGTACTTCGCCCGCTACCGCGAACTGCTGGGCGTGGATGGCGAGCGTGTAGAAGGCGCGTTCAAGGTGCTGGACGATGTACGCCAGGCCCTGGTGGGCAAGGGTGGGCACTATGCGGTGCTGGCCGAGCAAAACCTGATGTGTGCGCGCAACGAAGAGCTGTGCAAGCTTGATGAGCCACTGGAAGAGGGTGACGAAGTGGCGTTCTTCCCGCCGGTGACCGGAGGCTGAACATGGCAGTGCGAGTGCAACAAGGCGCGTTCGACCCGGGCGCCGAGGTGAATGCCATGCATGCGGCCAATGTTGGCGTGGGCGCGGTGGTTGCTTTTGTCGGCTATGTGCGGGATTTCAACGATGGCCGCGAAGTGGCGGGGATGTTCCTTGAACACTACCCGGGCATGACCGAAAAGGCGCTGGCCAAGATCGTGGTCGAGGCCGAGCAGCGCTGGCCGTTGCTCAAGGTGGAGGTGTTGCACCGCATCGGAGCGCTGGAGCCGGGCGAGCCGATCGTGTTTGTCGGTGTGGCCAGTGCCCATCGGCAGGCGGCGTTCGATGCCTGCAACTTCATCATGGACTACCTGAAGACCCGGGCGCCGTTCTGGAAGAAGGAGAATACCGAGGAAGGGCCGCGGTGGGTTGAAGGCAAGCAGAGTGACCAGGATGCGGCGGGGCGCTGGTAAATGAGGGTTTGATGGCCGGGGCTTCGCCCCGGTTCGCGGGTGAACCCGCTCCCACAGGTATCGCGCATGACTTGAGGGCAGCGCAGTACCTGTGGGAGCGGGTTCACCCGCGAATAGGCCGGCGCAGGCTAATGGTGTTTGCGCGGCACCGGCTTTAGCAGTTCATCGGGCGGCATTTCGCACTTGATCTTGCGCCCCAGCAGTTCTTCGATTGCCGGCAACTGATACGAGTCATCCTCCCCGGCAAAGCTGATCGACACGCCGCTGGCCCCCGCGCGGCCGGTACGACCAATGCGGTGCACGTAGTCGTCCGGGTCTTCCGGCAGGGTGAAGTTGATCACGTGGCTGATGCCATCGATATGGATGCCACGCCCGGCCACGTCGGTGGCCACCAGCACGGTGATGCGCCCTTCGCGGAAGTTTTCCAGGGTGCGGATGCGCTTGTGCTGTGGCACGTCGCCCGACAGCTGGGCGGCATTGATGCCGTCGCGCACCAGTTTTTCCTCGATGCGCCGCACTTCGTCCTTGCGGTTGGCAAATACCATCACCCGTTCCCAGTTGTTCTGGGTCACCAGGTTGTACAGCAGCTTGTACTTGTCGCTGCCCGCCACCGCGTACACGTGCTGCTCGACCGTTTCGCTGGCCACGTTTTCCGGCTCGATTTCGACGATGGCCGGGTTGGTGGTCCACTGCTTCGCCAGGTTCATCACGTCGTCGGTGAAGGTGGCGGAGAACAGCAGGGTCTGGCGCTCGCTTTTCGGTGGTGTCTGGCGAATGATCTGGCGCACTTGAGGGATGAAACCCATGTCGAGCATGCGGTCTGCTTCGTCCAGCACCATCACCTCGACCATGTCCAGGTGCACTTCGCCGCGCTGGTTGAAGTCCAGCAGGCGGCCGGGGGTGGCCACCAGGATGTCGCAGTGGCGTGCTTCAAGGGCTTTCAGCTGCTTGTCGAAGTCCATGCCGCCGACGAAGCTCATGACGTTCAGCCCGGTGTACTTGGTCAGCGCAGCGGCGTCCTTGGCGATCTGCACCACCAGCTCGCGGGTCGGCGCGATGATCAGCGCGCGCGGTTCGCCCATGTAGCGTTCCTTGGGCGGTGGCGTCTGCTGCAGCTGGGAAATGATCGAGATCAAAAACGCTGCAGTCTTGCCGGTACCGGTCTGGGCCCGGCCGATGGCGTCCTGGCCACGCAGGGTATACCCCAGCACCTGCGCCTGGATCGGCGTGCAGTACGGGAAGCCCAGGTCGTGGATGGCGTGCATCAGCTCGTTGGACAGTTTGAAGTCGTGGAAGCGGGTCTTGCCTTCCTGCGGCTCGACCACGAAGTCTTCCGGCTTCCACAGGCTGGCCTGCGGCTTGGGCTTGCGCTCGCGACGCGGTTTGTCCTTGGCCGCTTTGTCGGCAGGTGGCGTAGCGGTAGCGGTAGCGGTGGCGGGTTGTTCAGCCTCGGGGGCGGTGTTGGCACGCGGTACGGCCGGTTTTGCTGCGGGCCGGGCCTCGCTGGCGGGTGCGCGCGCAGGCGGCGTCACGCTGGCAGCAGGAGCGACGGCTTGTGGCGCGGCGTCTCCCTTGCCGAATATTTTCTTGAGTGCTTTGAGCACGATCGTCTCATCAACTGATTAAGGAATGTACGCCGGGCAGTGTAATGCAAGATCCGGGCGCGGCGTAGCGGAATACTCCCACAACTACAAGAGAGCCAGCCTATTGCAGCTGCTCGCTGAGCCAGTTGTGGATGTCGTTCAGCTCTTCGACCACCACTTCGTGTTCCATCGGGTATTCGTACCAGCGGGCGGCGACGCCCCAGGTGTTCAAGTACTCGAAGGCGGTGCGCCCCATGGACGGGATCACCACCGGGTCATGCACACCATGCAGGCACAGGGCCGGGGTGCGCTGCTGGCAGGCAGTCAACTGGTGCTGGTCGTTGAAGGTGGGGGCGTAGGTGGACAGGGCGATCACCCCACCCAGTGCTTCTTGCCACTTTATATAGGCAGTGTGCAGCACAACCGCGCCACCCTGGGAGAAGCCGGCCAGGAAGATCCGCGACAGGTTGATGCCTTTGGCCTGCTCGGCCTTGATCAGGGCAACCACTTGTTCGGCCGACGCTTCCAGCTGCGCTTCGTCAATGGCGCGGGCCGGGGTCATGGCCTTGATGTCATACCAGCTGGGCATGGCATACCCGCCATTTATGGTGACTGGACGGGTCGGGGCCTGGGGCATGATGAAGCGGGTGCTGAGCAGGCGCTCCTGCATGAATTCGGCCACAGGTAGGAAGTCGTAACGGTCGGCCCCCAGACCGTGCAACCAGATCACACAGGCGTCAGCGGTTTTCTGTGGTTCGAGAATCAGCGGGTTGGTCATGACTGCTCCGAAAGTGTGCGGGTCTTGTTATGGCGTGCGTGAAAAGAAGGCGCTGGAAATGTTTGTCGGAAAAAGAATGTCGCAACGATACAACTTTCCCTACTTGACGAGCGCTTAAACGCTACAGCCACAGAATCTGGTACGCGCTTTGCAATTCAATCTGTGATGCAAAGGGTAGGCCGAGACGGTAACACCCTTTGTACGCGAAGGCTGTCACAGAACAGTCCATTGCGCCAATTGACCCAATAACAAGCCAATACGGGTCGGATACGCCTCAAAAGGGTGCGGTGCAATTCCGGCTCGATACAACAAGAGCGATTTGGAGGTTGTGAATGAAGATGTTGAAAACCACCCTGGCAGTCCTGACCGCTGCCGCCGCACTGGGCGCCGTGAGCAATGCCCAGGCCGGCGCCACCCTCGATGCGGTAAAGAAGAAGGGCTTCGTCCAGTGTGGCGTGAGCGACGGTCTTCCGGGCTTCTCGGTACCTGATGCGCAGGGCAAGATCGTCGGTATCGACGCCGATGTGTGCCGCGCCGTGGCCGCAGCCGTGTTCGGCGATGCGACCAAGGTCAAGTTCAGCCAGCTCAACGCCAAGGAACGCTTCACCGCCCTGCAGTCGGGCGAGGTCGACGTGCTATCGCGCAACACCACCTGGACCAGCTCGCGCGATGCCGGCATGGGCCTGGTGTTCGCCGGGGTCACCTACTACGACGGCGTAGGCTTTTTGGTCAACAAGAAGCTGGGTGTCTCCAGTGCCAAGGAGCTTGATGGCGCAACCATCTGTATCCAGGCCGGTACCACCACCGAGCTGAACGTGTCGGACTTCTTCCGCGCCAATAACCTCAAGTACACCCCGATCACCTTCGACACCTCGGACGAAAGCGCCAAGTCGCTGGAGTCGGGCCGTTGCGACGTGCTGACCTCGGACAAGTCGCAGCTGTTCGCCCAGCGTTCCAAGCTGGCCGCGCCGACCGACTACGTGGTACTGCCGGAAACCATCTCCAAGGAGCCCCTGGGCCCGGTGGTGCGTAAAGGCGACGAGGAGTGGTTCAGCATCGTCAAGTGGACCCTGTTCGCCATGCTCAACGCCGAAGAGGCAGGCGTCACCTCGAAAAATGTCGAGGCCGAAGCCAAAGGCACCAAAAACCCGGACGTCGCCCGCCTGCTGGGTGCGGATGGTGAGTACGGCAAGGACCTCAAGCTGCCCAAAGACTGGGTAGTGCAGATCGTCAAGCAAGTCGGCAACTACGGCGAAGTGTTCGAGAAGAACCTGGGCCAGAGCACCGACCTGAAGATCGACCGTGGCATGAACGCCCTGTGGAACAACGGCGGCATCCAGTACGCGCCACCTGTGCGCTGATGGTTGCACCCTGCGGCGGCATCCCGCCGCCGCAGGCTGTTCGAATCCCTACTGTCCGGGGCACTTCATGCAAAATCAAATCGGCGCACCCAAGGGCTTGTCCCTTAACGATCCGCGTGTGCGCGCGTGGCTGTTCCAGATCCTCACGATCGTCTTCGTGGTCGGCCTGGGCTGGTACCTGTTCCACAACACACAAACCAACCTGCAACACCGGGGTATCACCTCAGGCTTCGACTTCCTCGACCGCAGTGCAGGCTTCGGCATCGCTCAGCACCTGATCCCCTATGTGGAATCCGACAGCTATGCGCGGGTGTTCGTCATCGGCCTGCTCAATACCCTGCTGGTGACCTTCATCGGCGTCATCCTGGCGACCATTCTGGGCTTCATCATCGGTGTGGCTCGCCTGTCACCGAACTGGATGATCAACAAACTGGCGACCGTGTATGTGGAAACCTTCCGCAACATCCCGCCGTTGCTGCAGATCCTGTTTTGGTACTTCGCCGTGTTCCTGACCCTGCCGGGACCGCGGGGCAGCATCAACATCGACGACATGTTCTTCATCAGCAACCGGGGCCTGAACATGCCTGGCGCGTCCATGGCCGATGGCTTCTGGCCGTTCGTCGTGGCCTTGGTGGTGGCCATTGCCGCCATTGTCGTGATGGTGCGCCTGGCCAACAAGCGCTTCGACGAGACCGGCGTGCCGTTTCACAAGTTCTGGGTGGGGCTGGCGCTGTTCATCGTCATACCTGGCCTGAGCGTGCTGTTGTTCGGCAGCCCGGTCAGCTGGGAAGTGCCGCAGCTCAAGGGCTTCAACTTCGTCGGTGGCTGGGTGCTGATCCCCGAGCTGTTGGCGCTGACCTTGGCGCTGACTATCTATACGGCAGCCTTCATTGCTGAAATCGTGCGTTCCGGCATCCGTTCGGTCAGCCATGGCCAGACCGAAGCCGCGCGGTCGCTGGGCCTGCGCGAGGGCCCGACCCTGCGCAAGGTGATCATTCCCCAGGCACTGCGGGTGATCATTCCGCCGCTGACCAGCCAGTACCTGAACCTGGCGAAGAACTCGTCGCTGGCGGCCGGTATCGGTTACCCAGAGATGGTCTCGCTGTTTGCCGGCACCGTGCTCAATCAGACCGGCCAGGCCATCGAGGTGATTGCGATCACCATGAGTGTCTATCTCGCCATCAGCATCAGCATTTCGCTGCTGATGAACTGGTACAACAAGCGCATAGCGCTGATCGAGCGGTGAGGATACGCCCGTGAATGCCCATGTTTTCAAACCCGATATGCCGCCACCGGTGAAAACCGTCGGCGTGCTCGCATGGATGCGTGCCAACCTGTTCTCCAGCTGGCTCAACACGCTGTTGACCCTGCTCGCCATCTACCTGGTATGGCTAATCGTGCCACCGCTGCTGCAGTGGGCGTTGATTGACGCCAACTGGGTCGGCACCACCCGCGCCGACTGCACCAAGGAGGGCGCCTGCTGGGTGTTCGTGCAGCAGCGCTTTGGCCAGTTCATGTACGGCTACTACCCGGCCGAGCTGCGCTGGCGGGTGGACCTGACGGTATGGCTTGCCGTCATCGGCGCTGCGCCGCTGTTCATCAAGCGCTTCCCGCGCAAGGCCTTCTACGGCCTGGGCTTCCTGGTGCTGTATCCGATACTGGCCTACACCCTGCTGCACGGAGGGTACCTGGGCCTGGAAAGCGTACCGACCAGCCAGTGGGGCGGGCTGATGCTGACCCTGGTGATCGCCACCGTGGGTATTGTCGGCGCCTTGCCGCTGGGCATCCTGCTGGCCCTGGGCCGGCGTTCGAGGATGCCGGCCGTGAAGGTGGTGTGCGTGACCTTCATCGAGTTCTGGCGCGGCGTGCCGTTGATTACCGTGCTGTTCATGTCGTCGGTGATGCTGCCGTTGTTCCTGCCCGAAGGCATGAGCTTCGACAAGCTGCTGCGGGCAATGATCGGCGTGATCCTGTTCCAGTCGGCGTACATCGCCGAGGTGGTGCGCGGTGGTCTGCAGGCCATCCCCAAGGGCCAGTACGAAGCCGCTGCGGCCATGGGCCTGGGCTACTGGCGCTCGATGGGCCTGGTGATTCTGCCGCAGGCCCTCAAGCTGGTGATCCCCGGCATCGTCAACACCTTCATTGCCCTGTTCAAGGACACGAGCCTGGTGATCATCATCGGCCTGTTCGACCTGCTGAACAGCGTCAAGCAAGCCGCCGCCGACCCGGCCTGGCTGGGCATGGCTACCGAGGGCTATGTGTTCGCCGCCCTGGTGTTCTGGATTTTCTGTTTCGGTATGTCCCGCTACTCCATGCACCTGGAGCGCAAGCTGGACACTGGCCACAAGCGTTAGGAGTTTCGAAATGAGTGAAGCGATCAAGCAGCCTGCCGGCCCCGAAGGCATCATCCAGATGCAGGGTGTGAACAAGTGGTACGGCCAGTTCCATGTGCTCAAGGACATCAACCTGAACGTGCGCCAGGGCGAGCGCATCGTGCTGTGCGGGCCGTCCGGCTCGGGCAAGTCCACCACCATCCGTTGCCTCAACCGCCTTGAAGAGCACCAGCAGGGGCGTATCGTGGTCGATGGCGTCGAGCTGACCAACGACCTCAAGCAGATCGAGGCCATCCGCCGCGAAGTGGGCATGGTGTTCCAGCACTTCAACCTGTTCCCGCACCTGAGCATTCTGGAAAACTGCACCCTGGCGCCCATGTGGGTGCGCAAGATGCCGCGGCGCAAGGCCGAGGAAATTGCCATGCATTATCTGGAGCGTGTGCGTATTCCCGAGCAGGCACACAAGTACCCGGGGCAGTTGTCGGGTGGCCAGCAGCAGCGTGTGGCCATTGCCCGTGCGCTGTGCATGAAGCCGAAGATCATGCTGTTCGACGAGCCGACCTCGGCGCTGGACCCGGAAATGGTCAAGGAAGTGCTCGATACCATGGTGGGCCTGGCCGAAGACGGCATGACCATGCTCTGCGTGACCCACGAGATGGGCTTTGCCCGCACCGTGGCGAATCGGGTGATCTTCATGGACAAGGGCGAGATTGTGGAGCAGGCGGCGCCGGATGACTTCTTCGACCGGCCGCGCAGTGACCGGACCAGGTTGTTCCTGAGCCAGATCCTGCATTGAGGCAACTGGTGCTGCACTATTGAGGGGGCTGTCGCGGTCCCTGTAGGAGCGGCCTTGTGCCGCGAAAGGGCCGCGCAGCGGCCCCAGGGTTTCAGCTTCGCCGCTGATATGGCTGGGGCCGCCATGCGGCCCTTTCGCGGCACAAGGCCGCTCCTACACGGGAGGTTTACTTTTCTTCTTGCGTTGCAGCCGGCGCCGGCGGCGGCCGCAGCCCCACCTCGGCAATCAGCTTCAGCTGCTGCCCATTGCGCATCACCTCGATGGTGATCTTGTCGGTGGGCTTGATCCGCGCCACCTGGTTCATCGACTTGCGCCCGTCACCGGCCGGTTCGCCGTTGATGCTCAGGATCACGTCACCCAGTTGCAACCCGGCCTTGGCCGCCGGCCCTTCGCGGAAGATACCGGCCACCACGATACCCGGGCGGTCCTTCATGCCGAACGATTCGGCCAGTTCCTGGCTCAGCGGCTGCACCTCGATGCCCAGCCAGCCACGGATCACCTGGCCGTGCTCGACGATCGACTTCATCACCTCCAGTGCCAGCTTCACCGGGATGGCAAAGCCGATGCCCTGCGAACCGCCGGACTTGGAGAAGATCGCGGTGTTGATGCCGACCAGGTTGCCACTGGCATCGACCAGTGCGCCGCCCGAGTTGCCGGGGTTGATCGCTGCGTCGGTCTGGATGAAGTCTTCGTAGTTGTTGAGGCCCAGCTGGTTACGGCCGGTAGCGCTGATGATACCCATGGTCACGGTCTGGCCGACACCGAACGGGTTGCCGATGGCCAGTGACACGTCGCCGATGTGAATGGTGTCGGAACGGCCGATGGTGATCGCCGGCAGGTTCTTCAGGTCGATCTTCAGCACCGCCAGGTCGGTTTCCGGGTCGCTGCCGATCACGCGGGCCAGGGTTTCGCGGCCATCTTTCAGGGCCACGACGATCTGGTCGGCGCCACTGGTGACATGGTTGTTGGTCAGCAGGTAGCCCTCGGGGCTCATGATCACCGCCGAGCCCAGGCTCGATTCCCAACGGCGTTGCTTGGGCAGGTTGTCGCCGAAGAAACGGCGGAACTGCGGGTCCTCGAACAGCGGATGGGCGCTTTTGTTCACCACTTTGGTGGTGTACAGGTTGACCACGGCGGGGGCGGCCAGTGTCACGGCGTCGGCATACGACACCGGGCCCTGCATGATCCGCGTGGTCTGCGGTGCCTGTTGCAGGTTGACGTCCTGGCTGGGCAGGCCGACCCATTGAGGGAAACGCTGGATGATCAGCATGGCGATCAGTACGCCGGTAAGCAGGGGCCAGCCAAAGTAACGCAAAGCCTTGAACATGAACGAATCCTGGAAAGAGCGAGGGCCAGTGGCCGCGCAGTGGGGCATGAGCGCGCGGGATCATACACCGGTTCCCCCAGTGCCGGCGACGGCCCATAATGGCCGGCATTATACGGGCGTTCCATTGGTGTTGTGCCCGAGAAAAGCGCAGTTTTCGAGGAGATTTTCATGGCCGTCGCTCTAAACATCCTGGTCGAGGAAGCCGAGCGTTACCTGGGCAGCGCGAAGATCCAGGATTATTGCCCCAATGGCCTGCAAGTGGAGGGCCGGCCGCAGGTCAGCCGTATCGTCAGCGGCGTTACTGCCAGCCAGGCGTTGCTGGATGCTGCGGTCGAGGCCCAGGCCGACCTGGTGCTGGTGCACCATGGTTACTTCTGGAAGGGTGAGAACCCGTGCATTACCGGTATCCGCCAGCGTCGCCTGAAAACCTTGCTGAACAACGACATCAGCCTGCTGGCGTTTCACCTGCCGCTGGATGTGCACCCGGAGGTGGGCAACAACGTGCAGTTGGCGCGGCAACTGGACATCACCGTCGAAGGCCCGCTGGACCCGGAGAACCCCAAGGTGGTGGGGTTGGTCGGCTCACTGGCTGAACCTGTGACTGCGCGCGATTTTGCCCGGCGGGTTCAGGAAGTGCTGGGGCGTGAACCGTTGCTGGTGGATGGCGAGCAAATGATCCGTAGGGTCGGCTGGTGCACCGGTGGCGGGCAGGGTTACATCGACACGGCGATTGCCGCCGGGGTGGACCTGTACCTGACCGGCGAGGCGTCGGAGCAGACCTACCACAGCGCGCGCGAGAATGGCGTCAGCTTCATTGCTGCCGGGCACCATGCCACCGAGCGTTACGGCGTGCAGGCGCTGGGCGATTGCCTGGCGCGGCGGTTTGCCGTGGAGCACCTGTTCATCGATTGCCCGAATCCCATCTGAGGCTTTCGGAGTTCCATGCGGTTCGTTGTAGGAGCAGCCTTGTGCTGCGAAGAGGTCGACGCAGGCAATAGATCCCTATCTGCTATACCGGCCTCTTCGCAGCACAAGGCTGCTCCTACAGGGCTCGGTGCTGGGCAGGCAGAGCCCAAACCCGCAGTCATATCGTTAGATCTTTTCGATCTAGCCCGCCTCCTAAATAGAAGCAGCCGCTGTGATAAAGTGGCTCGCTCGAACACGGCCCGCAGGCCGTCCATAAGATCGTTTTTCGTGAGTAGCCATGGTCGACAAACTGACGCACTTGAAACAGCTGGAGGCGGAAAGCATCCACATTATCCGCGAGGTGGCCGCCGAGTTCGACAACCCGGTGATGCTGTACTCGATCGGCAAGGATTCCGCCGTGATGCTGCACCTGGCGCGCAAGGCCTTCTTCCCGGGCAAGCTGCCATTCCCGGTGATGCACGTCGACACCCAGTGGAAATTCCAGGAGATGTACAGCTTCCGCGACAAGATGGTCGAGGAAATGGGCCTGGAACTGATCACCCACGTCAACCCTGAGGGTGTGGCGCAGGGCATCAACCCGTTCACCCATGGCAGCTCCAAGCACACCGACATCATGAAGACCCAGGGCCTGAAGCAGGCACTGGACAAGCATGGTTTCGACGCCGCCTTCGGTGGCGCGCGCCGCGACGAAGAGAAGTCGCGGGCCAAAGAGCGTGTGTATTCGTTCCGCGACAGCAAGCACCGCTGGGACCCGAAAAACCAGCGCCCCGAGCTCTGGAACGTTTACAACGGCAAGGTCAACAAGGGCGAGTCGATCCGCGTCTTCCCGCTGTCGAACTGGACCGAGCTGGACATCTGGCAGTACATCTACCTTGAAGGCATCCCGATCGTGCCGCTGTACTTCGCCGCCGAGCGGGAAGTCATCGAGAAGAACGGCACCCTGATCATGATCGACGACGAGCGCATCCTCGAGCACCTTTCCGAGGAAGAGAAGGCCCGTATCGTCAAGAAGAAGGTGCGTTTCCGTACCCTCGGTTGCTACCCGTTGACGGGTGCTGTCGAGTCGGAAGCAGAAACGCTGACCGACATCATTCAGGAAATGCTCCTGACGCGCACTTCCGAGCGCCAGGGCCGGGTCATCGACCACGATGGCGCCGGTTCCATGGAAGACAAAAAACGTCAGGGCTACTTCTAATTTTCAGGGTTACTCCATGTCGCACCAATCCGATTTGATCAGCGAAGACATCCTCGCTTA
Organism: Pseudomonas sp. BN505; assembly: GCF_029873175.1. Classification (NCBI taxonomy): domain Bacteria; kingdom Pseudomonadati; phylum Pseudomonadota; class Gammaproteobacteria; order Pseudomonadales; family Pseudomonadaceae; genus Pseudomonas; species Pseudomonas sp. BN505. Next base: position 163,495 of record NZ_SSOI01000045.1, read on the forward strand.
TCTGGCTCAGCACGAGCGCAAAGAACTGCTGCGTTTCCTCACCTGCGGCAACGTGGATGACGGCAAGAGCACCCTGATCGGGCGCCTGCTGCACGATTCGAAGATGATCTACGAGGACCACCTCGAAGCCATCACCCGTGATTCGAAGAAGTCCGGCACCACCGGCGAAGAAGTCGACCTGGCGCTGCTGGTCGACGGCCTGCAGGCCGAGCGTGAGCAGGGCATCACCATCGATGTCGCCTACCGCTACTTCTCAACCGCCAAGCGCAAGTTCATCATTGCCGACACCCCGGGCCACGAGCAGTACACCCGCAACATGGCCACCGGTGCATCCACCTGTGACCTGGCGATCATCCTGGTCGATGCCCGCTACGGCGTGCAAACCCAGACCCGTCGCCACAGCTACATTGCCTCGCTGCTGGGCATCAAGCACATCGTGGTCGCGGTCAACAAGATGGACCTCAAGGGCTTTGATGAGGGCGTCTTCGAGTCGATCAAGGCCGACTACCTGCAGTTCGCCGAGGCCATCAACCTGACCCCGAGCAGCCTGCAGTTCGTGCCAATGTCGGCGCTCAAGGGCGACAACGTGGTCAACCACAGCGAACAATCGCCGTGGTACACCGGCCCGACGCTGATGGAAATCCTCGAAACCGTCGAGGTTTCGGCCGACCGCAACTTCACCGACCTGCGCTTCCCGGTGCAGTACGTGAACCGCCCGAACCTGAACTTCCGTGGCTTCGCCGGCACCATTGCCAGCGGCGTAGTGCACAAGGGTGATGAAATCGTCGTGCTGCCGTCGGGCAAGAGCAGCCGCGTCAAGTCCATCGTCACCTACGAAGGTGAACTGGAAAACGCCGGCCCAGGCCAGGCCGTGACCCTGACCATGGAAGACGAGATCGACATCTCCCGTGGCGACCTGCTGGTACATGCCGACAACGTACCGCCGGTGACCGACCAGTTCGACGCCATGCTGGTGTGGATGGCCGAAGAGCCGATGCTCCCAGGCAAGAAATACGACATCAAGCGCGCCACCAGCTATGTGCCGGGCTCGATCGCAAGCATTACCCACAAGGTCGATGTGAACACGCTCGAGAAGGACGCAGCCAGCGCGCTGCAACTGAACGAGATCGGTCGTGTCAAGGTGTCGCTGGACAGCGCCATCGCCCTGGACGGCTACGACAGCAACCGCACCACCGGTGCGTTCATTGTCATCGACCGCCTGACCAACGGCACCGTTGGCGCTGGCATGATCATCGCTCCGCCAGTCCTGCCGCATGGCAGCACCGGCCAGCATGGCAAGCAGGCCCACGTGTCTACCGAAGAGCGCGCCCTGCGCTTCGGCCAGCAGCCAGCCACCGTGCTGTTCAGCGGCCTGTCCGGCGCTGGCAAGAGCACCCTGGCCTATGCCGTGGAGCGCAAGCTGTTCGACATGGGCCGTGCGGTATACGTGCTCGACGGCCAGAACCTGCGCCACGACCTGAACAAGGGCTTGCCGCAAGACCGCGCCGGCCGCACCGAAAACTGGCGCCGCGCCGCCCATGTGGCGCGCCAGTTCAACGAAGCCGGCCTGCTGACCCTGGCTGCGTTCGTGGCCCCGGATGCCGAAGGCCGCGAACAGGCCAAGGCCCTGATCGGCAAAGAGCGCCTGGTGACCGTTTACGTCCAGGCCTCGCCGCTGGCTTGCCGCGAGCGCGACCCGCAAGGCCTGTACGCTGCCGGTGGCGAAAACATCCCGGGCGAAAGCTTCCCGTTCGATGTGCCGCTGGATGCCGACCTTGTGATCGACACCCAGGCCACTAGCGTGGATGAAGGCGTGAAACAGGTGCTGGACGTGCTGCGTCAGCGCGGCGCTATCTAAGCGCTGGCCTGCAATTAAAAGACCCCGCTTCGGCGGGGTTTTTTATTTCTCATTCCTTCAGGTGCTGCGTATCCGGTTCAGATATGTTTTTCCGACACCGGAATCACCCGCCGCTCCTTCACCGCCTTGTAGGAAAAACTCGAATAGATCTCCTTCACCCCCGGCAGCCGCTGCAGCACTTCGCGGGTGAACTCCCCGAACGACTCCAGGTCCCGGGCCAGGATCTCCAGCAAAAAGTCATAGCGCCCGGAGATGTTGTGGCAGGCGACGATTTCGGGAATTTCCATCAGCCGCTGCTCGAACGCCAGCGCCATGTCCTTGGTGTGCGAGTCCATCATGATGCTGACGAACGCGGTCACGCCGAACCCCAGCGACTTGGGCGAGAGGATGGCCTGGTAGCCAGTGATATAGCCGTTGTCTTCCAGCAGCTTGACCCGGCGCCAGCAGGGCGAGGTGGTCAATGCCACCTGGTCGGCAAGTTCGGCGACGGTGAGGCGGGCGTTGTCCTGCAAGGCGGCGAGCAGGGCGCGGTCGGTGCGGTCGAGGCTTGAAGGCATGTTTTGCCCTCCTGGTCCGTTAATTGTTGTTTTTGTTCCAGCAAGCACGCAGATGCGTGGGTAATTTTGGAAAAAATCGGGCAGCTCGGTGGCATAAGCTTATAACAAACCACAAGAGGCTGTTGCCGTGCGCGACTCCCATAACAACACCGGTTTTTCCACACGGGCCATTCACCATGGCTACGACCCGCTCTCCCACGGTGGTGCCTTGGTGCCACCGGTGTACCAGACCGCGACCTATGCCTTCCCGACTGTCGAATACGGCGCTGCGTGCTTCGCCGGGGAGGAGGCGGGGCACTTCTACAGCCGCATCTCCAACCCCACCCTGGCCTTGCTTGAGCAACGCATGGCCTCGCTGGAGGGTGGTGAGGCGGGATTGGCGCTGGCGTCGGGGATGGGGGCCATTACTTCGACCCTCTGGACCCTGCTGCGGCCTGGTGATGAGCTGATCGTGGGGCGCACCTTGTATGGCTGCACCTTTGCGTTCCTGCACCATGGCATTGGCGAGTTCGGGCTCAAGATCCACCATGTCGACCTTAACGATGCCAAGGCCCTGAAAGCGGCGATCAACAGCAAAACGCGGATGATCTACTTCGAAACACCGGCCAACCCCAACATGCAACTGGTGGATATAGCGGCGGTCGTCGAGGCGGTGCGGGGGAGTGATGTGCTTGTGGTGGTCGACAACACCTACTGCACGCCTTACCTGCAGCGGCCACTGGAACTGGGGGCGGACCTGGTGGTGCATTCGGCGACCAAGTACCTCAGTGGCCATGGCGACATCACCGCAGGCCTGGTGGTGGGGCGCAAGGCGATGGTCGACCGGATTCGCCTGGAGGGGCTCAAAGACATGACCGGGGCTGTGCTGTCGCCGCATGACGCTTCGCTCTTGATGCGCGGTATCAAGACCTTGGCTCTGCGCATGGACCGCCACTGCGCCAATGCGTTGCAGGTTGCGCAGTTTCTGGCTCGGCAGCCGCAGGTGGAGCTGATTCACTACCCAGGGTTGCCGTCGTTTGCCCAGTACGAACTGGCACAGCGGCAGATGCGTCTGCCGGGCGGGATGATTGCCTTTGAGCTCAAGGGGGGGATAGAGGCAGGGCGGCGTTTCATGAATGCGCTGCAGCTTTTTGCCCGGGCAGTGAGCCTGGGGGATGCCGAGTCGCTGGCGCAGCACCCGGCGAGCATGACGCACTCCAGTTACACGCCACAAGAGCGGGCGCATCACGGGATATCAGAGGGGCTGGTGAGGTTGTCAGTCGGGCTGGAGGATGTGGAGGACCTGCTGGCAGATATCGAGGTGGCGTTGAAGGCGTGTGCATGAACTTGCCTTGCAGGATCGGGAACACTTGCCCAATGCCTTACGGGATCAGGCGATGGCACTTTGGATGAGCTGGTGAATTGGCCGGCTTATTTAATAGGAGTTTGACAATGAGCGTATTCCCGAAATACATCGACCTGTTCATTTGCCGCAGTGGCGGTGACGATGATGAAGGTGGCCAGTCCTGGCGCAAGCCTTGATCTGAACCGGGAACCCCGCACTGGCGGGGTTCTCTTGGCGATTCAAAGCACAAAAAAGGCCTCTTGCGAGGCCTTTTTCATGTTCAGCAGATCAACGCTTGAGCCCGTAGCTCTCATCGAGCATGCCCGGCGAATTTGGCGCTTTTGGCGCATAGTCGCGCGGCACTTCGGCGGTGTCTTTCGGTGGGGTCAGGCGGTCACGCGGGCCTTGCGGCGCTTCGGAATGCAGTGCAGCCAGCAGGCGCTGGCGAGTGACTTCATCGAGGGCCAGGCTGTTGGCGCCTTCGGCCAGGTGATCCTGTACGTCCTGGTAGCTCTGGGTCAGTTTCTTGACCAGCATGGCGGTGCTGTTGAAGTGGGTGACCACTTCGTTCTGGTAGCTGTCGAAGCGTTTCTGGATGTCATCCAGTTGGCGCTGGGTGTTGCTCGGCGCCGCGTTGGGCAGCAGACGGGCAACAATGAAACCGACCGCCACACCGATGACCAGGGCCAGGGTTGGCAACAACCAAACAAGGAGCGAGAGTTCCACGAGTCCTTCCTCTATAAACGGCTTTGCTTTACGTTAACGGCTCAGACCTGCGCTGTATACCGCGAGCGATCGCAAATCAGAACAGAATTCCTCACCTAGACGAATCGACCCTTCCCGAGGTCACGGAGTAGTGCCTTGCTTGTCCGCGAAACCCCCTTGTTCATCGATGGCCCTGCCGGCCAGCTGGAAGCCTTGTACCTGGACGTGGCCGATGCCCGTGGCGCGGTGCTGATCTGCCACCCCAACCCGGTCCAGGGCGGCACCATGCTCAACAAGGTGGTCTCGACCCTGCAACGCACCGCTCGCGATGCCGGCTATGTGACCCTGCGTTTCAACTACCGTGGCGTCGGCCAGAGCGCCGGCAGCCATGACATGGGGGCCGGCGAAGTGGCCGATGCCGAGGCCGCTGCCGCCTGGCTGCGTGCCAGGCACCCCGACCTGCCACTGGTGCTGATGGGCTTCTCGTTCGGCGGTTTCGTTGCCACCAGCCTGGCCGGCCGCCTGGAGGCCGCCGGGGTAACGTTGCAACACTTGTTCATGATTGCCCCGGCAGTCATGCGCCTGACCGCCGAATTCCCGCTGCCACAGCACTGCCCGATCACCGTGGTGCAGCCAGATGCCGACGAAGTGGTCGCGCCGCAGCTGGTTTACGAATGGTCCGGCAGCCTGTCGCGCCCCCATGAGCTGCTGAAAGTGGCAGAATGCGGACACTTCTTCCATGGCAAGCTGACCGATCTGAAGGATCTGCTGCTGCCGCGCCTTTCGAACTGAGCCAAGCCTGAATAAGCGAACACCCATGACCACGCGCATTCTTACCGGTATCACCACCACCGGCACTCCGCACCTGGGCAACTACGCCGGCGCCATTCGCCCTGCGATCCGTGCCAGCCAGCAGCCCGGTGCCGACTCGTTCTACTTCCTGGCCGACTACCACGCCTTGATCAAGTGCGACGACCCGCTGCGTATCCAGCGTTCGCGCCTGGAAATCGCCGCCACCTGGCTGGCTGGTGGCCTGGACCCGGACAAGGTGACCTTCTACCGCCAGTCCGACATCCCGGAAATTCCCGAGCTTACCTGGCTGCTGACCTGCGTTGCCGCCAAGGGCCTGCTGAACCGCGCGCATGCCTACAAGGCCTCGGTGGACAAGAACGTCGAGAACGGCGAAGACCCGGACGCCGGCGTGACCATGGGCCTGTTCAGCTACCCGGTACTGATGGCCGCCGACATCCTGATGTTCAACGCCCACAAGGTGCCGGTCGGCCGTGACCAGATCCAGCACGTGGAAATGGCCCGCGACATCGGCCAGCGCTTCAACCACCTGTTCGGCCAGGGCCGGGACTTCTTCGCCCTGCCGGAGGCGGTGATCGAGGAAAGCGTGGCCACGTTGCCAGGCCTGGACGGGCGCAAGATGTCCAAGAGCTATGACAACACCATCCCGTTGTTCACCAGCGCCAAGGACATGAAAGACGCCATCTCGCGCATCGTCACTGACTCGCGCGCGCCCGGCGAAGCGAAAGACCCGGACAATTCGCACCTGTTCACCTTGTACCAGGCCTTCTCGACGCCGCAGCAATGCGCCGAATTCCGCGAAGAGCTGCTGCAGGGCCTGGGCTGGGGCGATGCCAAGCAGCGCCTGTTCCAGCTGCTGGATGGCCAACTTGCCGAAAAACGCGAGTACTACCACCAGTTGATCGCACGCCCGGCGGACCTGGAAGACATCCTGCTGGCCGGCGCCGCCAAGGCACGCAAGATTGCCACGCCGTTCCTCGAGCAACTGCGCGAAGCCGTTGGCCTGCGTTCGTTCCGTAGCGGTGTGCAAGCCGGCACCGAGGTGAAGAAGAAGGCCGCCAAGAGCGCACGCTTCGTCAGCTTCCGCGACGAAGACGGCAGCTTCCGCTTCCGCCTGCTGGCCGCTGACGGCGAGCAACTGCTGCTGTCGCGCAGCTTCGCCGACGGCAAGAGCGCTGGCGCCGTGAGCAAGCAGCTGCAGCAGGGTGGCGAGGCCGATGTGCGGGTCGAAGGCCTGAGCTTTGGCCTGTGGCTCAACGGCGAGCAGGTTGCCGACGGGCCGCAGTTCGACAGCGCCGAAGCCCGTGATGCGGCCATTCAAAGCCTGCGTGATGCCCTGGCACCACAGCAGGACTGAGGCATATTGACGCAAGTCTGATTGCCATTAAGCGGGCCTGTCGCTACAGTGACGGCCCGTTTTTTGTTGCCTCGCTAACGAATCATGACTCCCTTAGAACGCTATCAAGCAGATCTGAAACGTCCCGACTTCTTCCATGACGCGGCGCAGGAAACTGCGGTGCGTCACCTGCAGCGCCTGTACGACGACCTGGTACAGGCGCAGAACAACAAGCCGGGCGTGTTCGGCAAGCTGTTCGGCAAGAAGGAGCAGACCCCGGTGAAGGGCCTGTACTTCTGGGGTGGGGTAGGGCGAGGCAAGACCTACCTGGTCGATACCTTCTACGAAGCGCTACCGTTCAAGCAGAAGATGCGTACGCACTTCCACCGCTTCATGAAGCGTGTGCACGAGGAAATGAAAACCCTCAAGGGCGAGAAGAACCCGCTGACCATCATCGCCAAGCGCTTCAGCGACGAAGCCAGGGTCATCTGCTTCGACGAATTCTTCGTGTCGGACATTACCGACGCCATGATCCTCGGCACCCTGATGGAAGAGCTGTTCAAGAACGGCGTGTCGCTGGTAGCCACCTCCAACATCGTGCCGGACGGCCTGTACAAGGACGGCCTGCAACGCGCACGCTTCCTGCCAGCCATTGCCATGATCAAGCAGTTCACCGACGTGGTGAACGTTGACAGTGGGGTCGACTACCGCCTGCGTCACCTGGAGCAGGCCGAACTGTTCCACTACCCGCTCAACGATGCGGCGCACCAGAGCATGCGCGCCAGCTTCAAGGCGCTGACGCCTGAGTGCACCCAGGCGGTCGAGAACGATGTGCTGATGATCGAGAACCGTCCGATCAATGCCCTGCGCACCTGTGACGATGTCGCCTGGTTCGACTTCCGCGCCCTGTGCGATGGGCCGCGCAGCCAGAACGACTACATCGAACTGGGCAAGATCTTCCACGCCGTGCTGTTGAGCAATGTGGAGCAGATGGGTGTCGCCACCGACGACATCGCCCGTCGTTTCATCAACATGGTGGACGAGTTCTACGACCGCAACGTCAAGCTGATCATCTCGGCCGAGGTGGAGCTCAAGGACCTGTACACCGGCGGGCGCCTGAGCTTCGAGTTCCAGCGCACCCTGAGCCGGTTGCTGGAGATGCAGTCGCACGAATTCCTGTCGCGCGCGCACAAGCCATAAGAACCTGGGGCCGCTTTGCGGCCCATTCGCGGCACAAGGCCGCTCCTACAGGGGAACGCGATTCCATGCTGGTACGCGATCTCTTGTAGGGGCGGCCTTGTGCCGCGAATGGGCTGCAAAGCAGCCCCATGGCCCTCAAGCCTCTTGCATGAACTGCTGCCGATACTGGTTCGGTGACAGCTCGGTGTGCTGGCGGAACAGCCGCGCAAAGAAACTGGCATCGTCATAGCCAACTTCGTAGCTGATGGTCTTGATGCTCTTGCGCGTGCTCGACAGCAACCCCTTGGCGGTCTCGATCCGCAGCCGTTGCAGGTAGTGCAGCGGCTTGTCACCTGTCGCGCCCTGGAAGCGGCGCATGAAGTTGCGGATGCTCATGCCGTGGTTGCGGGCCACATCCTCGAAGCGGAACTTGTCGGCGAAGTGTTCCTCCAGCCAATGCTGGATCTGCAGAATGATCAGGTCCTGATGCAGCTTCTGCCCGCCAAAGCCCATGCGCCCCGGGGTGTAGTTGCGCTGCACTTCGTAGAGTATGTCGCGGGCCACGGCGCGGGCCACGTTGGCGCCGCAGAAGCGCTCGATCAGGTAGATGTACAGGTCGCAGGCCGACGTGGCGCCGCCGGCGCAATAGATATTGTCGGCGTCGGTCAGGTGCTTGTCCTGGTTCAGCCGGATCTTCGGAAAGCGTTCGGCAAAGCTGGTGAAGAAGCGCCAGTAGGTCGTCGCCTCCTTGCCATCGAGCAGGCCGGATTCGGCCAGCCAGAACACACCACTGGCCTCGGCGCACAGCACCGCACCGCGGGCATGCTGTTCACGCAGCCATGGCAGCACCTGTGGATAACGTTGCAGGAGGTTGTCGAAATCGTCCCAGTAGGCCGGGAGGATGATCACGTCGGCGTCGTCCAGGCCACCGTCGACCGGTAGCTGAACATTGCTGAAGCTGTCCACGGGCTGGCCGTCGGGGCTCACCAGGTGGATCTCGAACATGGGCTGCAAGCCCAGGCCCAGCTGCTTGCTGTAACGCAGGCTGGCGAGATGGAAGAAATCCTTGGCCTGCATCAAGGTCGAAGCAAATACCTTGTCAATGGCCAGGATGCTGACGCGCCGCAGCGACGCGGAGGGTTGGGTAAACATCATTGTCATTGTTCTTATAGGGTAGAGTGGTCAATCACCGGCTGGATCGTCTTATTTTTTGGCGATTGTGTCTAGCCTATGTAACAGAGGGGCTGCAAAGCAGCCCCTCTGGCGATCAAGGTGCCGGGTTCGGCTGCTCCTGGTGAATGGCTTCGATCGCCGCCAGCAACTCATCGCTCAGGCTCAGATCAAGGCTTGCCAGGTTGCTGTCCAGCTGTTGCAGGCTGGTCGCGCCAATGATGTTGCTGGTCACGAACGGCTGCCGGGTGACGAACGCCAGGGCCATCTGCGCCGGGTCCAGGCCGTGCTCGCGGGCCAGTTGCACGTACCGGCTGCAGGCTGCCACGGTCTGCGGGTTTGAATAGCGGGCAAAGCGGCTGAACAGGGTCAGGCGCGCGTTGCCCGGCCGTGCGCCGTTCTCGTACTTGCCCGAGAGCATGCCGAACGCCAGCGGTGAATAGGCCAGCAGGCCGCACTGCTCGCGGATGGCCACTTCCGCCAGGCCTACCTCGAAGCTGCGGTTTAGCAGGTTGTACGGGTTCTGGATCGATACCGCCCGCGGCCAGCCTCGGCTTTCGGCCAGTTGCAGGAACTTCATGGTGCCCCACGGCGTTTCGTTGGACAGGCCGATGTGGCGGATCTTGCCCGCCCGCACCTGTTCGTCGAGTACTTCGAGGGTTTCTTCCAGCGGAGTGAAGTGGTCCTGGGGCAGGTGCTGGTAGCCCAGCTTGCCGAAAAAGTTGGTGCTGCGTTCCGGCCAGTGCAGTTGGTACAGGTCGATACGGTCGGTCTGCAGGCGCTTCAGGCTCTCCTCCAGCGCCGCGACGATGTGCTGGCGGTTGTGCTTGAGCTGGCCGTCGCGGATGTGGCTGATGCCGTTGCCAGGGCCTGCAACCTTGCTGGCCAGCACCCAGTCGTCGCGATCACCGTTGTCACGGAACCAGTTGCCGATGATGCGCTCGGTGGCTGCGTAGGTTTCCGGGCGGGGCGGCACCGGGTACATCTCGGCGGTGTCGATGAAGTTGAGCCCGGCGACCTTGGCCCGGGCAATCTGTTCGAAGGCTTCGGCCTGAACGTTCTGTTCGCCCCAGGTCATGGTGCCCAGGCACAGGGCGCTGACATTGAGGTCGGTACGGCCGAGCTGGCGGTATTCCATCGGTTAGACACTCCTTGGCAATAGATAGCTATCAAAGCAGGTTGAAATTTTTCTCGCAATCTGGATAATTCAGCCCCTCTCCGCGTGGCGGAAGTGATGCACCATCACGCAGGAAGAACCCCGTCGAACATTGGCGTGCCCGACCCGAGCCCCCAAAAGCGTCTGTGTTCGGCTGCGCGCTTGCTCTTGGCAACGTGTGCACTATCCAGTAAGATTCGCCGTCTATTTTTCGCTGGGCGGCCTCTGAGGCTTTAGAGAATGAAAACTTTTACTGCTAAACCGGAAACAGTAAAGCGCGAGTGGTTCGTAGTCGACGCCGCTGGCCAGACCCTGGGTCGTCTGGCTACTGAAATCGCTACCCGTCTGCGTGGCAAACACAAACCAGAATACACCCCTCACGTTGACACCGGCGACTACATCGTCGTTATCAACGCCGAGCAGGTTCGTGTGACTGGTGCCAAGTCTTCCGACAAAATGTACTACTCCCACTCCGGCTTCCCGGGCGGTATCAAGGAAATCAACTTCGAGAAGTTGATCGCCAAGGCCCCTGAGCGTGTTATCGAAACCGCGGTCAAAGGCATGCTGCCTAAGAACCCGCTGGGTCGCGACATGTACCGCAAGCTGAAAGTGTACGCGGGTGCTGCTCACCCACACACTGCTCAGCAGCCTCAAGAACTGAAGATCTAACGGGATAGTTCATTATGTCGGCGACTCAAAATTACGGCACTGGCCGTCGCAAGACCGCAACCGCTCGCGTATTCCTGCGTCCGGGTACTGGTAACATCTCCATCAACAACCGTTCTCTGGACGTGTTCTTCGGTCGCGAAACCGCTCGCATGGTTGTTCGCCAGCCACTCGAGCTGACCGAAACCGTTGAGAAGTTCGACATCTACGTCACCGTTTCCGGTGGTGGTGTCAGCGGTCAAGCCGGTGCGATCCGTCACGGTATCACCCGCGCTCTGATGGAATACGACGAAACCCTGCGTGGCGCTCTGCGTCGTGCTGGCTACGTCACCCGCGACGCTCGTGAAGTCGAGCGTAAGAAAGTGGGTCTGCGTAAAGCGCGTAAGCGTCCTCAGTACTCCAAGCGTTAATACCGCTTCGGCAGTCGAAAAAAGCCCGGTTCCTTGGAACCGGGCTTTTTTTTTGGGTTGAACTAACCTGTCAGCATGTCAGTGGCCGCTTGTCGCATAGACGCAGATCAAGCAAAGCGCGGGTTGTCGCCCTTGCCAGGGTAATCACCTTGTCAGTGTGTGGATTTGTTTCTTACCATGACGGCCAAATTTTAGTGCCATTGACACAACCTAAGTACGAGCCTGGTTCAACAGGCCAAGCAAGCTGATGGGAGAGGACTGAATGAGCAATGACGGCGTCAACGCAGGCCGGCGCCGCTTCCTCGTAGCCGCGACATCCGTGGTCGGGGCGGCGGGGGCAGTGGGGGCTGCGGTACCGTTCGTGGGGTCATGGTTTCCCAGTGCCAAGGCGAAAGCCGCGGGTGCACCGGTGAAGGTCAATATCGCCAAGGTCGAGGCCGGGCAGCAGATGGTGGCCGAATGGCGTGGCCAGCCGGTATTCATCGTGCGGCGAACGCAGGAAATCCTCGGCAACCTGAAAAAAATCACGGGTGACCTATCTGATCCCGAGTCCAAGGCCTCGGTGCAGCCGACCTACGTCGACCCTGAGGTTCGCTCGATCAAGCCGGAAATCCTCATTCTCGTCGGCCTGTGCACGCACCTGGGCTGTTCGCCCACCTTCCGCCCGGAAGTTGCGCCTGCTGACCTTGGTCCGAAGTGGGTGGGTGGCTATTTCTGCCCGTGCCACGGTTCCCACTACGACCTGGCTGGCCGTGTCTACAAGTCGCAGCCGGCACCTCTCAACCTGCCAGTGCCGCCGCACTCTTACGAGACGGACGACATCATTGTCATCGGCGTCGATCAGGAGAACGCATGATGAGCAAGTTCATGGACTGGATTGATGCTCGCTTCCCCGCCACCAAGATGTGGGAAGACCACCTGAGCAAGTATTACGCGCCCAAGAACTTCAACTTCCTGTACTTCTTCGGCTCCTTGGCATTGCTGGTGCTGGTCAATCAGATCGTCACCGGTGTGTGGCTGACCATGAGCTTCACGCCCTCGGCGGAAGAGGCGTTCGCCTCGGTCGAGTACATCATGCGTGACGTGGAATACGGCTGGATCCTGCGCTACCTGCACTCCACCGGTGCGTCTGCGTTCTTCATCGTGGTCTACCTGCACATGTTCCGCGGCCTGCTCTATGGCTCCTACCAGAAGCCGCGCGAGCTGGTCTGGCTGTTCGGCATGCTGATCTACCTGGCGCTGATGGCCGAAGCCTTCATGGGCTACCTGCTGCCGTGGGGCCAGATGTCCTACTGGGGTGCCCAGGTGATCATCTCGCTGTTCGGTGCCATTCCGGTGATCGGTGACGATCTCACCCAGTGGATCCGTGGTGACTACCTGATTTCGGGCATCACCCTGAACCGCTTCTTCGCCCTGCATGTGGTCGCCCTGCCAATCGTGATTCTTGGCCTGGTAGTGCTGCACATTCTTGCCCTGCACGAAGTGGGTTCGAACAACCCCGATGGGGTCGACATCAAGAAGAAAAAGGACGAAAACGGCATTCCGCTGGACGGTATTCCGTTCCACCCGTACTACACCGTCAAGGATATCGTTGGCGTGGTGGTGTTCCTCTTCGTGTTCTGCGCCGTGGTGTTCTTCTTCCCGGAAATGGGCGGTTACTTCCTGGAAAAACCGAACTTTGAGCAGGCCAACGCCTTCAAGACGCCTGAGCACATCGCACCGGTGTGGTACTTCACACCGTTCTACGCAATATTGCGGGCGGTGCCTGACAAGCTGATGGGCGTCATTGCCATGGGCGCGGCCATCGCCGTGCTGTTCGTACTGCCGTGGCTCGACCGCAGCCCGGTGCGTTCCATGCGTTACAAGGGCTGGATCAGCAAGGTCTTCCTGCTGGTGTTCTGCGTGGCCTTCGTCATCCTCGGCGTGCTGGGCGTACTGGCGCCGACACCTGGGCGTACCTTGCTGTCGCAGGTGTGCACGGTGTTGTACTTCGCCTACTTCCTGCTGATGCCGTTCTACACAAGGCTTGAGAAGACCAAACCGGTTCCGGAAAGGGTGACTGGCTGATGAAAAAGTTTATTGCAGTATTTTTGCTGGCAGTGATGCCTGCCTTTTCCTTCGCTGCCGAACACGGCCTGGAGCTGGACAAGGCCGATATCGACCTGACCGACAAGGCCGCCATGCAGGACGGTGCGCGCACCTTTGCCAACTATTGCATGGGCTGCCACAGTGCCAAGTTCCAGCGTTACGAGCGGGTGGCCGATGACCTGGGTATCCCCCACGAGCTGATGCTCGAGAAGCTGGTGTTCACCGGTGCCAAGATCGGTGACCACATGCAGATCGGCATGAAGCCCAGTGACGCCAAGACCTGGTTCGGTGCCGCGCCGCCCGACCTGACCCTGGTCGCCCGTGTGCGGGGTACCGACTGGCTGTACACCTACCTGCGCAGCTTCTACGAGGACCCATCGCGGCCTTATGGGGTGAACAACAAGGTGTTCCCGAACGTGGGCATGCCTAACGTGCTGGTTGGCTTGCAGGGTAACCAGGTGATTGGCTGCAAGCAGGTGCAGACGGTAACCGATGGCAAGAAGCAATTCGACCCGTTGACCGGCAGCCCGATCACCCACGAAGCCTGTGACCAGCTGACCGTCACGCCGAAATCCGGTACCCTGACCACCGAGCAGTTCGACGAGAAGGTCAAGAACCTGGTGACCTTCCTGGCCTATTCGGCCAACCCGGTCAAACTGGAAAGCCAGCGCATTGGTACCTACGTGTTGCTGTACCTGGCTTTCTTCTTCGTATTCGCCTATTTGCTCAAGCGTGAATACTGGAAGGACGTGCACTGATCACGCAGTAGTTTCTGGTTGTTGAACGCGCCTGGGGCGCCCTGGCAGTTTTGCCAGGGGGCCCCAGGCGCGTTTTCATTTACAGTTGCACAAGCATCCCGTGCGAGGAGCCGCTACATGGGCGCAACCAACAGGTTAGCCTGCTATTCCGATCCCGCTGATCACTATTCTCATCGGGTACGCCTTGTGCTGGCCGAGAAGGGTGTCAGCGTGCAGGTCATCGATGTCGACCCCAGTCGCCTGCCGGCCAAGCTGGCCGAGGTAAACCCTTACGGCAGTGTGCCGACCCTGGTCGACCGTGACCTGGCGTTGTATGAGTCGACCGTGGTGATGGAATACCTCGAGGAGCGTTACCCGCACCCGCCGCTGATGCCGGTGTACCCGGTTGCACGGGGTAACAGCCGTTTGCTGATGCACCGCATCCAGCGCGACTGGTGTGCCCTGGCCGACACCGTGCTGGACTCACGCAGCACCGAGGCAGCCCGTGTCGAGGCGCGCAAGGCCCTGCGCGAAAGCCTCACCGGCGTCTCGCCATTGTTCGGTGAGTACGCCTGTTTCATGAGTGAGGATCAAAGCTTGGTCGATTGTTGTCTATTGCCCATACTCTGGCGCTTGCCAGTGTTGGGTATCGAATTGCCGCGGCAAGCCAAGCCGCTGCTGGATTACATGGAGCGGCAGTTTGCCCGGGAGCCTTTCCTGGCGAGCCTGTCCTCCGTAGAACGTGAAATGCGCAAGCTTTAAGGAGCTGTTGATGAACTCCAGTCGCCCCTATCTGGTTCGAGCACTGTATGAGTGGATCGTCGACAACGATTGCACACCCCATATGCTGGTCAATGCCGAATACCCGAAAGTGCAGGTGCCGGATGGTTTCGCCAGCGATGGCCAGATCGTCCTGAATATTTCGCCAAGTGCCGTGCGCAGCCTGCACATGGATAACGATGCGGTCAGCTTCGAGGGCCGCTTCAGTGGCGTGGCCCACTCGCTGTTTGTGCCGGTTGGCGCCATCCTGGGCATCTATGCCCGCGAAAATGGCCAAGGCATGGTCTTCGAGCTGGAGTCGCCAATGGATGGCGACGAGCTGGAAGAGGATGATGTGCAGCCGGACGACGATGGCCCGCCAGAAGGTGGGGGCCAGCCGCCGCGCCCAAGTGGTCGGCCAAGCCTGAAAGTGGTCAAGTAACAAAAAAGGCGATCCAACCGGATCGCCTTTTTCGTTGCAGCCAACTTCGGGTTACAGGTCGCTGATAGTGCGTACCTGGTCCTTGTTGATGCGGGTGCGCTTGCCGTCGAGTTGCTGGAACTCGTAGAAGCCTGCCTCGCGGTCGTACTTCGGTGCGTCGACAGCCTGGATTTCACGGCCATCGTTGAGGGTGATCAGGCTTGGGGTAGAGCAGCCGGCCAGGGTGGCGAAGGTGCCAATCAGCAGGGCAGGCAGCAGAAGCTTTTTCATGCGGTGTTTCCTGGGTTTCTGAAAGGTGGGGCATTGTTGTTGCTTGTACTGGCCCTTTCGCGGCGGTTCGACGCTTCGATAAACACGCTCCCCCAGGAATGCACAAGGCTTGAAAGCTGTGAGATCCCCGTGGGAGCGGGTTCACCCGCGAAGAGGCCGGTGCAGGCAGCAATGAATCAGTCGATGTACTCGAACAGCTTGACGATCTTCTGCACGCCCGACACGCCCTGCACAACTCCGGTGGCCGAGTTGGCCTCCTTCTGGGTTACCAGGCCGAGCAGGTAGACGATACCGTTCTCGGTGATCACCTTGATGCGCGAGCTTGGCACGGCACTGTCACCTAGCATCTGGGTCTTGATCTTGGTGGTCAGCCAGGCGTCGTTGTTGCGTGCCAGGATGGAGGAGGGCTGCATCACCTGCAGCTCGTTGTGCACTTTCTTGACGCGCTGAACCTGGCCGGCAGTCTGTTCGGCGAGGCTCTTGAGGTCGGCGCGTGGGGTCTGGCCGGCCAGCAGGACGATGCCGTTGTAGCTGCTGACAACAATGTGCGAGCCCTTGTCCAGGTCAGGGCTGGCCTTGGAAATGTTCACCGAAGCCTTGGTCTCGATCAGCGAATCGTCGATCTTGCTGCCAATGGTGCGCGTACCGCGATCGTCTTCGATCGGCGAATTGCGGGTAGAGGTGAGTACCGAGCTGCAACCGGTGACGCTCAGGCACAGGGTCAGGGCCATCAGGCCGAGGCGCATAGGGGTCATTCTTCACTCCCGAACAGTTGGCTGTCGATCAGATCGCACAGGCAGTGGATCGCCAGCAGGTGGACTTCCTGGATGCGTGCGGTAACCGTCGAAGGTACGCGGATTTCCACGTCTTCGGGCAGCAGCAGTGAAGCCATGCCGCCGCCGTCGCGGCCAGTCAATGCTACGACAATCATTTCGCGGTCATGTGCGGCCTGGATCGCCTGGATCACGTTGGCCGAATTGCCGCTGGTGGAGATCGCCAGCAGAACGTCGCCGGGCTGCCCCAGGGCGCGAATCTGCTTGGAAAAGACTTCGTTGTAGCTGTAGTCGTTGGCGATCGAGGTCAGGGTCGAGCTGTCGGTGGTCAGCGCGATGGCTGGCAGGCTCGGGCGCTCGCGCTCGAAACGGTTGAGCAGTTCCGACGAAAAGTGCTGGGCATCACCGGCCGAGCCGCCGTTGCCACAGGCGAGCATCTTGCCCTCGTTGAGCAGCGCATTGACCATGACCAGGCTGGCCTGCTCGATGTGCGGTGCCAGGATGTCCATTGCCTGTTGCTTGGTATCGATGCTGGCCTGGAACAGCCGGCGAATTCGGGATTGCATGTCCATCTGGTGACCTTAAGTGGGGCGGTGGCCTTTGCTGCGCGCATCAACGACCAGCCCGCGAAACATAGAGCAAAAAAAACGAAGTGGGTTCAGCATTCGAAGGCGTTTTTCAGCCATTGAAGCGGTCTGCCTGCATGGTGGCTGCCCTGCAGGGCGACTACGTCGAAGCGGCAGGGGTGGTTGCCCCAGTGGGGCGCCTTCTGCAAGTACAGGCTGGCGGCGAGCACCAGCCGTTTCTGCTTGCGCCCGTCGATGCTTTCGAGGGCGCCACCGAAGCACGCGTGCAACCGGTAGCGGACTTCGACGAATACTACTGTATCGGCGTCAAGCATGACCAGATCAAGCTCACCGCCTTTGCATCGCCAATTGCGCGCCAGCAGCTGCAGGCCCTGCCCTTGAAGGTACTCAAGGGCCTGGGTTTCTGCTGCTTGCCCGGCGCTGGTGGGCGACGCTGTTGCCATCAGCGTGCGGTGTCAGGCAGGCGCTTGACCTGGCCGCCGGCGAACTCGGCCCATGGCAGCTGGCGCTCGATACGCTGGTTGGCGTTGATGCTCAGGCTGCCCGAAAGGCCCTGGACGCGGTTGTCCGGCAGCGCTTTCAGTTGCCCCAGGCGCGGCGCCAGGCTGTAGGCATCGACGCCCATGGCGTACAGGCGGCCAAGGCTGCCGGCGGCCTGCGGCCATTGCTGTACCACCTGCTGGCGCAGGCTGTTGCTGGTGTCGAGCAGCCACGGCGTTTCGCAGAAGCGGATGCCATTCATGTCGTTGTACTGGTTGATGTCACCGCTGGCGCTGTACAGGTTCGAGGTGGCATATACCGGTACGTCACCGGCGTACTGGAAGTTCAGGGTCGGCTTGATCTGCTGGGCCTGTTGCGGGGTCGAGGCCAGGAAGATGAAATCGATATCCTGGCGGCGCGACGGTTGTGCGGCGATGCTGCCGCCTACCGTGCTTTGCAGGCTCTTGGCGCGGCCTTCGCTCTGGCGCAGCTGGAACAGGTCGGCGATCTGCTGGGCCAGGGCAACCGGCTGGGCGATGCGCTCGGCGGCGAGCAGGGTGCCGCCATTGCCTTCCCAGTCCTGGCGGAAGGCGGCCAGCACGCGGTCACCCCATTCGCCACTCGGCACCAGGGCCACGGCGCGGACCATGCCGTCGGCGCGGGCGCGGCGGGCTACTTCGCGCGCTTCGTCTTCGGCAGCCAGGCCGAACTGGAACAGTTGCGGCGGGGCCTTTTGACCAGCGTCGGCGTAGTTCAGGGCCAGGGTGGTGATCGGCAGTTGTGGTTTGGCGGCCAGTTGTTTGACCAGTGGCTTCTCAAGCGGGCCGATGACCAGTTGCACGCCAGCGGCCTGGGCCTGGTTGTAGAAATCGTCGAGCGAGCCGATGCGCGAGCTGTCGAACACCTGCACCGCAGGCGCTGGCTGACCGGCTTGCTGGGCCTGGAAGTGGGCGGCCATGAAGCCGTCACGCAGGGCGCGGGCAACACCGGCCAGTGGGCCTTCCTGGGGCAGCAGCAGGGCAATCTTGGTCAGTGGCTGGCTGGCCAGTTCCTTGAGCTTGGTCAGTGCCTGCGGCAGTTGCTGGGCAGCAGGGTGGTCCGGGTGCTGTTTGACCCAGGTGTCGATGGCCGCTTGTTGCTGTTCCAGGGTGCCGGCGCTTTTCACGGCGAAGGCCAGGCTGGTCCAGCCGGCCAGGGGCTGGTCGTTGGCGGGCTGCTGCAGTTGCTCTGCCGGCAACGAGGCGACCAGGGCCCAGATAGCGTCATTGTT
Organism: Pseudomonas sp. BN505; assembly: GCF_029873175.1. Lineage (NCBI taxonomy): Bacteria > Pseudomonadati > Pseudomonadota > Gammaproteobacteria > Pseudomonadales > Pseudomonadaceae > Pseudomonas > Pseudomonas sp. BN505. The sequence continues at coordinate 182,072 of NZ_SSOI01000045.1, forward strand.
GGCGCTGGCAGCCTGGCCGCTGAGCAGCGGGGCCAGCAGCATGCGCTGTTGCGCGGCAGCCAGGGCCTGGCCGTCGGCTTCCAGGGCGGCGGCGTGCACGTTGTAGGTGCGCGCTTGCTGCTCTGCCGGCAGCTCGGCTACTCGTTGCAGGCTGGGGTGAGCCAGGGCGGTGAGGGCCGCCTTGGGCTGGTTGCGGCTCATGGCCAGCTCGGCCGCGAGGGTGCTGGCGAACACTTGCTGGGCCGGCTTGAGCGTGTCCAGCGGGACTTGCTCAAGAATGCGTGCGGCGCGTGGGAAGTCCTTCTGCTTGTAGGCCAGGTCGGCCGCGCTCAGGCGCAGCAGTGCGGCGTCTTCCGCAGACTTGCTGGAAGCGGCCTTTTCGAGCAGTTGCTCGATGCTGGCGTCCGGGGTGCGCGGCAGTTCGCCCAGGCTGGATGAGGGCGAGCTGGCGCAAGCTGCCAGCAGGGCAGCGAGGCAGAGGGCTGTGAGCAGCCGCAGGCAAGCGATCATGTAAAGGTCCTGTTACTCGATCAAGTTGGCCGGCAATTGTACCCAAGCACTGGCCGGGGCGCGATGTTGCTGTGCTGATCCTTCACTATAGGTGGCTTGCAGCTGATCGCCGGCGAAGTTCTTTGCGCCCTGTTGCAGGCGCTCGGGCTACAATGGCGCCTTTGATCCGAATGACAGGTGTGCGCAGTGACTGATGTGGCAGGGGCTTCGAAATCCACGGTGGGGACGCTGTATGTGGTGGCAACCCCCATCGGCAACCTCGACGACATGAGCGCCCGGGCGCTGAAGGTGCTGGCAGATGTGGCGCTGATCGCTGCCGAAGATACCCGCCATTCGATCCGCCTGCTGCAACACTTCGGCATCGACACACCGCTGGCGGCCTGTCATGAGCACAACGAGCGTGACGAGGGCGGGCGTTTTCTCACCAAGCTGCTGGCTGGCGAGAACGTGGCGCTGGTTTCCGATGCCGGCACGCCGCTGATTTCCGACCCGGGCTACCACCTGGTGCGCCAGGCGCGGGCTGCGGGGGTGAGCGTGGTGCCGGTGCCGGGCGCCTGCGCCTTGATCGCTGCACTGTCGGCGGCCGGCTTGCCGTCGGACCGCTTCATCTTCGAAGGCTTCCTGCCGGCCAAGCAGGCAGGGCGCCGCGCGCGCCTCGAGCAGGTGAAGGAAGAGCCGCGTACGCTGATCTTCTATGAAGCCCCGCACCGCATCCTCGAATGCCTTGAAGACATGGAGCTGGTATTCGGTGGCGAACGCCCGGCACTGCTGGCACGTGAACTGACCAAGACCTTCGAGACCCTCAAGGGCCTGCCGCTGGCCGAACTGCGCGCGTTCGTTGCCGGCGACAGCAACCAGCAGCGCGGTGAATGCGTAGTACTGGTGGGCGGCTGGAGCGCGCCGGAAGGCGAGCAGGCCATCAGTGCCGAGGCCCAGCGAGTGCTCGACCTGCTATTGGCCGAGTTGCCACTGAAACGGGCGGCGGCGCTGGCGGCGGAAATTACCGGGGTGCGCAAGAACCTTTTGTATCAACTTGCACTGGAAAAGCAGAAAGCCGAGTAGTGGCAGTTTGATATAAATGCCGGTATCGCTTGTTCTTGTGCGCGCGTGCCGGTAACCTTGGCGGCGGAGAGTCGATCGGACAGTCGCTGCCTGTTTTCGTTCCGCAACTTTTTGTTGTGTGAGCAGCAGGGGGAGGAAAGTCCGGGCTCCATAGGGCAGAGTGCCAGGTAACGCCTGGGAGGCGCGAGCCTACGGAAAGTGCCACAGAAAATAACCGCCTAAGCACTTCGGTGCCGGTAAGGGTGAAAAGGTGCGGTAAGAGCGCACCGCACGGCTGGCAACAGTTCGTGGCTAGGTAAACCCCACTCGGAGCAAGACCAAATAGGGTTCCATCAGGCGTGGCCCGCGTCGGAACCGGGTAGGTTGCTAGAGGCGTCCAGTGATGGCCGTCGTAGAGGAATGACTGTCCTCGACAAAACCCGGCTTACAGATCGACTCTCCACCTTTTCCTCCCCTGCTTGATTCGATAGCAGATCCTCTCTGGTAATACCGAAAAAATCTTACTCTTCATAAATCACTTTAACTTCGAACTCCATTCGCTTGCGTGGGTTTGATTTTTCTCGTGTTTTCTTCTCCTTGGTAATCGTTCCACATTCCCTTATCGCGCTAAATCTCGGTCCTGTAAGGCTTTTCCTTATGAACGTGCCTTGACGGTGCTGCGGGCGGATTCCTATAGTGTGCGCAAGTGGCAGAAAGTGGGATGAAGTGGGTTTTCTGGCACAAAAAAGCTAACATTGTGGGGAATCGCAGCCGTGTTCCGCGGAGCCAACGCCGTCAGCCTCGATGCCAAGGGACGTCTCGCCATGCCGAGCCGGTACCGTGACGAGCTCGATTCGCGTTGCAATGGCCAGCTGATCGTAACCATTGACGCCGTTGACCCCTGCTTGTGCGTATACCCCCTCGATGAGTGGGAACAGATAGAAGCCAAGTTGCGAGCCTTGCCATCGTTGCGTGAGGAAAACCGCCGTCTGCAGCGTTTGCTGATCGGAAATGCGGTTGACCTGGAGCTCGATGGCAGTGGGCGTTTCCTGGTGCCGCCCCGCCTGCGTGAGTACGCCAAGCTCGACAAGAAGGCGATGCTGGTGGGGCAACTGAACAAATTCCAGCTGTGGGATGAAGATGCCTGGAACACGGTTTCGGCAGCCGACCTTGCAGCTATTCAACAACCGGGCGCCATGCCCGACGAATTGCGTGACCTGATCCTGTGACCATAGATAGCGGCTTCAACCACATTACCGTCCTGCTCGACGAAGCTGTCGAGGCATTGGCCCTGCGCGCCGACGGTTGCTATCTGGACGGCACCTTCGGCCGTGGCGGACACAGCCGGCTGATTCTCAGCAAGCTTGGGCCGCAAGGGCGGCTGCTGGGCTTCGACAAAGATCCACAGGCGATTGCCACGGGGCAAGCGCTGGCGGCCGAAGACGGCCGCTTTGTCATTGTGCAGCGCAGCTTTGCCGAGCTGGGCGCGGAAGTGGCCGAGCGCGGCCTGCACGGCAAGGTCAGCGGTGTACTGCTGGACCTGGGCGTGTCCTCCCCGCAACTGGATGACCCCGAGCGTGGCTTCAGCTTCCTCAATGATGGCCCGCTGGACATGCGCATGAACCCGGACCAGGGCATCAGTGCCGCCGAGTTCATCGCCACGGCGCCTGTCGAAGAAATTGCCCGCGTCTTCAAGGAGTACGGTGAAGAGCGCTTCTCCGGCCGCATGGCGCGTGCCGTGGTCGAGCGCCGCGAAAAGGAGCCGTTCACCCGCACTGCCGACCTCGCTGAAGTGCTGAAGGTTGCCAACCCTGCCTGGGAAAAAGGCAAGAACCCGGCTACCCGTGCCTTCCAGGGGCTGCGGATCCATGTCAACAACGAACTGGGTGACCTGGAGGCTGGCCTTGAGGCCGCACTCGATGCGCTCGAGGTCGGTGGTCGCCTGGCAGTGATCAGTTTCCACTCTCTCGAGGACCGTATCGTCAAGCTGTTCATGCGCAAGCTGGTCAAGGGCGAGGCCGACAACCTGCCCCGTAACCTGCCGGTACAGCACAAGGTCTTCGAGCCGAAAATCAAGCTCATCGGCAAGGCCCAGTTCGCCTCCGAAGCCGAGCTCAAGGCCAACCCGCGGTCGCGTAGCGCCGTGATGCGTGTGGCGGAGAAGCTGCGGTGAGCAGGCTGTTCGCCAAGCCATTGCCAGGCGGAAGCTTCCTGATGCTTCTGCTGTTTGTCGGCGTGCTGGTTTCGGCCGTCGCCGTGTCCTATAGCGCGCACTGGAACCGTCAGTTGCTCAACACCCTTTACGGCGAGTTGAACGAGCGTGACAAGGCCCAGGCCGAGTGGGGCCGGCTGATTCTGGAACAGAGCACCTGGACCGCCGCCAGCCGTATCGAAAACCTGGCTTCCGAGCAGTTGAAGATGCGCGTGCCTGCGGCTGACGAAGTGCGGATGGTGGCGCCATGATGAAGCTCGAAGGCGCACTCTACCCGTGGCGCTTCCGCGTGGTGATCGGCTTGCTGGCAATCATGGTGGGTGCCATCTGCTGGCGCATCATCGACCTGCAGGTGGTCGACCGTGACTTCCTCAAGGGGCAGGGCGATGCGCGCAGCCTGCGTCATATCCCTATCCCGGCGCACCGCGGGCTGATTACCGACCGCAACGGTGAGCCATTGGCCGTGAGTACCCCGGTCACTACCCTGTGGGCCAACCCCAAGGAAATGCAGGCGTCCAAAGAACGCTGGCCACAGCTGGCTGCAGCGTTGGGGCAAAATCCCCAGCAACTGGTCGAACGCCTGACCGCGCAGGCCAGCAAGGAGTTCATCTACCTGGTCCGCGGCCTGACCCCGGAGCAGGGCCAGCACGTACTCGACCTGAAGGTGCCAGGTGTATACGGCCTGGAAGAATTCCGCCGCTTCTATCCGGCCGGTGATGTCACTGCGCACATGGTTGGTTTCACTGACCTCGATGACCACGGTCGCGAAGGGGTGGAACTGGCCTATGACGAGTGGCTGGCCGGCGTGCCCGGCAAGCGCCAGGTGATCAAGGACCGGCGTGGCAGGCTGATCAAGGACATCCAGGTAACCAAGAACGCCAAGGCCGGCAAGACCTTGGCGTTGTCGATAGACCTGCGCCTGCAATACCTGGCTACCCGCGAGCTGCGCAACGCCATTGCCGAACAGGACGCCAAGGCCGGCAGCCTGGTGATCATGGACGTCAAGACCGGTGAAGTTCTGGCCATGGTCAACCAGCCAACCTACAACCCGAACAACCGTCGCAGCATGTTCCCGGCAGCGATGCGCAACCGGGCGATCATCGACGTGTTCGAGCCCGGTTCCACGGTCAAGCCGATTTCCATGAGTGCGGCACTGCAAAGCGGCCGCTGGAAGCCGACCGACAAGGTCGAGGTTTACCCGGGCAGCCTGCAGATCGGCCGCTACACCATCAAGGACGTGTCGCGCAGCGAGGGCCCGATCCTCGACCTGACCGGCATCCTGATCAACTCCAGTAACGTCGGCATGAGCAAGATCGCCTTCGACATCGGCGGCGAGGCCATCTACCGGGTCATGTCCCAGGTCGGCCTGGGCCAGTACACCGGCCTTGGTTTCCCGGGGGAGCGTGTCGGTAACCTGCCCAACCACCGCGAGTGGCGCAAGGCCGAGACCGCGACCCTTTCCTATGGCTACGGCCTGTCGGTGACCGCCCTGCAACTGGTGCATGCCTACGCGGCGCTGGCCAACGACGGCAAGATGGTGCCGCTGTCGATCATCAAGGTCGACAAGGCGCCGGAAGCCGTGCAGGCCATTCCGAAGGAAACCGCCGAAACCGTTCAGGGCATGCTGCAGCAGGTGATTGAAGCGCCGCGTGGCGTGTTCCGTGCCCAGGTGCCGTTCTATCACGTGGCCGGCAAGTCCGGTACCGCGCGTAAAGCAACCGTGGGTTCCAAGGGTTACACCGAAAACGCCTACCGCTCGCTGTTTGCAGGCTTCGGGCCAATGAGTGACCCGCGCTACGCCATCGTCGTGGTCATCGACGAGCCGGGCAAGGGTGGTTATTTCGGTGGCCTGGTTTCGGCGCCGGTCTTCAGCAAGGTCATGTCCGGCACCCTGCGTTTGATGAACGTGCCGCCAGACAACCTGCCGCCACCAGCACCCGCCGAACAGTCGCAAGTCAATGCAGCAGCCGCCAAGGGAGGGCGTGGATGATGACAATGCCATTAAGCAAACTTTTCGCTCACGCCAGCCGCGACCCGCTGATTCGTGAACTGACCCTGGACAGCCGCAGTGTGCGCCCGGGCGATCTGTTCCTGGCCGTGCCGGGTGCCAAGGTCGATGGCCGCGAGCATATCGCCGATGCCTTGGCCCGTGGCGCTGCCGCCGTGGCCTATGAAGAGCATGGTGCCAACGTGCTGCCGTTGACCGATGTGCCGCTGATTCCGGTCAAGGGCCTGATCGCGCAGCTGTCGGACATCGCCGGGCGCTTCTATGGCGAGCCCAGCCGCCAGCTGAACCTGGTGGGCGTGACCGGTACCAACGGCAAGACCAGCGTCACCCAGTTGGTAGCCCAGGCGCTTGATGTGCTCGGCCAGCGCTGCGGCCTTATTGGCACTTTGGGTACCGGTTTCTACGGTGACCTGCAAAGTGGTCGGCTGACCACGCCAGACCCGATTGCCGTGCAGTCGACCCTTTACGACCTGAAAAAGCAGGGCGCCAAGGCCGTGGCCATGGAGGTTTCCTCCCACGCCCTGGAGCAGGGGCGTGTCGCCGCATTGGCGTTCGATATCGCGGTCATGACCAACCTGTCCCGTGATCACCTGGACTACCACGGCAGCATGCAGGCCTATGAGGCGGCCAAGGCCAAGCTGTTCGCCTGGCCGAACCTGCGTTGCCAGGTGGTCAACCTGGATGACGACTTTGGTCGTCGCCTGGCCGAAGACTTTGCTCGCCGTCCGAGTGTCGACCTTGTCGAGACCCGGCTGCTGAGCTACAGCCTGGAAAACCCGGATGCCTCGCTGTTCTGCCGCGAAGCCGTGTTCAGTGACGATGGCGTGCGCGCCACGCTGGTCACCGCCCAGGGTGAGCGCACCCTGCGCAGCCAGCTGCTGGGCCGCTTCAACCTGAGCAACATGCTGGCCGCCGTGGCAACCCTGCTGGCGCTGGATTACGCGCTGGACGAAATCCTGGAGGTCACCCCGCGACTGCAAGGGCCGGTAGGCCGCATGCAGCGCTTGGGTGGCGGCCAAAAGCCGCTGGTGGTGGTCGACTACGCGCACACCCCCGACGCCCTGGAAAAAGTGCTTGAAGCCCTGCGCCCGCATGCTCACGGCAAGCTGCTGTGCCTGTTCGGCTGCGGCGGCGACCGTGACCGCGGCAAGCGGCCTTTGATGGCTGAAGTCGCCGAGCGCCTTGCCGACCGCGTGTTGGTCACCGACGACAACCCGCGCACGGAAGACCCGCTGCGCATCTTCGATGACATCCGCCCCGGTTTCACCAAGCCTGACGACGTCGAGTTCGTCGCCGGCCGTGGCGAAGCGATTGCGCACCTGATCGCCTCAGCCGCTGCCAGCGATGTGATCGTGCTGGCCGGGAAGGGGCATGAGGATTACCAGGAGATCAATGGCGAGCGCCATGACTTTTCCGACCTGATCGAAGCCGAGAAGGCCCTTGAAGCCTGGGAGGCTCCACATGCTTAAGCCGATGACACTCAGCCAGCTGACCACAGCACTGAGTGGTCAACAAGTCGGTGCCGACGCCACCTTCACCGGCGTCAGCATCGACAGCCGCAGCGTCAGCACCGGGCAACTGTTCGTCGCCTTGGCCGGCCCGCGTTTCGATGGCCATGACTACCTGGCTGACGTTAAAGCCAAGGGCGCGGTTGCTGCGCTGGTCGAACGTGAAGTGGCCGGTGTCGACCTGCCGCAACTGCTGGTCAAGGATTGCCGGGCAGCACTGGGTCAGCTCGGTGCCCTGAACCGCGCTGCTTTCGACAAGCCCGTAGTGGCCATTACCGGTTCCAGTGGCAAGACCACGGTGAAGGAAATGCTTGCCAGCATCTTGCGCACCCGTGGCTTGGTGCACGCCACCCGCGGCAACCTGAACAACGACCTCGGCGCGCCGTTGACCTTGCTGGAGATCGCCCCGGAGCACAGCGCCGCCGTGATCGAGCTGGGCGCTTCGCGCATTGGCGAAATCCGCTACACCGTCGGCCTGACCCAACCTCAGGTGGTCATTATCAATAACGCCGGTACTGCCCACGTTGGCGAATTCGGTGGCCCGGAGAAAATCGTTGAAGCCAAGGGCGAGATTCTCGAAGGCCTGGGCGAGGGCGGTATCGCCATCCTCAACCTGGCCGACAAGGCCTTCGATACCTGGCACAAGCGTGCCGGCAGTCACCGCATCTTTACGTTTGCTCTGGATAACCCGCAGGCGGATTTCCACGCCAGCGCCATCGGTCGCGACGCCCGGGGCTGCCCGTCGTTCACCCTGCACGGGCCTGATGGCAGCGTGCCGGTGCAGTTGAACCTGCTGGGTACCCACAACGTCAGTAACGCCCTGGCCGCCGCCGCCGGCGCCCATGCCGTTGGTCTGAGCCTGAGCGGCATTGCTGCCGGCCTGGCTGCCGTGCAGCCGGTCAAGGGCCGCACCGTGGCGCAGGTCGCGCCAAATGGCGTGCGGGTGATCGACGATAGTTACAACGCAAATCCCACCTCCATGTGCGCGGCCATTGATATACTCGCCGGCTTTTCCGGACGCACCGTCCTGGTGCTTGGGGATATCGGCGAATTGGGGCAATGGGCGGAAGAAGGCCACCGTCAGGTGGGTGACTACGCGCGTGGCAAGGTCGACGCCCTGTACGCAGTGGGTTCCAACATGACACATGCGGTCAAGGCGTTCGGCGCCAATGGCCGTCATTTCGCTACTCAAGCTGAGCTGATCGACGCGGTTAGCGCCGAAAATGCCAGCGATACCACTATCTTGATCAAGGGCTCGCGCAGCGCTGCGATGGAAAACGTCGTGGTGGCATTGTGCGGTGCCAGCGGGGAGAAACATTAATGCTGCTGCTGTTGGCCGAGTATCTGCAACAGTTCCACAAAGGCTTCGCGGTCTTCCAGTACCTGTCCCTGCGCGGGATTCTTGGTGTACTGACCGCGTTGTCCCTGGCGCTGTGGCTGGGGCCGTGGATGATCCGTACCCTGCAAATTCGCCAGATCGGCCAGGCCGTGCGTAACGACGGCCCGCAGTCGCACCTGTCCAAGTCCGGCACCCCGACCATGGGTGGTGCACTGATCCTGTCGGCCATCGCCATCAGCACACTGTTGTGGGCTGATCTGTCCAACCGCTATGTGTGGGTGGTGCTGATCGTTACTCTGGCATTCGGCGCGATCGGCTGGGTTGACGACTACCGCAAGGTGATCGAAAAGAACTCCCGTGGGCTGCCAAGCCGCTGGAAGTACTTCTGGCAGTCGGTGTTTGGCCTGGCTGCGGCCGTGTTCCTTTACAAGACCGCGCCGACCAGCGTCGAGACCACGCTGATCCTGCCATTCATCAAGGATGTCACCATCCCGCTGGGCGTCGGCTTCGTCGTATTGACCTACTTCGTCATTGTCGGCTCCAGCAACGCAGTCAACCTTACCGATGGCCTCGACGGCCTGGCAATCATGCCGACGGTGATGGTCGGCGGCGCCCTGGGCATCTTCTGTTACCTGTCGGGTAACGTGAAGTTCGCCGAATACCTGCTGATCCCTTACGTACCGGGCTCGGGCGAGCTGATCGTGTTCTGCGGCGCGCTGATCGGTGCCGGCCTGGGCTTCCTGTGGTTCAACACCTACCCGGCACAAGTCTTCATGGGTGACGTCGGCGCGCTGGCACTGGGCGCTGCGCTGGGCACCATCGCCGTGATCGTCCGCCAGGAAATCGTGCTGTTCATCATGGGCGGCATCTTCGTGGTGGAAACCTTGTCGGTGGTGATCCAGGTCGCCTCCTTCAAGCTGACCGGCAAGCGCGTGTTCCGCATGGCGCCGATCCACCACCACTTTGAACTCAAGGGCTGGCCAGAGCCTCGGGTGATCGTCCGCTTCTGGATCATCACCGTGATTCTGGTGCTGATTGGCCTTGCAACCCTGAAACTGAGGTAGATGAGCGTGTCTTTGATCGCTTCCGACCAATTCCGCATCGTTGTCGGCCTCGGCAAGAGCGGCATGTCCCTGGTTCGCTTCCTGGCGAACCGGGGCATTGCCTTTGCGGTCGCCGACACCCGCGAGCAACCGCCGGAACTGGACACCCTGCGCCGTGATTACCCGCAGGTGGAAGTGCGCTGTGGCGAGCTGGACGTGGACTTCCTGTGCCGCGCCAACGAGCTGTACGTGAGCCCTGGCCTCGCCCTGGCAACCCCGGCCCTGCAGCAGGCAGCCGCGCGTGGCGTGAGGCTGTCCGGTGACATCGAGCTGTTCGCCCAGCACGCCAAGGCGCCGATCGTTGCCATCAGTGGCTCCAACGCCAAGAGCACCGTCACCACCCTGGTCGGCGAAATGGCCGCCAAGGCCGGCAAGCGCGTGGCGGTGGGCGGCAACCTCGGTACCCCGGCGCTGGACTTGCTGGCTGATGACGTCGAGCTGTACGTGCTGGAGCTGTCCAGTTTCCAACTGGAGACCACCGACCAGCTCAACGCAGAAGTGGCCACTGTGCTGAACATCAGCGAAGACCATATGGACCGCTACAGCGGCCTGCCGGCCTACCACCTGGCCAAGCACCGGATTTTCCGCGGTGCCCGCCAGGTGGTTGTCAACCGCCAGGACGCCCTGAGCCGGCCACTGCCGGTGGAAGGCCGCCCGTGCTGGACCTTCGGCCTCAACCAACCCGACTTCAAGGCCTTTGGCCTGCGTGAAGTGGAGGGTGAAAAGTACCTGGCGTTCGAGTTTCAGGCGCTGATGCCGGCGCGCGAGCTGAAGGTGCGTGGTGCCCACAACCAGTCCAACGCCCTGGCGGCACTGGCCCTGGGGCATGCCGCTGGCCTGCCGTTCGAGCCCATGCTCGAAGCCCTGCGTGAGTTCGGTGGCCTGGCCCACCGGTGCCAGTGGGTGCGCGAGCGTAATGGCGTGAACTGGTACGACGACTCCAAGGCCACCAACGTCGGTGCTGCCCTGGCCGCCATTGAAGGCCTGGGTGCCGATATCGAAGGCAAGTTGGTGCTGATCGCCGGTGGCGACGGCAAAGGTGCTGAATTCACTGCGTTGCGCGAGCCCGTCAAGCGCTTCTGCCGCGCCGTGGTATTGCTTGGCCGTGATGCCGAGCGCCTGGCCGAAGCGTTGGGTGATGACGTACCGCTGGTACGGGTCAAGACCCTCGAGGACGCCGTGCAGCAGTGTGCCGAACTGGCCCAGGCCGGCGATGCGGTGCTGCTGTCGCCGGCGTGTGCCAGCCTCGACATGTTCAAGAACTTTGAAGAGCGCGGGCGACTGTTTGCCCAGGCAGCGGGAGGTCTTGCATGATCTTCGGCATCTTCAAGCCCTACCCGTCGCCGCTGATCAGCGGTCGTGGCATCGACCTGGACTTCCCGATGCTCGCCGGCTGCCTGGCCTTGCTTGGCCTGGGCCTGGTGATGATCACCTCGGCGTCCTCGGAAGTGGCCGCGGTGCAGTCGGGCAACCCGCTTTACCACATGTTCCGCCACCTGGTTTACGTGTTCCTTGGCCTGGTTGCCTGCGGCGCGACCATGCTGGTGCCGATCGCCACCTGGCAGCGCATGGGTTTCATGATGCTGCTGGGCGCCTTCGGCCTGTTGGTACTGGTGCTGGTGCCGGGTATCGGCCGCGAAGTGAACGGCTCCATGCGCTGGATCGGCTTCAGCTTCTTCAACGTCCAGCCTTCGGAAATCGCCAAGGTGTTCGTGGTCGTCTACCTGGCGGGTTACCTGGTGCGCCGGCAAACCGAAGTGCGCGAAACCTGGATGGGCTTCTTCAAGCCGTTCATCGTGCTGCTGCCGATGGCCGCCCTGCTGCTGATGGAGCCGGACTTCGGTGCCACCGTGGTGATGATGGGCGCGGCGGCGGCCATGCTGTTCCTCGGCGGGGTGGGGCTGTTCCGCTTCAGCCTCATGGTGGTGTTGGCGGTGCTGGCGGTGTTTGTGCTGGTACAGGCGCAGCCCTACCGGATGGCGCGGCTTATCACCTTCACCGACCCTTGGTCCGACCAGTTCGGCTCGGGTTACCAGCTGACCCAGGCACTGATCGCCTTCGGCCGTGGCGAGTGGCTGGGTGTTGGCCTGGGCAACAGCGTGCAGAAGCAGTTCTACCTGCCCGAAGCGCATACCGACTTCGTGTTCTCGGTACTGGCCGAAGAGCTGGGCGTGGTCGGTTCGCTGCTGACCATTGCACTGTTCGTGTTCGTGACCGTGCGTGCCCTGTACATCGGCCTGTGGGCCGAGAAGGCCAAGCAGTTCTTTGCCGCCTATGTGGCCTTCGGCCTGGCGTTCCTGTGGATCGGCCAGTTCCTGATCAACATCGGGGTAAACGTCGGCCTGCTGCCAACCAAGGGCCTGACGCTGCCGTTTCTCAGTTACGGGGGCAGTTCGCTGGTGATCTGTTGCGCCTGCGTAGGCCTGTTGCTGCGTATCGAGTGGGAGAGCCGCACGCACCTGGGCAGCGAGGAACACGAGTTCAGCGAAAGCGATTTTGCCGAGGAGACCAGTCATGGCCGCTGACGGCAAGAACATACTGATCATGGCGGGCGGCACCGGGGGCCATGTATTCCCGGCCCTGGCCTGCGCCCGTGAGTTCCAGGCGCGTGGTTTTACCGTGCACTGGCTGGGCACCCCGCGTGGCATCGAGAACGAGCTGGTGCCACAGGCTGGCCTGCCACTGCACCTGATCCAGGTCAGCGGCCTGCGCGGCAAAAGCAAACTGTCGTTGCTCAAGGCGCCATTTACCCTTGTCAAGGCCGTGCTGCAGGCGCGACGCATCATTCGCCAGCTCAAGCCGGTCTGCGTGCTGGGCTTTGGCGGCTACGTGACCGGCCCCGGCGGTGTGGCCGCGCGGCTGTGCGGCGTGCCGCTGGTGATCCACGAGCAGAACGCCCGTGCAGGTACCGCCAATCGGTTGCTGGTGCCACTCTCGGCGCGGGTCTGCGAAGCTTTCCCGAACACCTTCGAGGCCAGCGACAAGCGTCGCACCACCGGCAACCCGGTGCGCCCGGAGCTGTTCATGGATGCACAACGCGCGCCCCTGGCCCAGCGCCGTGCGCGCCTGCTGGTGCTCGGTGGCAGCCTGGGTGCGGAACCATTGAACAAATTGTTGCCTAAGGCCCTGTCCGAGGTCCCTGCCGCGCTGCGGCCAGAGGTGTTCCACCAGGCCGGCAAGCAACACGCGCCAATCACCGCCGAGCGTTATCACGAGGCGGGCGTCGAGGCTCAGGTAGAGCCCTTCATCAAGGACATGGCCCAAGCCTATGGCTGGGCCGACATGGTGGTGTGCCGGGCCGGTGCCCTGACCGTCAGCGAGCTGGCGGCAGCAGGCCTGCCTTCGATGCTGGTGCCTTTGCCCCACGCCATCGACGACCACCAGACCCACAACGCCCAATATCTGGCCCGCGAAGGCGCTGCCTTCCTGATGCCACAAGCGACAACTGGCGCAGCGCAGCTCGCTGAACGCCTGAACGAGGTGCTGATGCAACCCGAGAAACTCAACGTCATGGCAGGCACCGCACGGCGCCTGGCCAAACCTGCTGCAACCAGCACCGTGGTCGATATCTGCCTGGAGGTGGCCCATGGTTGAAAGCCAGAAAGCCATGCCCCATCCGAAGATGGGCCGTATCCGCCGTATTCACTTCGTCGGTATCGGTGGCGTGGGCATGTGCGGCATTGCCGAAGTATTGCTGAACCTGGGCTATGAAGTCTCCGGTTCGGACCTGAAAGCTTCGCCGGTGACCGAGCGTCTGGAATCGTTCGGTGCCGAGATCTTCGTCGGCCACCGCGCCGAGAACGCCGCTACCGCTGACGTGCTAGTGGTGTCCAGTGCCATTAACCCGGCCAACCCGGAAGTGGCTACCGCCCTCGAGCGACGCATTCCGGTAGTGCCGCGTGCCGAAATGCTCGCCGAACTGATGCGCTACCGCCATGGTGTGGCCGTTGCCGGTACCCACGGCAAGACCACCACCACCAGCCTGCTGGCGTCGGTGTTCGCTGCCGGTGGCCTGGACCCGACTTTCGTTATCGGTGGCCGCCTGACCGCTGCCGGTACCAATGCCCAGCTGGGCACCAGCCGCTACCTGATCGCCGAAGCAGACGAAAGCGATGCGAGCTTCCTGCACCTGCAGCCGATGGTGGCCGTGGTCACCAACATCGACGCCGACCACATGGCGACCTACGAAGGTGACTTCAACAAGCTGAAGAAAACCTTCGTCGAGTTCCTGCACAACCTGCCGTTCTACGGCCTGGCGGTGATGTGCCTGGACGACCCGGTGGTGCGCGAAATCCTGCCACAGGTAAAACGCCCGACGGTGACCTACGGCTTCAGCGAAGAGGCTGACATCCGCGCCATCAACGTGCGCCAGCAGGGCATGCAGACCCACTTCACCGTGCTGCGCCGTGACTGCGAGCCGCTGGAAGTGTCGGTAAACATGCCTGGCAACCACAACGTGCTCAACGCACTGGCCACCATCGCCATCGCCACCGACGAAGGCATCAGCGACGAAGCCATCGTCCAGGGCCTGTCCGGCTTCCAGGGTGTCGGCCGCCGGTTCCAGGTGTACGGCGAGCTGCCGGTGGAAGGCGGCAGCGTGATGCTGGTCGACGACTACGGTCACCACCCGACCGAAGTGGCTGCGGTGATCAAGGCCGTGCGCGGTGGCTGGCCAAGCCGCCGCCTGGTGATCGTCTACCAGCCGCACCGCTACAGCCGCACCCGCGACCTGTACGACGATTTCGTCCAGGTGCTGGGCGATGCCAACGTGTTGCTGCTGATGGAGGTCTACCCGGCGGGCGAAGAGCCGATCCCGGGTGCCGACAGCCGTCAGCTGTGCCACAGCATCCGCCAGCGCGGCAAGTTGGACCCGATCTACATCGAGCGCGGCGCCGAGCTGGCACCGCTGGTCAAGCCACTGCTGCGCGCTGGCGACATCCTGATCTGCCAGGGTGCCGGTGATGTCGGGGGGCTGGCCCCGCAATTGATGAAAAGCCCGCTGTTCGCTGGCGCCAAGCAGGAGAAGTCGAAATGACCAGCGCCTACGAAAAACTGCACTCGACCCTGGACGTCAAGGCTTTCGGCCGCGTCGCCGTGCTGTACGGTGGCAAAAGCGCCGAGCGTGAAGTGTCGCTGAAGTCCGGTGCGGCAGTGATCGACGCGCTGACCACTGCAGGTGTCGACGTTGTCGCCATCGACGTCGGTGACGACCTGCTCACGCGCCTGCAAAGCGAAAAGATCGACCGCGCCTTCATCATCCTGCACGGCCGTGGCGGTGAAGACGGCAGCATGCAAGGCCTGCTGGAGTGCCTGGGCATCCCTTACACCGGCAGTGGCATCCTTGCCTCGGCGCTGGCCATGGACAAGCTGCGCACCAAGCAGGTGTGGCAGAGCCTGGGCATTCCGACCCCGCGTCACGCGGTGTTGGCGAGCGAAAACGATTGTTTGTTGGCCGGTACGGAACTGGGCTTCCCGCTTATCGTCAAACCCGCCCATGAAGGCTCTAGCATCGGCATGGCCAAGGTGAACAGCGCCCAGGAACTGGTCGCCGCCTGGCAGGACGCCGCCAAATACGATTCCCAGGTACTGGTGGAGCAGTGGATCCACGGCCCGGAGTTCACCATCGCGGTCTTGCGCGGCCAGGTGCTGCCGCCGATCGCCCTGGGTACGCCGCACGTGTTCTACGACTACGACGCCAAGTACATCGCCAACGATACCCAGTACCGCATCCCGTGCGGCCTGGATAGCGTCAAGGAGCAGGAACTGATCGACCTGACCGCACGCGCCTGTGATGCCATCGGCATCGAAGGCTGGGGGCGGCTGGACGTGATGCAGGACGAGCAGGGCCGGTTCTGGCTGCTCGAAGTCAACACCGCACCGGGCATGACTGATCATAGCCTGGTGCCAATGGCGGCCCGCGCGGCTGGCCTGGACTTCCAGCAACTGGTGCTGGCAATCCTGGCTGAAAGCGTGACGACGCGAGGTTAACAACCATGCAAGGCGCGATGATACGTCAGCAGCAACCCGTTACCGGCCGTAGCAAGCCGGTGCCGCGTGGTGCCAGCCGGCTGGTGGCCGACGAGCCCGTATCGGCGCGCCTGCCGCGGCCAAGCCTGGGAGGCCTCAAGCGCCTGCTGTGGCCGGTGCTGCTGGTGGCGGCCGGCTTTGGTGCCTACGAAGGCGCCATTCGCCTGATGCCGTATGCCGACCGGCCGATCACCAAGATCGACGTGCAGGGCGACCTCAGCTACATCAGCCAGCAGTCGGTGCAGCAGCGCATCGCGCCCTACGTGGCGGCGAGCTTCTTCAGCGTCGACCTGCCAGCGATGCGTGCGGAGCTCGAACAGATGCCATGGATCGCCCACGCCGAAGTGCGCCGGGTGTGGCCTGACGAGGTGGTGATCCGCCTGGAAGAACAGCTGCCGGTGGCGCGCTGGGGTGACGAAGCCTTGCTCAACAACCAGGGCCAGGCCTTCACCCCGCGCGAACTGGCCAACTACGAGCACCTGCCGCAGTTGGCCGGGCCCCAGCGTGCTCAGCAACAAGTCATGCAGCAGTACCAGGTATTGAGCCAGATGCTGCGCCCCATGGGCTTTTCCATTGCTCGCCTGGAGCTGCGCGAGCGAGGCAGCTGGTTCCTGACCACCGGTGCAAGCAGCGCCGGGCCAGGCATCGAGCTGCTGTTGGGGCGCGACCATCTGGTGGAGAAGATGCGCCGTTTCATTGCCATTTACGACAAGACACTCAAAGACCAGATCACCACTATCGCCCGCATTGATCTGCGTTATTCCAACGGACTTGCCGTTGGTTGGCGGGAACCGATTGCACCGACGACGGCCCAACCCGCCGTTGCGAAGAATTAGAGAGAGGCAGGACCATGGCAAACGCGCATAGCGGCAAAATGATCGTCGGGCTGGACATTGGCACCTCCAAGGTGGTGGCGCTGGTGGGCGAAGTGGGCGAAGACGGTACCCTGGAAATCGTCGGGATCGGCACCCATCCGTCCCGCGGCCTGAAGAAAGGCGTGGTGGTGAACATCGAGTCCACCGTGCAGTCGATCCAGCGCGCAGTGGAAGAGGCCCAGCTGATGGCCGGCTGCCGTATCCACTCGGCCTTCGTCGGGGTAGCCGGCAACCACATCCGCAGCCTGAACTCCCACGGCATCGTCGCCATCCGCGACCGCGAGGTCAGCCTGGCCGACCTGGAACGTGTACTCGACGCTGCCCAGGCCGTGGCGATTCCGGCCGACCAGCGCGTGCTGCACACCCTGCCGCAGGACTACGTGATCGACAACCAGGAAGGCGTGCGCGAGCCGCTGGGCATGTCCGGCGTGCGCCTGGAAGCCAAGGTCCACGTGGTCACCTGCGCAGTCAACGCGGCGCAGAACATCGAGAAATGCGTACGCCGCTGCGGCCTGGAAATCGACGACATCATCCTTGAGCAGCTGGCCTCGGCCTACTCGGTGCTGACCGACGATGAAAAAGAACTGGGCGTGTGCCTGGTGGACATCGGTGGCGGCACCACCGACATCGCCATCTTCACCGAGGGCGCCATCCGTCATACCGCGGTCATCCCGATTGCCGGCGACCAGGTCACCAACGATATCGCCATGGCCCTGCGTACCCCTACCCAGTACGCCGAAGAAATCAAGATCCGCTACGCCTGCGCCCTGGCCAAACTGGCTGGCGCCGGCGAGACCATCAAGGTGCCGAGCGTGGGCGACCGCCCACCGCGCGAGCTGTCGCGCCAGGCCCTGGCCGAGGTGGTGGAGCCACGTTACGACGAGCTCTTCACCCTGATCCAGGCCGAGCTGCGCCGCAGCGGCTACGAGGACCTGGTGCCAGCCGGCATCGTCCTCACCGGCGGCACCGCGAAGATGGAAGGTGCCGTGGAACTGGCCGAGGAAATCTTCCACATGCCGGTACGCCTGGGCGTACCGCACAGCGTTCGGGGGCTGAGCGACGTGGTTCGCAACCCGATCTATTCCACCGGTGTGGGCTTGCTCACTTACGGTCTGCTGAAGCAGTCCGAGGACCTGATCCTGACCGGTAACACCAACAGCAGCAACAACAGCTATGGCGATGAACCGAAGGCCCCAGTGCTTGAGCGCTTCAAGAAGTGGGTCCAGGGCAACTTCTAAGTTTCAAAGCAGTAGTGGTAGGCGCAACAACTAGAGAACTGTAAGGAGAGGGAAAATGTTCGAGCTCGTAGACAACGTCCCGCAAAGTCCGGTCATCAAGGTGATCGGCGTTGGTGGTGGTGGCGGCAACGCCGTCAACCACATGGTCAAGAGCAGCATCGAAGGTGTGGAATTCATCTGCGCCAACACCGATGCCCAGGCGCTGAAAAGCATTGGCGCGCGCACCATCCTGCAATTGGGCACTGGTGTGACCAAGGGCCTGGGTGCCGGTGCCAATCCGGAAGTCGGCCGTCAGGCTGCGCTGGAAGACCGTGAGCGCATCGCCGAAGTGCTGCAGGGCACCAACATGGTGTTCATCACCACTGGCATGGGTGGCGGTACCGGTACCGGTGCAGCGCCGATCATTGCCGAAGTGGCCAAGGAAATGGGCATTCTCACCGTAGCCGTGGTGACCCGTCCGTTCCCGTTCGAAGGCCGCAAACGTATGCAGATCGCCGATGAAGGCATCCGCATGCTGGCTGAAAGCGTCGACTCGTTGATCACCATTCCCAACGAGAAACTGCTGACCATTCTGGGCAAGGATGCCAGCCTGCTGTCCGCCTTCGCCAAGGCCGACGATGTACTGGCCGGTGCCGTTCGCGGTATCTCCGACATCATCAAACGCCCTGGCATGATCAACGTCGACTTCGCCGACGTGCGTACCGTGATGGGTGAAATGGGTATGGCGATGATGGGTACTGGCTGTGCCAGCGGCCCGAACCGTGCGCGTGAAGCCACCGAGGCGGCGATCCGCAACCCGCTGCTGGAAGACGTCAACCTGCAGGGCGCCCGTGGCATCCTGGTGAACATCACCGCGGGCCCGGACCTGTCGCTGGGTGAGTACTCCGATGTGGGTAGCATCATCGAAGCCTTCGCCTCTGACCACGCCATGGTCAAGGTCGGCACAGTGATCGACCCGGACATGCGCGACGAACTGCACGTGACCGTTGTGGCCACTGGCCTGGGCGCGCGCATCGAGAAACCGGTCAAAGTGGTCGACAACACCCTGCAGACTGCCCAGCAGGCGTACGAAGCTTCCAACCCTGCACCGGTTCGCCAGGAGCAGCCAGCGGTCAACTACCGTGATCTGGAGCGCCCGACTGTGATGCGCAACCAGGCCCATGCAGGTGCTGCTGCAGCCGCTAAACTGAACCCTCAGGATGACCTGGACTACCTCGATATCCCGGCTTTCCTGCGTCGCCAGGCTGATTAATGGAATTTATCAGGGGTATAAAGGTGATTGGTATTCATCAAAGGTTGGGTCTGTTATCATCCCCAGCCTTTGTTGATACCTGTTCGCAATTTGCGCTGAAGCGGCCAATGCCATGATTAAACAACGCACCCTGAAGAATACCATCCGTGCCACAGGTATCGGTCTGCACTCTGGGGAGAAGGTTTACCTGACCCTCAAGCCTGCACCTGTGGACACCGGCATCGTCTTCCGCCGCGCCGATCTCGACCCTGTGGTCGAAATCCCTGCGCGTGCGGCCAACGTCGGCGAGACAACCATGTCGACGACGCTGGTCAACGGTGACGTCAAGGTCGATACGGTCGAGCACCTGCTCTCCGCCATGGCGGGCCTGGGCATCGATAACGCCTACGTCGAGCTCTCCGCCTCGGAAGTGCCGATCATGGATGGCAGCGCCGGACCCTTTGTATTCCTGATTCAGTCTGCCGGCCTGGAAGAGCAGGACGCAGCCAAGAAGTTCATCCGCATCCTGCGTGAGGTAACCGTGGAAGAGGGCGACAAGCGCGCCACGTTCCTGCCTTTCGAAGGGTTCAAGGTGAGCTTCGAGATCGACTTCGATCACCCGGTCCTCAAGGGCCAGACCCAGAGTGCGGTCGTCGACTTCTCCAGCACCTCGTTTGTGAAGGAAGTCAGCCGCGCGCGTACCTTCGGTTTCATGCGTGACATCGAGTACCTGCGCAAGCACAACCTTGCGCTGGGCGGCAGTGTCGAGAACGCCATCGTGGTCGACGAGACCGGTGTGCTTAACGCAGACGGCCTTCGTTCCGATGACGAATTCGTCAAGCACAAGATCCTCGACGCCATTGGCGACCTCTATCTGCTGGGCAACAGCCTGATCGGCGAGTTCAAGGGCTATAAGTCCGGCCACGCGCTGAACAACCAGCTGCTGCGCAAGCTGATTGCTGAAACCGATGCCTGGGAAGTGGTCACTTTCGAAGATGCCAGCACGGCACCGATCTCGTACATGCGCCCTGTTGCGGCCGTGTAAGTTCGAACACTCTCTCTAGTGTTGTATCAAGGCCACCTTCGGGTGGCCTTTTTTATGGCTTGTTCCTGGCGTGGGCGGCCAACCGTTCCAGCGCTGCGCGCAGCTTGGGGTCGGTGATGCCCTCGGCGGTGTCGCGCAGGCTTTCGGCGGCGCTGATCGACAGCTCTGCAGCATGCCCACCTCGCTTGGCTGGCACTAGCGGTGGCTGCACCTTGTAGAGGATACGCCTGAGGTTGCCGAATGCTTCCATGGCTTGTAATGCTGCCAGCAGGCGCTTCTGCTGGTAGCGCAGGCGGGTTGCCCAATGGCCGTCGGTAACCACCAGCAACAAAGTGCCATCGCGCCACGACGCCACATGGCAGTGCTCCCGGGCAGCCGGTTGCAGCTGGCTTTCCAGCAGGCGCTGCAGGTGCTCCAGGCGTTCGGCCTGGTTAAGCAGCAGGCGCAACGGGCGCACCTGGCGCAGCAGTGCGGAGGGTGGCTGGGCAGGGGAGGGTTTGTAGGCCATGGGGTACGCATGAGGTTGCAAGGGCAGCAGTTTAACACCTCTATAGCCTGTGCCGGCCTCTTCGCGGGTAATAGAAGATAAGACTGGTTCTCGATAGCTTTCATGTTGCCAAGGCTTGAACTCAGGGAAAATGCCCCTATCTAAGACAGGCCCCTGCCAAAACGCTGTAATAGCATCGTGGAAATCCACCACTTTCCTCACCATCGTTTCCGGGTAGAATGCTCGTTCGCATGCGGCCTCAGGGCTGCACGGGCGACTCATGGGGCCGCCCTCCATCCCTACGTGTGGAAGATCCTGCCGATATGTTTGCGCCTTTGTTAAAAAAACTTTTTGGAAGCAAGAACGAGCGTGAAGTGAAACGCATGCTCAAGACGGTGAGTATCGTCAATGCCTTCGAAGAGAAGATGGTGGCCCTCTCCGACGAGCAACTGCGGGGCAAGACCGCAGAGTTCAAGGAGCGCTTGGCCAAAGGCGAGACACTGGACCAATTGCTGCCTGAAGCCTTCGCCGTGGCCCGAGAGGCCGGCAAGCGCGTAATGGGCATGCGCCACTTCGATGTGCAGCTGATCGGTGGCATGACCCTGCACGAGGGTATGATCGCAGAAATGCGTACCGGTGAAGGCAAGACCTTGGTCGGTACCTTGGCCGTGTACCTCAACGCACTGTCCGGCAAGGGCGTGCACGTGGTCACCGTCAACGACTACCTGGCCCGCCGTGACGCCAACTGGATGCGCCCGCTGTACGAATTCCTCGGCCTGTCGGTCGGTATCGTTTCGGCCTTCCAGCCGCCGGAAGAAAAGCGCGCCGCCTATGCATCCGACATTACCTACGGCACCAACAACGAATTCGGTTTCGACTACCTGCGCGACAACATGGCGTTCAGCCAGGAAGAGAAGTTCCAGCGTGAACTCAACTTCTCGGTAATCGACGAAGTCGACTCCATCCTCATCGATGAGGCGCGTACCCCGCTCATCATCTCCGGCCAGGCTGAAGACAGCTCCAAGCTGTACATCGAGATCAACCGCCTGATCCCGCGCCTGACCCAGCACATCGAAGAAGTCGAAGGCCAGGTCACCCAGGAAGGCCACTTCACCATCGACGAGAAGAGCCGCCAGGTCGAGCTCAACGAAGCCGGTCACCAGTTCATCGAAGAGATGCTCACCCAGGCCGGCCTGCTGGCCGAGGGCGAGAGCCTGTATTCCTCGCACAACCTGGGCCTGCTGACCCACGTTTACGCTGGCCTGCGCGCGCACAAGCTGTTCCACCGCAACGTCGAGTACATCGTCCAGGACGGCCAGGTCCTGCTGATTGACGAGCACACCGGCCGTACCATGCCGGGCCGTCGCCTGTCCGAGGGCCTGCACCAGGCCATCGAGGCGAAAGAGAACCTGAATATCCAGGCCGAGAGCCAGACCCTGGCTTCGACCACCTTCCAGAACTACTTCCGCCTGTACACCAAGCTGTCCGGCATGACCGGTACCGCCGATACCGAAGCGTTCGAGTTCCAGTCCATCTACGGCCTCAACGTGATGGTGATCCCGCCGAACAAGCCGCTGGCACGTAAAGACTTCAACGACCTGGTGTACCTGACTGCCGACGAGAAATACGCCGCGATCATCGCCGACATCAAGGAAAGCATGACCCACGGCCGCCCGGTGCTGGTGGGTACTGCCACCATCGAAACCTCCGAGCACATGTCGAACCTGCTGCTCAAGGAAGGCATCGAGCACAAGGTACTGAACGCCAAGTATCACGAGAAGGAAGCCGAGATCATCGCGCAGGCCGGTGCGCCAGGCGCACTGACCATCGCCACCAACATGGCCGGTCGTGGTACCGACATCCTGTTGGGCGGTAACTGGGAGGCCGAAGTGGCCACCCTGGAAAACCCGACACCCGAGCAGATCGCCCAGATCAAGTCGGACTGGCAGAAGCGTCACCAGCAAGTGATCGAGTCGGGCGGCTTGCACGTGATCGCTTCCGAGCGCCACGAATCGCGCCGTATCGACAACCAGCTGCGTGGCCGTTCGGGCCGTCAGGGCGACCCGGGCTCCAGCCGCTTCTACCTGTCGCTGGAAGACAGCCTGATGCGCATCTTCGCCTCTGACCGGGTGAAGAACTTCATGAAGGCACTGGGCATGCAGTCGGGCGAGGCCATCGAACACCGCATGGTCACCAACGCCATCGAGAAGGCTCAGCGCAAGGTAGAAGGGCGCAACTTCGATATCCGCAAGCAATTGCTCGAATACGACGACGTGGCGAACGAACAGCGCAAGGTGATCTACCACATGCGCAACAGCCTGCTGGCCGCCGAAAATATCGGCGACACCATCGTCGAATTCCGCAAGGAAGTACTGGACGCTACCATCAGCCAGCATATCCCGCCGCAGTCGCTGCCCGAGCAGTGGGACGTGGTCGGCCTGGAAGCTGCATTGGCCAGCGATTTCGCCATGAAACTGCCGATCCAGCAGTGGCTCGACGAGGACGATCACCTCTACGAAGAGACCCTGCGTGAGAAGCTGCTGAACGAGATCACCACCGCCTACACCGAGAAGGAAGACCAGGCCGGTATC
This sequence comes from Pseudomonas sp. BN505, assembly GCF_029873175.1. Classification (NCBI taxonomy): domain Bacteria; kingdom Pseudomonadati; phylum Pseudomonadota; class Gammaproteobacteria; order Pseudomonadales; family Pseudomonadaceae; genus Pseudomonas; species Pseudomonas sp. BN505. Next base: position 205,287 of record NZ_SSOI01000045.1, read on the forward strand.
GACGCCCTGCGTACCTTCGAGAAGCAGATTCTGCTGCGCGTGCTGGACGACCTGTGGAAAGACCACCTGTCGACCATGGACCACCTGCGTCACGGTATTCACCTGCGTGGCTATGCGCAGAAGAACCCGAAGCAGGAGTACAAGCGCGAGTCGTTCAGCCTGTTCCAGGAGCTTCTCGAGTCGATCAAGCGCGACACCATCCGCGTGCTGTCGCACGTTCAGGTTCGCCGCGAAGATCCGATCGAAGAAGAAGCCCGCCTGCGCCGCGAGGCCGAGGAACTGGCCAGCCGCATGCAGTTCCAGCATGCCCCTGCCCCGGGTCTGGAAAGCGAGCAGCTGAGCGAAGAGGGCGCCGAAGTGGCGGTCGCCGCAGCGCCAGTGCGCAACGACCAGAAGCTGGGCCGCAACGAGCCGTGCTGGTGTGGTTCGGGCAAGAAGTTCAAGCATTGCCACGGGCAGATCGAGTGATTTGACCAGGCAGTTGTAACCTGAAACATCCGGGGCCGCTTTGCGGCCCATTCGCGGCACAAGGCCGCTCCTACAGGGACCGCGCCCGACCCAATGGTCGCGATGCCTTTGTAGGAGCGGCCTTGTGCCGCGAATGGGGCGCGAAGCGGCCCCGCTCTTCCATCATCACTTCACCGTTTTTCTAGGAGCGCTCTAATGGCTGTTGGTCTTGGTCCTTTGCCCACCCTGCACCCGGTTCCGGGTTTTGAACTCGGCATCGCTTCTGCCGGCATCAAGCGCCCGGGGCGCAAGGATGTGGTGGTCATGCGCTGTGCCGAAGGCTCCAGCGTGGCTGGCGTGTTCACCCTCAACGCCTTCTGCGCAGCGCCGGTGATCCTGTCCAAGCAACGTGTACAGGGCACCGTGCGCTACCTGCTGACCAACACCGGTAACGCCAACGCCGGTACCGGCGCGCCAGGCCTGGCCGCCGCCGAACGTACCTGCGCCAAGCTGGCCGAGCTGGCTGGCGTGCCGGCCGAGTCGGTACTGCCGTTCTCCACCGGCGTGATCGGCGAGCCACTGCCGGTCGAGAAGATCGAAGGTGCACTGCAGGCCGCCCTCGACAACCTGTCGGAAAACCACTGGGCTGAAGCTGCCACCGGCATCATGACCACCGATACCCTGCCCAAGGGCGCCAGCCGTCAGTTCCAGCACGATGGTGTGACTGTTACCGTCACCGGCATCAGCAAGGGTGCAGGCATGATTCGCCCGAACATGGCCACCATGCTCGGCTACATCGCTACCGATGCCAAGGTTGCCCCGGCAGTGCTCAAGGACCTGATGCTGGACGGCGCCAACAAGTCGTTCAACCGCATCACCATCGACGGCGACACCTCGACCAACGACTGCTGCATGTTGATCGCAACTGGCAAGGCCAACCTGCCGGAAGTGACCGAAGCCAGCGGCGCGCTGTTCGAAGCCCTGAAAAAGGCCGTGTTCGAAGTGTGCATGGAGGTGGCCCAGGCCATCGTCCGTGACGGCGAAGGTGCCACCAAGTTCGTAACCGTGCAGGTCAACGGTGGTGGCAACCACCAGGAATGCCTGGACGTCGGCTATGCCGTGGCCCACTCGCCACTGATCAAGACCGCACTGTTCGCATCCGATCCGAACTGGGGCCGCATCCTGGCCGCCGTTGGCCGTGCTGGCGTGCCGGAACTGGATGTAAGCCTGATCGACGTGTACCTGGGCAGCGTGTGCATCGCCAGTAAAGGCGGCCGTGACCCGAGCTACACCGAAGCTCAGGGCTCGGCAGTGATGGCCCAGGAAGAGATCACCATCCGCATCGAGCTGGGCCGTGGCCAGTGCAGCGAAACCATCTGGACCACCGATCTGTCCCACGAGTACGTGAAGATCAACGCCGAGTACCGTACCTGATCGAAAATGGGGCTGCAAAGCAGCCCCAGCATTCCAAACCGATGGAGCCGAACCATGAGCTATCACCTGATCATCGGCGACAAGCTGTATTCTTCCTGGTCGCTGCGCGGCGCCCTGGCCCTCGAGCTGGCTGGCGTGCCCTACGAAGAAACCCTGATCAAGCTCAACCAGCCTGATACCCGTCAGCGCATCCTCGCTTTCTCCTCCACCGGCAAAGTGCCGTTGATCAAGACCGGGCACGGTGTGATCGCCGATTCCCTGGCCATCGCCGAATACCTCAACGAACAGCACCCCGACGCCCAGCTGTGGCCTGTCGACGTAGCCGCGCGTGCCCAGGCCCGTTCGGCTTGTGCGCAGATGCACAGCGGTTTCTTCGCCCTGCGCGGTGCCATGCCGTTCGACCTGTCGCGTGACCAGGCCCTGGACGATGTGCCGTTGGACGTGCAGGTCGACATCGACCGTATCGTCGCGCTGTGGTCCGAATGCCGCGTGGTGGCCAAGGACAGCGGCCCGTTCCTGTTCGGCAAGCCGAGCCTGGCCGACGCCTTCTTCGCCCCGGTGGCCGTGCGCCTGCGCACCTACCGCGTGGAGGTGCCGGCAGAGGCGGCAGCCTACATCGAAACCATTTATCAGTGGCCAGCCTTCCAGGCTTGGCAGCAGGCCGGCCTGGCGGAGCGTGAAGGGTGAAACGGATACATGTTGTAGCGGCGGTCATTCGCGGTACTGATGGCCGTATTCTGATTGCCCGCAGGGCGGATACCCAGCACCAGGGCGGCCTGTGGGAGTTTCCCGGTGGCAAGGTGGAAGATGGTGAAGGCGTGGAAGCGGCGCTGGCCCGTGAGCTGCGCGAGGAGCTGGGCATCGAGGTGACCCGCTCGCGTGCGCTGATCAAGGTCAGCCATGACTACCCGGACAAACAGGTGCTGCTGGACGTGCGCGAAGTCGAAGCGTTCACGGGCGAACCTCATGGCGCAGAAGGGCAGCCGCTGGAGTGGGTGTCGCCACGGGACCTGGCGCAATACGAGTTCCCCGAGGCCAACAAGCCGATTGTGGCTGCCGCGCGTCTGCCGGACCAATACCTGATTACCCCGGATGGCCTGGAAGTGCCAAAGATGCTCAAGGGCATCCAGAAGGCGGTGGCCAATGGTACTCGCCTGATCCAGTTGCGGGCGCCGGACATGTATGACCCCAAGTACCGTGATGTGGCGGTGGATGCCGTGGGGTTGTGTGGGGGCAAGGCGCAACTGATGCTCAAGGGGCCGTTGGAATGGCTGGGTGATTTCCCGTCGGCCGGTTGGCACCTGACGGCAGCGCAGTTGCGCAAGTACGCTGCCAAGGGCCGGCCGTTCCCCAAGGAGCGCTGGCTGGCGGCGTCCTGCCACAGCGCCGAGGAGCTGGCGCTTGCTGCACAGATGGGCGTGGACTTTGTCACCTTGTCGCCAGTGCAGGCGACCCAGACTCACCCAGAGGCGGTGCCGTTGGGATGGGATGAGGCGCAGCGGTTGATTGCCGGGTTCAACAAGCCGGTTTACCTGCTGGGTGGGGTAGGGCCTGATCAGCGCGAGCAAGCCTGGGAAGTGGGGGCACAGGGTGTTGCCGGGATCCGGGCGTTCTGGCCCGACGCCTGAGTAAGGCGGCCGCTTTGCGGCCCATCGCCGAGCTCCCACAGGTATAGCGTTGTCTTCGGGTTCATGATGAACCGGTGGGAGCTGGCTTGCCGGCGATGGGCTGCAAAGCAGCCCCGGTAATATCAGCCCTCAGGCTTTGGCGCAGGCTGCCACAAAACCTCAGCCACCCCCTGGCGCCGCCCGATGATCCGCGCCGCCACGAACAATAGATCGGAAAGCCGGTTGATATACGCCAAGCCAACGCCTTCCAGTGGCTCCACGGCATTCAACTGCTGGCACCGCCGCTCCGCACTGCGCGCCAGGCTGCGGCACACATGCGCCTGCGCCACCAGCGCCGAACCACTGGGCAAGATGAAGTTCTTCAACGGCCCCAGCTCTTCGTTCCACACATCGATGGCCGCCTCCAGGCGCTCCACCTCTGCCAAGGTCAACGCTTGGTAGCTCGGCATCGCCAGCTCACCGCCCAGGTCGAACAAGCGGTGCTGACACGGCACCAGCACGGTGCTCACCTCGTCCAGGCCTTGCTCGTCCAGGCCCGCCAGCAGCAGCCCCAACTGGCTGTTCAGGCTGTCCACCTCGCCAATCGCCTCGATCCGTGGGTGGTCCTTGGGCACCCGACGTCCGTCGCCCAGGCCGGTTTCGCCCTTGTCGCCGGTGCGTGTGTAGATCTTCGACAGGCGATAGCCCATGTCACTTCTCCGTGTTGGCCGGCGTCGCCGGCTGGACGAGGGGCAGGCGCAGGGTAAAGCAGGTGCCCTGGCCGGGCGTGGACTGCACTTCCATCTGCCCCTTGTGGTTGTTGGTGATGATGAAATACGAAACCGACAGGCCCAGGCCAGTGCCCTGGCCGATTTCCTTGGTGGTGAAGAACGGCTCGAAGGTGCGTTTGCGCACGGCCTCGGGCATGCCGACACCGTTGTCCTCAACCTGGATTTCCGCCCATGGCGGGTTTAGCCGGGTGCGCAGGGTAATGCGCCCGGGCTCGCTGGGCTGTGGCCGCACGTGGATGGCCTGCGCCGCGTTTTTCAGCAGGTTGAGCAGTACCTGTTCCAGTTCGTTGGCGGTGCAGGGCACGGGGCCCAGTGCAGGGTCGAACTGGCGCACGATGGCCTGGCCCTTGAAGTCGAAGCCGATGGTCAGGTCAAAGTCATTGCCGGCAATGTCCACCGCCTGGTCGATCAGTGCCGGCAGGTCGCACGGCGCAAGCTGGCGGTTGCTGCGGCGGCTGAAGCTGAGCATGTGGGTGACGATCTTCGCTGCCCTGGCGCCGGCCTGTTGAATGCCATCGAGCAGCTGTGGCACCTCGCGGCTTTCCAGGTAGCGGTTGACCGTGGCCAGGTTGATGTCCAGTTCTTCGGCCTGCTCCTGGTTGCGCGGCAACTCGGGCGACAGGCGCCGGCGAATGTTCTGCACGTTGTGCAGGATGGCGCCTAGCGGGTTGTTGATCTCGTGGGCCATGCCGGCCGCCAGGCCACCGACCGAGAGCATCTTCTCGGATTGCACCATCATCTCTTCCAGCGACAGGCGCTGGGTAATGTCGTCGATGCGGATGACCACGCCGCGCCCACCGCCGCCGGTCAGCGGGTAGAAGGTCAGGGCGTAGTGACGCAGGTCATCGCCCTTGGCCCAGGTGACCCGCTCGATCTTCGCTACCCGGTGCTTCTCCACGGTTTCCTTCAACTGCGGCAAAAACGGCTTGAGCGGCTCGAAGGCGATGAACACCGGCTGGTTCAGCGCTTCGTCCAGTGGCGTACCGGAAAGCACCGTGGCTTCGTGGTTCCACTGGGTCACGTAAAGCTGTTCGTCGAGGGCGATCAGCGCCGAGGGCATCGAGTCGATGATGCTGTTGAGGTAGTTCTGGAAGCCTGTGAGTTTTTTCTCGATCTTGCTGCGCACCTGCACTTCCAGCTCAAGCTTGCGGTTGGTATGGCGGGTTTCCTCGGCCAGGCCCTGGGCCTGGTCGTAGGCGCTCTGGAATTCGTCCCGCGCGCGTTTCAGCTGCTGCTCGCGGCCTTCGATGCGCGAGAGCATGGTGTTGAAGGCTTCGGCCAGGCTGCCGATTTCGTCGTCGTTGCCGCGCTTGGCGCGCAGGGCATAGCTCTCTTCGCGGGTAACCTGGCGGCTGAGCTCCTCGAGCTGGTTGATTGGCTGGGTGATCAGGCGCTTTATCTGCCGGGCGACCACAATCCACAGCAGGATGCTGAACACCAGGATGCCCATGCTGGCGCTCAGGGTGCCGGTGTAGAACGCTGTTGGCAGCTCGCTGCTGGCCACCAGCAGCAGGTGCGCCGGCGGGTTGGCGTCGCGCGGTATGCGGATCAGCTGGGTGCTGCGAAACTCCATCAGGCGCCAGCCGTCGATGTTGCGAAAACGCTTGGGCAGGGCCAGCGGCTCGCCATGCTGCAACTGCGCCAGCATACGCCCATCGCCGCCGTAGACGGCGGCGGCGCGTAGTGGCGTGTAGCTGTCCAGTTCCTTGAGGAGGGCGCTGGCGGTTTCCGGGGTGTCGCCGGCGCGGGCGGCAAGTTGCGGGTTGGCCACCAGCCGGCCGATGGTCTGCAGTGCCTGCGGCGCCATGCTTTCCTGGGTGATCCAGTAGGCGGCGCTGATGAAGGTGAGGTTGGCCACCAGCAGGATGGTCACCAGCAACACCAGCAGGGCCGCCAGCAGTTTCTGCCCGACCGGGAGGTTTTCCAGGCGTTGGCGCAAGGTCATGGGCTAGGCAATGTCCGTATCCGGTTGAAAGGGCCGCGTCAGTCGCAGGGCAAGCCACGCGTGCGCAAGTTATCGACCAGGCGCTGTTGCAAGCGTTCCAGCAGTGGCAATTGCAGGCCATGGCGCCTGGCCGCGCGGCAGGCATGGCCGAGCAGGTAGTGCACCTCTGTGCGTCGGCCCGCGCGCACGTCCTGGTACATGGAAGAGTAGTTGGCCGCGGTGGCAAGGATCACCCGCTGTACTTCTTCGCTCAGCTCATCTGCCGCTTCCGGCTGGCCGCAGCGCCGCAGCAACTGGACCAGTTCTGCGCACAGCGCATCCACTTCTCCCAGGTGCCCCAGCAGGCCGCCGTTCTGGCATTCGTGCAGCACGGTCAGCGGGTTGATGGCGCAGTTGAGGGCCAGCTTGCGCCATAGGCGGGTGAGGATGTCCACCGTCCATTCAGCAGGGATACCGGCTTCGTGCAGGTCATCGAACCAGGCCGGCATTGCAGGGTTGCGTGGGTCGCCCAGCCAGTTGAAACCATGGCCGGCAAAGCGCACCTGCCATTCCCCCTCGCGAAAGGCACCTTCGGTGCTGGAAGCGAAGATGCAGCGTGCGTGGGGTATCAGGTCGGCCACTTCGTCCTGGCTACCCAGGCCGTTCTGCAGCAACAGCACTTCGGCACCCTCGGCCAGACGCGGTGCCACACCGGCAATGGCCTGCGCCGCGTCGTAGGCCTTGCAGGCCACCAGCAGGCGGTGGATGGGGCCCTGCGCCTGGGCCGTTTCGGCGGGGATGGCGTAGTGGCGGGGCTGGTCCTGTTCAACCAGGGTCAGGCCGCCGGACTGCTGATAGGCGTGCAGGCGTTGCCCGTCACGCAGGATCAGGCGCACGGCCTTGCCAGCGCGCGCCAGGCGGCAGGCCCACAGGCTACCGAGGCTGCCGGCGCCGAGAATATGCCAGGTGCTGCTCATATGCGTTTCGCAACCCGCTATAATGAGCCCGCATTTTAACCGTCTAACTCAGCGTGCTCCATCTTCAGACCGAGCGCGCTTTATTTTTTGGAGAACAACCATGCCTTCGTTCGACGTGGTATCGGAACTGGACAAGCACGAAGTGCAGAACGCCGTTGATAACGCTATCAAGGAACTTGATCGCCGTTACGACCTGAAAGGCAAGGGCACCTTCGAGTTCAAGGAAAAAGATCAGACCGTTCTGCTGACCGCCGAGGAAGAGTTCCAGCTCGAAGCGATGCTGGAAATCCTGCGCCTTGCACTGGTCAAGCGCAAGATCGACGTGAAATGCCTGGAAACCCAGGACCCGTACCCTTCCGGCAAGGAAAAGAAGCAGGAAGCCAAGTTCCGCGAAGGCATCGACAAGGACCTGGCGAAAAAGATCGTTGCCACCATCAAGGATGGCAAGCTGAAAGTACAGGCCGCCATCCAGGGCGAGCAGGTGCGTGTAACCGGCAAGAAGCGTGACGACTTGCAGGAGGCCATTGCCCTGCTGCGCACCAAGGAATTCGACATGCCGCTGCAGTTCAACAACTTCCGCGACTGATGCAGGTGCTGCCTGGAACCCCGATGGCGTAATGATGTCCATGGGGGCCGGGGCTGTGTAAATGCGCGCAGCCTGTTCTACCGTGTACTTGCCGCTCGGCATCAGGAGATGAATATGGATTTGAACGCTGAAGTCGATCAGCTCGTCCGCCAATCCCAGACCTGGATCCCGTTGATCATGGAGTACGGCAGCCGCGTGCTGCTGGCACTGCTGACCCTGGCGCTCGGCTGGTGGATCATCAACAAGGTCAGCGCCCGCCTCGGCAAGCTGGTTGGCCTGCGCAACGCCGACCTGGCGCTGCAGGGCTTCATCAGCACCCTGGCGAACATCGTGCTGAAGGTGCTGCTGATGGTCAGCGTGGCGTCGATGATCGGCATCGAGACCACCTCGTTCGTTGCCGCCATCGGCGCCGCTGGCCTGGCCATCGGCCTGGCCTTGCAGGGCAGCCTGGCGAACTTCGCCGGCGGTGTGCTGATTCTGATGTTCCGCCCGTTCCGTATCGGTGACTGGATCGAGGCGCAGGGCGTTGCCGGCACCGTCGACAGCATCCAGATCTTCCACACCGTGCTGCGTACCGGTGACAACAAGACTGTGATCATGCCTAACGGCAGCCTGTCCAACGGCATCATCACCAACACCAACCGCCAGCCGACGCGCAAGGTGGTGTTCGATGTGGGTGTGGACTACGAGGCCGACCTGCAAAAGGCCCGCAACGTGCTGCTGGAGCTGGCCAAGGACCCGCGTGTGCTGCCCGACCCGGCACCGCAGGCTGTAGTGGCGACGCTGGGCGACAGCTCGATCACCGTCTCGCTGCGCTTGTGGACCAAGACGTCCGATTACTGGGACGTGATGTTCATGCTCAACGAGCATGCGCGTGACCGGTTGAAGGCCGAAGGGATCGACATTCCGTTTCCACAGCGGGTGATCCGTGTGGTGCAGGAGACTGCTGCGCAGTAATACCGCTTTGTCATCGACCGGGGCCGCTTCGTGCCCCTTCGCGGGCTTGCCCGCTCCCACAGAGATTCCGCAATCCGTGTGGGAGCGGGCAAGCCCGCGAAGGGGCGCGCAGCGGCCCCAGTTTTTACACTTGTTCACAGCAATTGCTCGGCTTTTCTGGCATATACCCTGGCCCCACCTGTCACACCCGATATGCCATCATGAAACCACTGCTGTACATCACCCCCCTGCGCGCCTTGCTGTTCGGCCTGACCCTGGCCCTGTTCGAACTGCTCACCTACCTGGCCAGCGACGCAGTCATGCCGGCCATGCCGGTGGTGGTGGGCGACCTGAACGCCAGCCCCGAATACATCCCCCATGCCCTCAACCTGTATCTGTTGGGGGGCGTGGTACTGCAATGGTTGATCGGCCCGCTGGCCGATCGTTATGGCCGGCGCCCGCTGCTATTGGTTGGCTGCGCGTTCTTCGGCCTTGCGTGCCTGGCCACCTTCTGGGTCCACGACATTGGCCTGTTCAACCTGCTGCGCTTGTTGCAGGGCATCGGCCTGGGCTTTGTCGTCACCGTCAGCTACCCGGCCCTGAACGAAGCCTTCAGCGAGGCTGACGCCGTGCGCATGATGGCCTTGCTGGCCAACATCGCCTTGCTGTCACCCCTGCTCGGGCCGTTGGTGGGCACCTTGCTGCTGCAATGGCTGGACTGGCGCTGGCTGTTCGTGGCCTTTGCCATTGGCGCGGTGCTGGTGTGGGGGCTGTTGTACCGCCTGATGCCCGAAACCCTCGGTGTGGAACGCCGTGACGGCTCGCGCCTGGCGTTTACGCCGATTCACCTGCTGCCACTGCTGGCGGGTTATGGTCAGTTGCTGGCCAACCGGCGCTTTGTCGCGGGCAGTGCTGCCTTGGGCCTGGTCGGTTTGCCGCTGATTGGCTGGATCGGCCTGTCGCCGGTGCTGCTCATCCACGATGAGGGGCTGAGCACGATGGCGTACGCCTTGTGGCAGCTGCCGGTGTTTGGCGGGCTGATCCTCGGTAACCTGATCATCAACCGCATCGCCGACCGCTACCCGCTGCCTGCCCTGGTGCGGGGCGCGCTGTGGCCCTACCTGGCCGGCCTGTGCCTGATGGTGCTGGCGACCTGGTACTGGCCGAGCGTTACCAGTGTGGTGGCGGGCATGTCGCTGTACGCGCTGGGGCTGGGTGTGGCCAACGCGGTGCTGTACCGCATGACGCTGTTCTCCAGCGAGCAGAGCAAAGGCCTGGTCTCGGCCATGCTGGGGATGATCACCATTGCCTTGCTGGGGTTGGGCGGAGCGGTGCTGGCGATGATCGGCGCCGGGGCCAGCTTGCTGCACTTTGCCCTGGCGGCGGGTGTGGCGGGGGCATTGGCGTTGTGGCCGCTGTGGTTTGTCGTAGGTGGGCGGCCTGATGAGGGGGCTGTCGCGCAGTAATATTTGATTGCCTGTCCCGGCCTCTTCGCGGGTTTAACCGCGAAGAGGCCGGGACAGGCGATAGGGTTCTTTCAGGGCCGCTCGGCCGCTGAACTGTCCTCTGCCACCGGCGTACCCCGGCCAGCCTCCTGACGCCACTGCAGCGCGATCAGGATCAGCGTAGGCACGCCCAGCAATGCAGTGATCAGGAAGAAATCGTGGTAGCCAAACTTCTCCACCATAACCCCTGAATACCCGCCGATAAGCCGCGGCAGCAGCAGCATGATCGAGCTGAGCAGCGCGTACTGCGTCGCCGAGAACTTCAGGTTGGTCAGGCTCGACAGGTAGGCCACAAAGGCCGACGTGGCCATGCCGGAGCTGAAGTTGTCCAGCGAGATGGTCACCACCAGCATTTCCAGGTTCGGCCCCATGTCGGCCAGCATCAGGAACAGGATGTTGGTACCGGCCGAGGCGACACCGCCGATGAACAGGATCGGCATGATGCCGAAGCGCACGATCAGCAGGCCGCCGACCCCGGCGCCGACCAGGGTCATGATCAGGCCGAAGATCTTGCTGACACTGGCGATCTGGTCCTTGGTGAAGCCCATGTCGATGTAGAACACGTTGGCCATCACGCCCATCACTGTGTCCGACATGCGATACGTGGCGATCAGGCCAAGCAGCAACAGGGCCTGCCAGCGGTAGCGGGTGATGAAGTCGTTGACCGGGGTCAGCACCGGGGCCAGGCCGCGACGGCCCAGGCTGGACAGGCACGCCCAGCTCAGCAGCACATAAAGGATCAGGCGCAGGAAGGCGCGATCTTCCAGCAGCAGGTCGAGTGGCGTTGCGTCACCGGAAATGACGCTGGACCAGCCGGTATTGAACATCTGGGTAAAGCTGGCCGGTACCGACACCAGCAGGATGATCAGCACGAACACCGACGCCAACTGGTGCACCAGGCCGTAGCGCGCTGCCGACAACTGCGTGCGCATGGGCACTGGCGGCTCGCGCATGACCAGCGTGGTGAACAGGGCGGGGAGCATCATCACCCCGAACATGACATAAGTGCCGGCCCAGGCTTTGTGCAGGTAGCTGAAACCGGTGGAGCCGAACCACTCGGCAAAGAACAGCGCGCCGGCCGTGGCGAGCAACGCTGCCACCCGGTAGCCGGCCATGTAGCTGGCGGCGAGCGCGGCCTGGCGTTGGTCGTCGGCGATTTCCAGGCGATACGCGTCGACGGCGATATCCTGGGTGGCAGAGGCGAACGCTACCAGCACCGCCATGGCGATCAACCACGACAGGTGCTGTTGCGGGTCGCACAGGCTCATGCCAACCAGCCCGACCACCACCAGCGCTTGCGACAGCAGCAACCACGACCGTCGTCGGCCCAGGCCGCCGAGCAGTGGCAGGCGCCATTGGTCGAGCAGCGGCGACCACACCCACTTGAAGGCGTAAGCCAGGCCAATCAGGCTGGCGTAACCAATGGTCTCACGGGCAACGCCAGCTTCGCGTAACCACACGGACAGGGTCGAGAACACCAGCATGTAGGGCAGGCCGGCGGCGAAACCAAGCAGCAAAAGTACCAAGGTTGACGGGCTGGCATAGGCAGCAAGCGCAGCGCGCCAGGTTTTACGGGGCATGGGCCAACATCTGCCTCAAGTTTGCGAAAACAAAGCGCGCACTCTAACCGCTGTGCTCCATTGGGCGCCAGCCATGGCGCGTCATATCCACACGATTGTTGGTTACATTCACACCCTCCGCGCGTAAACGCGCCCGTTGTTCATCCCCTGCCGGCGTCCCTGATGCCAGGCTCAACCGCCCACCTGCGCCAAGCACCCGGTGCCATGGCAGCCGGGTATCTGCCGGCAACTGACCAAGCGTGCGGCCAACCCAGCGTGCCGCGCGGCCCAGCCCCGCCTGCTCGGCCAGCTGGCCGTAGCTCACCACCTTGCCGGGCGGCACTTGGCCGAGTACCGAATACAGCACCGTTCGTCGGCCCTCGGCGCTGTCCAGGGCGTGCTCGTATCCATCAGACATCAGGCCCCCCTTGGGCTGTAGATGAAACTGGACCGGTGGTTCGGCAAATGAGAGTTGAACTCAACGCCGTATGCCCGGTCTGTCCTTGCTCTGGTCGTCGGTATCTGGATAATGCCCGGCTTTTTTGTCAAAACGAACCCGTAGTCCGCCTATGTATTCTAGATCCTTGTTGTGCCTGCTAGCTGCCTCCTTGTGCGCCTCCCCGGTATTGGCCGATACCGTGTGGATGAAGAACGGTGACCGGCTCAGCGGCAAGATCAAAGTCTTCGACGGCGGTAAGCTGCTGCTGGAAACCCCCTATGGCGGTTCCATCGCGCTGGACTGGAAAGAGGTCCAGACCCTGGAAAGCGACCAGGAGATGCTGGTCAAGCAAGACGCCTACACCGGTGAAAAAGCCAAGTCGCTGAAAGCCGCCGAGCCTGGCAAGGTAACGCTGGCCAATGGCGAAGCGCCAAAGACCGTGGAACTGGCCAGCATCGAGCAGATCATGAAGCCCAAGCCGCTGGTCGAGGACTTCGTGTGGAAAGGCAACGTCGATGTGGCGCTGGACTACAAGCGTGCCGAGAACGACACCGACGATTACGACGTAGGCTTCAAGACTACCGCTCGCCATGGCCGCTGGCGGCACAATGCCGAAGGCGAATACAACCGCGAGACCAAGGACGACGTCACCACCACCGACAACTGGAGCGCCGAGTACGCCCTGGACCGCTTCATCACCGAGAAGTGGTTCTGGCAGGGGCGTGCGGAATACAAGCGTGACCGCATCGAAGACCTGGCCCGCCAGCGCACCGTCGGTACCGGCCCGGGTTACCAGTTCTGGGACGACGAGCTGGGGGCGTTCTCGCTGGGCTCGCTGATCAACCGTACCGACTTCGAATACCAGGATGGCGGCAAGGACAACTTCTATTCCGCGGCGGTGAAGTGGGACTACACCCGCTACCTGATCGGCAAGAACGTGCAGCTGTTCACCAATGGCGAGTTCGCCAAGCCGCTGGGCGGCGTGGCCGACTACTCGCTGGATGCCGAGGTTGGCCTGCGCTACAAGGTCACCGAGTGGGCCTCGCTCAACCTCAAGGCCGAGAAGGACATCATTACCGGCACGCGTGAAAGCGACCTGGACAAGACCCGCTACACCGCAGGGTTCGGCGTTACCTGGTAGATCGCAGGGGGCTGCGTAGCAGCCCCATTGGCAGTGGGCCTGATAATGCTATCTTGTGCCCATCCAGTCTGCCGCCAGGAGCCGCCCTCAAGTGAGTACCAACGCCATCCGCCCAGCCCGGGAATTGCTGCTCAAGGAATACCGCGGCGTGCTCTCGACCCATTCCAAGTCGATGCCCGGCTACCCATTCGGCTCGGTCGTGCCGTATTGCCTCGATGCCAACGGCAACCCGCTGATCCTCATCAGCCGAATCGCCCAGCACACCCACAACCTGCAGAAAGACCCCAAGTGTTCGCTGCTGGTGGGTGAGCGCGAGGCTGAGGATGTGCAGGCCGTAGGGCGCCTGACCGTGATGGCCGAAGCGCACAAGCTGGTCGACGAGGCTGCTGTCGAAGCGGCTGCCGAGCGCTACTACCGCTATTTCCCGGACGCCGCCAACTACCACAAGGCCCACGACTTCGACTTCTGGGTGCTGCAGCCAGTGCGTCACCGCTACATTGGTGGCTTTGGCGCGATCCACTGGCTCGATCAGGTGACCTTGGCCAACCCGTTCGCCGGCAAGGCCGAGGCGAGCATGGTCGAGCATATGAACAGCGATCACGCCAACGCTATTGCTCACTACGTCGAACTGACCGACCTGCCACGGCATGCACCGGCGCAGATGGCTGGGGTAGACAGCGAAGGCATGCACCTTCGCATTGGTCAGGCCGTGCACTGGCTGCCTTTTCCGGCTACTTGCAACACGCCGACACAAGTCCGGGAAGCCTTGGTTTTGCTGGCTCGGGCCGACCAATGGCCGATTGCGACGCAGGTCGAGGGTTGAAATCCGGAGCGCCGGCATCCATTTGAGGTCTTATTGGAAGGTTATCTTCCGTCGAGGAACCCTTGATGCGTGCTTTTCTACTGCTGTTTCTGATTTTTCCTGTGCTGGAGCTTTTCGTCTTCGTCAAGGTCAGCGCGGCAATCGGTTTCTTCCCGGCACTGCTGCTGATCATCGCTGGCTCCGCCCTGGGTGTGCTGGTGATGCGGGTGGCCGGCCTGGCCACTGCATTGCGCGCCCGTGAAAGCCTGCAGCGCGGCGAGTTACCCGCCGAGGACATGTTCCAGGGCATGATGCTGGCCGTCGGTGGTGGCCTGCTGCTGCTGCCAGGCTTCATCAGCGACGTGCTGGGCCTGCTGTGCCTGCTGCCGTTCACCCGCCGCCTGGCCGCGCGCAAGATGCGCGAGCGGGCCGAGGCGCAGGCCCTGCGCCAGCGTGCGTTTCAGGATGACCCGTTCCAGGCGCAGCCGCGTGAGGGGGGCCACCGTCCAAACGTGATCGAAGGCGAGTATGAGCGCCGCGACAAGTAAAACCTCCGGGGCCGCGCAAGCGGCCCCGATCTTTTCAGCCGGATCAAAAATTTTGTATATCAAGCCTTGTAATTGAATCTGGCGGCCTCATGTATGTGGTCACCGCAAGGTTTCTGGTGGCAACGCCAGACATTACACAAGTGGTTCGCCCATCGCGGGCCACTTCCCGGCAACGCCGGACAGCATCAACCCGCCGGTGTCGATACCGGCCGATGAAAACCACAATTTGGGAGAGATCGACAATGAAGCTTCGTCCTCTGCATGACCGCGTAGTCATCCGTCGCAGCGAAGAAGAATCGAAAACCGCTGGCGGTATCGTCCTGCCGGGTTCGGCCGCTGAAAAACCAAACCGCGGCGAAGTTGTTGCCGTCGGCACCGGTCGCATCCTGGACAACGGCGAAGTTCGCGCGCTGGCCGTGAAAGTGGGTGACAAAGTGGTATTCGGCCCTTACTCGGGCAGCAACACCGTGAAAGTCGATGGCGAAGACCTGCTGGTCATGGCCGAGAACGAAATCCTCGCCGTTGTCGAAGGCTGATTTCCCCGACTTCCCGTTACTCCAAAGAATTCCAAGGATTAAACGATCATGGCTGCTAAAGACGTAAAGTTTGGCGATTCCGCTCGTAAGAAAATGCTGGTTGGCGTCAACGTTCTGGCTGACGCGGTAAAAGCGACCCTGGGCCCGAAAGGCCGTAACGTGGTACTGGCCAAGAGCTTCGGCGCGCCAACCATCACCAAGGACGGCGTTTCCGTCGCCAAAGAAATCGAGCTGAAAGACGCCTTCGAAAACATGGGCGCCCAGCTGGTCAAGGAAGTTGCTTCCAAGGCCAACGACGCTGCCGGTGACGGCACCACCACCGCTACCGTTCTGGCTCAGGCCATCGTCAACGAAGGCCTGAAAGCCGTCGCTGCCGGCATGAACCCGATGGACCTGAAGCGCGGCATCGACAAGGCTACCGCCGCCGTTGTTGCCGAGCTGAAGAACCTGTCCAAGCCATGCGCCGACTCCAAGGCCATCGCCCAGGTAGGCACCATCTCCGCCAACTCTGACGACTCCATCGGCAACATCATTGCCGAAGCCATGGAAAAAGTCGGTAAAGAAGGCGTGATCACCGTTGAAGAAGGCTCGGGCCTGGATAACGAACTGTCCGTCGTAGAAGGCATGCAGTTCGACCGTGGCTACCTGTCGCCGTACTTCGTCAACAAGCCGGACACCATGGTTGCCGAGCTGGAAGGCCCGCTGCTGCTGCTGGTCGACAAGAAAATCTCCAACATCCGTGAGCTGCTGCCAGTTCTGGAAGCCGTTGCCAAGGCCGGCCGCCCACTGCTGATCGTTGCCGAAGACGTTGAAGGTGAAGCGCTGGCTACCCTGGTAGTCAACAACATGCGCGGCATCGTCAAGGTTGCAGCGGTCAAGGCACCAGGCTTCGGCGACCGCCGCAAGGCCATGCTGCAGGACATCGCTGTCCTGACCGGCGGCCAGGTCATCTCCGAAGAAATCGGCCTGTCCCTGGAAACCGCTACCCTGGAGCACCTGGGTAACGCCAAGCGCGTCATCCTGTCCAAGGAAAACACCACCATCATCGACGGCGCTGGCGTTGAAGATGACATCCAGGCTCGCGTCAAGCAGATCCGTGCCCAGATCGAAGAGACTTCCTCGGACTACGACCGTGAGAAGCTGCAAGAGCGTCTGGCCAAGCTGGCTGGCGGTGTTGCCGTGATCAAGGTCGGTGCCGGCACCGAAGTTGAAATGAAAGAGAAGAAAGCCCGCGTTGAAGACGCCCTGCACGCTACCCGTGCAGCCGTTGAAGAAGGCGTGGTGCCTGGCGGCGGTGTTGCCCTGGTTCGCGCCCTGAACGCGATCGTTGACCTGAAAGGCGACAACGAAGACCAGAACGTCGGTATCGCCCTGCTGCGTCGCGCTGTTGAAGCGCCGCTGCGCCAGATCACTGCCAACGCCGGCGACGAGCCAAGCGTTGTCGCTGACAAGGTCAAGCAAGGTTCGGGTAACTTCGGTTACAACGCTGCTACCGGCGAATACGGCGACATGATCGAGATGGGCATCCTGGACCCAGCCAAGGTCACCCGTTCGGCCCTGCAAGCTGCTGCTTCGATTGGCGGTCTGATGATCACCACCGAAGCCATGATTGCTGACGCTCCGAGCGAAGCCCCAGCTGGCGGCGGCATGCCAGACATGGGCGGCATGGGTGGCATGGGCGGCATGATGTAAGCCAGCCTTACCCCCTGCACCATTAAAAAGCCCCGGTTCGTGAGAGCCGGGGCTTTTTATTTTCCTGTGAGGGCCTCTTCGCAGCACAAGGCTGCTCCTACAGGTATCGCGTACAGTCCGGCATCGACGCGTACCCTTGTAGGAGCAGCCTTGTGCTGCGAATGAGCCGCGAAGCGCCCCCTCTGTCAGGCGACGCTACGCTCGACAGCTGGCGCTTCCACCACGCCCCGCCGATACAGAACCAGGTAATACGACCCCAACCCGATCAACCAGCAGAACACCGCTGTCCACACGTTGTGCGACAAGAAGTGGGCGCCCTGCATCATCCGCCCCACACCCAGCACCGATCCGGCTACCAATGCCATTACGAACGCCACCCGCGCCAACCGTGGCTTGCGATCACGCAGCATGAAGAACAGGCCGAACAGGCAGAACCCGGTCGCTGCGTGCCCACCCGGCCAGCACAGCCCTGGCTTGTCGGTGGCCGGCCGTGGCTCCAGCAACTTGCTGTAGGTTTCGGTGCCGCCAAACTGGGTCAGGCTCCACGGGCACTGCACCTGGGTCACCTTTTTCAGCGGCGTGACAAACGCCGTGGACAGGCCCAGTGCCAGCACCAGGCAGCCCAGCTCGCGGCGCCAGCCGAACAGGTGCTTCCAGAAGAAACTGGCGGTAAACATCAGCAGCGACAACACCCCCAGCAAGATCACCACCTGCTTGACCCGGTCGTGCAGGATGTTTTCCAGCAGGTAGCTGTGGCGGCCAATGAACTGCCCGGCAGCGGGGTCGAAGAACAGGTTGGCCACATCCATGTCGACCGAAGTCAGCTCCAGCAGGATCAAGGCCAGCGCGGTCGCCAAGGGTATGCCCAGGTACAGCCAGTAATTGATCGGGCGAGGGCGGGTTCGTTGCTGCATGACGGCTCCAGGGCACGAAAAAGATCGGGCATTGTCGGCCGCCCGCTATCCTGTGTCCGTGAAGGATCAGTGAAAAAACCGTCAAGTGCGGTGAATTTCTCCGGGGGCTGGCACCGTGCAGGCAGAGGCCTTAAGCTGCGCCTGCCGCGCACCACAGCGAGAAGCGCCGCACAGGAGAAACCGATGCGCATTCTTTTGGTTGAAGACAACCGCGATATCCTGGCCAACCTGGCCGATTACCTGGGCATGAAGGGCTACACCGTCGACTGCGCCCAGGATGGCTTGTCCGGCCTGCACCTGGCTGCCACCGAACACTACGACCTGATCGTGCTGGACATCATGCTGCCCGGCATCGATGGCTACACCCTGTGCAAGCGCCTGCGTGAAGACGCCCGCCGCGACACCCCGGTGATCATGCTTACCGCCCGCGACCAGTTGGACGACCGTCTGCAAGGTTTCCGCTCCGGGGCCGACGACTACCTGCTCAAGCCGTTCGCGCTGTCGGAGCTGGCGGCACGCATCGAAGCGGTGCTGCGTCGAGCCCAAGGCGGCGGGCGCCGTACGCTGCAGGTGTCCGACCTCAGCTACGACCTCGACACCCTGGAGGTTACCCGCCAGGGGCGCCTGCTCAAGCTCAACCCTGTCGGCCTCAAACTGCTGGCAGTGTTGATGCAGAAAAGCCCGCACGTGTTGCGCCGCGAAGTGCTGGAAGAAGCCTTGTGGGGCGACGACTGCCCTGACAGCGACAGCCTGCGCAGCCATGTGCACCAGCTGCGCCAGGTGATCGACAAACCGTTTGAAAAACCGTTGCTGCATACCGTGCATGGCGTCGGCTATCGCCTCGCCGAGGGCCGCGATGGAGTTTAAGCAAAGCCTTGCCCAGCGCATCATCATCGCCTTTGCCTTGATGAGCGCGCTGGTGGCCGGGGCGTTCGCCTTCGGCATCGTTGCCACTGTGCACCTGGTCGAAGAGCGGTTGATTTCCTCGGTATTGGGCGGTGACCTGCAGCGCCTGCTGCGCATGGACAGCGTCAGCGACTGGAGCCACCGGCCACGGCCCGATCAGCTGTTCTACTTCAGCGGCGGGCGTGACGACTTCGAGCTGCCCAAGGACCTGCGCCACCTCGACCGGGGTTTCCACGAGGTGTTTCGCGACCAGCTGTCGTACCACGCCATGGTCGAGATCGTCGATGGCCGCCGGTATGTACTGCTGCAGGACCAGAGCGACTTCGAAGAACGCGAGCGCGTGCTGTTCGCGGTGGTGGTGGTGGGCTTCGTGCTCAGCCTGGTGCTGGCCGTCATCCTCGGCTGGCTGGTGGCGCGCCGGGTGATGGCGCCGGTGATCCGCCTGGCCCGCCAGGTGCGTCACCGCGACCAGCTGCTGGGCCTGGCCCCGCCGCTGGCACCGGACTACGCCGCAGACGAAGTCGGCCAGCTGGCAGTGGCCTTCGACGATACCCTGGGCCGCCTGCGCGATGCGCTGACCCGCGAACGGCTGTTCACCAGTGATGTCAGCCACGAGCTGCGCACGCCGTTGATGGTGCTGGCAACCTCCTGCGAACTGCTGATGGAAAACCCCAATCTCGACACCCGCGCGCGCAGCCAGGTGGAGCGCGTGGCGCGGGCCACGGAAGAGATGCGCGAGCTGGTCAAGACCTTCCTGATGCTGGCGCGTGCGCAGCGTGACGAGGGCGCGGTGGCCTCGCAGGCGACCCTTCGCGAAGTGGCTGATGAGCTGATCGGCGTGTGGCGCGACACCATCGAGCAAAAGGGCCTGACCCTGTACTTCGATGGCCGCGTCAGCGCGAGCCCGGTGCTGTACAACGCCACGTTCCTGCAGTCGGTGATGGGCAACCTGCTGCGCAATGCTGCGCACTACACCGATAGCGGCTATATCCGCCTGAGCCTGGAAGCCAACGGCTTCAGTGTGGAGGACAGCGGTGTGGGTATCCCTGAAGAGCAGCGCGAGGCCATGTTCAAGCCATTTGTACGCGGCGACGAGCGGCGCGGCGAGGGCCTGGGGCTGGGGCTTTCGCTGGTGCAGCGGATCTGTGATGACCAGGGCTGGCGCGTTACCCTCACGTCTACCTTGCCGCATGGTTGCCGCTTCCAGGTCGACCTGAGCAATACCGCGGCCAAAGGCGACGTGGACGGCATGGCCGAGTAATGGTTTGTAACAGGTCAATTGGCGCGCAACATTTTTTTCACATTGGCATGACCTGATTCCGACGCTTGCTTACCTAAGGTGAGCGGCACTGGAGTCAGGAGATGCCCAATGCGTAGCCCCATCAAGCTTGAATTTTCCGAGAAGTACGACAAAGACCATGCGCGTGAGTACTTTCTCAAGCACCAGGACGGCCTGGCGCGACGCCTTTCCCACAAGCGAGATGAGCAACTGGCGCGTCGCGCCCTGGCATTGGCTGGCGAGCCTGGCCTGGTACTGGACCTGCCGTGCGGTGCTGGCCGTTTCTGGCCGCTGCTGGCAGAAAAACCCAATCGGGTAATCATCGGTGCCGACAACTCCGAAGCGATGATCGAGACAGCGTGCGCCGCGCAACCGCCAGAAGTGGTGGCACGGGTACGCCCTTTGCAGACTTCTGCGTTTGCCATTGACCTGCCGGACAACTCGGTGGACAGCATTTTCTGTATGCGACTGTTCCACCACATTGGCGAATCCGCCCACAGAAAGACCATTCTTTCGGAATTTCAGCGGGTTAGCCGTGATAGTGTGATTCTGTCCCTGTGGGTGGATGGCAACTTCAAGGCCTGGCGCCGAAAAAAACTCGAAGAGCGTCGCAGTGCCAAGGCTGACCAGGACAATTACCAGAACCGTTTTGTGTTACCGGCCGAAACGGTCGAAGAAGAATTCAGGGCCGCAGGCTTCAGAATCCAGGAACGCCTCGACTTCCTGCCGTTCTATGCCATGTGGCGGGTTTACGTATTGCGTAAGGGGTAGTGTTTGATGGCTGTAGCCCAGAAAGGGGAGTCGCGGTTCGATTTTTACTGGCGCCAGCAAGGCGAGTGGGTCGAGGAACCTAACCAGCGCCGCGGTGGCGAGAGTGGTGTGCAACGTCTCAATGATGCCAATGGCAAGCTGCTGTATGCCAAGCGTCAGGTGGGGCATATCTACCGCAGCCTGCTGCACCCTTTTGGCCGGCCGACCGTATTGCGTGAACTCGATGCGCTGAACAGCTTCGAGCAACTGGGCGTGCGTGTACCGCGCATCGTCTTCTGTGGTGCCGAACGCGATGCCGACCACCAATGGCGTGCGCTGCTGGTGAGCGAAGCATTGGACGGGTTTATCGAACTCGACAACTGGCATGCCGAAGGTGCCCGTGAGCGTTACCCGCAGGTGGTGCATGAGCGCATGCTCAAGGACCTGGCGGACAACCTTGCGCGCATGCACCTGGGGCACTGGCAGCACGGCTGCCTGTATGGCAAGCACGTATTCATCAAGGTGATTGGCGAAGGCGAGCAAGCGCGCGTCGAAGTGGCGCTGCTGGACCTGGAAAAGTGCCGGCGGCGTATCAGTTGCCAGCGTGCGGCAGGTAACGACCTGCGCCAGCTGCGCCGCCATTCGTCGCTCAATGACGCGGAATGGCAGACGCTGCTCTACTTTTACAAGATGGCGTTTGGCAGCGCTGTCAAAGGGTTAGGGTAATGAAACTAGAAATAGCTCGAGCTTTGT
This sequence comes from Pseudomonas sp. BN505, assembly GCF_029873175.1. Lineage (NCBI taxonomy): Bacteria > Pseudomonadati > Pseudomonadota > Gammaproteobacteria > Pseudomonadales > Pseudomonadaceae > Pseudomonas > Pseudomonas sp. BN505. The sequence continues at coordinate 226,813 of NZ_SSOI01000045.1, forward strand.
TCCTGGTAGCCGGCCTGGCCGTGACCACCGTGGCGGTGGCCGCCTGGGAAGAGCCGAGGCCGACCGTGTTCAGCAAGGCTGAGATGGCCGACCAGTGCGCGTTGCCGCGGAAAGCGAAACCGCAGCAGCAGGCACAGGTTGCGCCGGACCAGGACCTTTTGTTGTTCCTGTTTGGTCTGCGTCAAGGGTTGCGGCCATTTGGTTGAACCCGGTGTGAGCTAGAAACGCCAGAGGCCCCGCAATCGCGGGGCCTCTGGCATTTTTGTGTCTGCCTCACCGGCCTCTTCGCGGGTAAACCCGCTCCCACAGGTAAAGCTCAGGTACGGAACCTGTGCAGTACCTGTGGGAGCGGGTTTACCCGCGAAGAGGCCGGATCAGGCTACAGCAGGTTCTTTAGCCACCGCCCTGTGCGCCAGCAGTGTGTAGATACAAGGCAGCACAAACAAGGTAAACAGCGTACCAATCGACATCCCGGTGGCGATCACCGTCCCGATGTCAAAACGGCTGACCGCCCCGGCCCCGGTCGCCAGAATCAGCGGCACCATGCCGAACACCATTGCCGCCGTTGTCATCAGCACTGGCCGCAGGCGAATCGCCGCCGCTTCCTCGATCGCCTCGCGCACGCTCAGGCCGCGTTCCTCACGCAGCTGGTTGGCGAACTCGACGATGAGGATACCGTGCTTGCTGATCAGTCCGATCAAAGTCACCAGCCCGATCTGGGTGTAGATATTCATGCTCGATATACCCAGGAACAGCGGCAGCAGCGCCCCGCAGATCGACAATGGCACCGTCACCAGGATCACCAGCGGGTCGCGGAAACTTTCAAACTGTGCTGCCAGCACCAGGAAGATGATCGCCAGTGCCAGGCCGAAGGTAACCCACAGCGCGCTGCCTTCTTGAACGTACTGGCGGGCCACGCCGGCGTAGTCGAAGGCAAAGCCTTCCGGGGCCTCTTCGCGGGCGATGTCCTGCACCGTCTTCAGCGCTTCGCCCAGGCTGACCATGGGCACGCCCTGGATTATCGCCGAGTTCAACTGCTGAAACTGGTTGAGCTGGCGCGGGCGGGCGCGGTCGGTGAGGGTGATCAGGGTCGACAGCGGCAGCAGTTGGCCCTGTTCGTTCCTCACGTAGTAGTTGTTCAGCCAGCCGGGGTTGTCACGGTACAGCCGCTCGACCTGGGCTATCACCTTGTAGCTGCGCCCTTCCAGCGTGAACCGGTTGATTTCCGCCTCGCCCAGCAAGGTTGCCAGCGTGCCGCCCAAGGCGTCCATCGACACCCCCATCTGCGCTGCTTTTGCCCGGTCGATGTCGACCACCACTTCGGGCTTGTCGAAGGCCAGGTCGATGTCGAGGAAGGCGAACTTGCCCGACTCCTGGGCGCGGGTCTTGATGCGCTGGGCCACTTCCAGCAGTGCCGGGTAGTCACCTGCGGTATTGATCACGAACTGGAACGGCAGGCCCTCACCGGTACCGGGCAGGGAGGGCAGGTTGAAGCCGAAGATCTGCAGGCCGCCGATTTCCTCCAGTTTGGCCTGCACCAGTGGCAACAGCTCCATCTGTGTGCGCTCGCGCTCGTTCCAGGGTTTGAGCAGGAAGCCGCCGATACCCGTCTGCACGCCATTGAAACCGTTGATCTGGAAGGATGAGTAGTATTCGGGGAAGGCCTTGAACAGCGGGGTGAACTCGTCGGTATAGGCGTTGAGGTAATCGAGGTTGGCCGGCTGCGGCGAGCTGCTCATCATGAAGATCACGCCCTGGTCTTCGTTGGGCGCCAGTTCGTTCTGGGTGAACTTGAGCAGCACCGGGATCAGGCACAGGATGATCACCGCAAACACCAGCACCACCGGGCGGCTATCCAGGGTGGCGTGCAACAGGCGCTGGTAGCGCACCTTCAGGCGCTCGAAGATCTTGTCCAGGCGATGGGCGAGGCCGCTGGGGTTCTGCTCCTGGCGCAGCAGCAGGGCGCACATCATCGGCGACAGGGTGAGGGCCACGATGCCGGAGATGACCACCGCCCCGGCCAAGGTCAGGGCGAACTCCTTGAACAAGGCCCCTGTGAGCCCGGTGAGGAAGCCGATGGGTGCATACACGGCGGCCAGGGTGATGGTCATCGACACCACCGGCATGGCGATCTCGCGGGCGCCCTCCAGTGCCGCGTCGAACGGCGACTTGCCTTCTTCCATGTGCCGGTGGATGTTCTCCACCACGACAATGGCATCGTCCACCACCAGGCCGATGGCCAGCACCATGGCCAGCAGGGTCAGCAGGTTGAGCGAGTAGCCCATCATCTGCATGAAAAACAGCACGCCGATCATCGACAGCGGAATGGTCACCACCGGGATCAGCACCGAGCGCAGGGCACCGAGGAACAGGAACACCACCACGATCACGATCAATACCGCTTCACCTAGGGTCTTGATCACTTCGTCGATGGAGGCCTGGATGAACAGCGTGGCGTCGTAGGCGATCGACACCTTCAGCGCCGAGGGCAGCTGGCTTTCCAGCTCAGGCATGATACGCCGCACTTCCTTGATCACTTCCAGCGGGTTGGAGGCCGGGGTGGCCTTGATGCCGATATACACCGATGGCGTGCCGTCGAACGAGCTGACCGTGTCGTAGTTTTCTGCGCCCATCTCTACCCGCGCCACATCGCCCAGCAGCACGCGGCTGTCGCCGCTGGTCTTGACCGGCAGGGCGGCGAACGCTTCGGCCGACTTCAGCTCGGTACTGGCGTTGATACTGGTAACCACGTATTCGCCTTTTACCTCACCGGCAGCAGAGAGGAAGTTGTAGCGGCGTACGGCATTGGTCACGTCGGTGGCCGACAGGCCGAAGCCGGCCAGCTTCACCGGGTCGATCCAGATACGCATGGCAAACACCTGGTTGCCGAGAATTTCCGCCTCGGCCATGCCTGGCAACGTGGCCAGCTTGGGCTGGATGACCCGTGACAGGTAGTCGGTGATCTGCGGGTTGCTCATTTCCTTGCTGTAGAAACTCACGTACATCAGCGCCGAGGCATCGGCAGCCTCCTTGCTCAGCACTGGGTCTTCGGAGTCCTGAGGGAGTTTGTTGCGCACTTCGTTGGCCTTGGCCAGCAGCTCGGTGAACAGCCGGTCGCTGTCCGCACCGATGCGCGCGTAGATGGAAATGATCGAGAAGTTCTGCCGGCTCACCGAGGTCATGTAGTCGATGCCTTCGGCACTTGCCAGGCTTTGCTGCAGCGGCTGGGTGATGTAGCCCTGGATGGTCTCGGCGTTGGCCCCGGGATAAGCCGTGGTTACCGTGATCAGGGCGTTTTCCATTTGTGGGTACTGGCGGATCTGCAGCTTGTTCCAGGCCTGGAAGCCCAGCAGCAGGATCAGCAGGCTGACCACGCTGGCCAGTACCGGGCGACGGATGAACGGATCGGTAAACGCCATGCCAGCCTCCTGTCAGTCCTTGCCCGCCGCGCCCTGTACGGGCTTGAGGGCTTTGTCCTGGCCGATGCGGATCGCGGCGCCCGGGGTGAGCTTCAGTTGCCCGGCGGTGACCACCTGTTCGCCGGCTTGCAGGCCCTTGCTGACCACCACCACGCCGTCGCGGCGCTCGCCGGTTTGGACCGTGCGTTGTTCGGCGACCAGCTGGGGTTGGCCCTTGTCGTCGTTTTCTGGCTTGCCGTCCTTGTCCTTCTTCGGCGCGGCGACGTACACCGAATTGCCGTACAGGGTGTAGGTAATGGCGCTTTCCGGCACTACCACTTGCGGTTGCGGGTTGGGCAGCAGGATCAGCAGGTTGGCGAACATGCCTGGCAGCAGCTTGCCGTCGGGGTTGGCCAAGGTGGCACGCACCAGCAGGTTGCGCGTGGTTTCCTCGACCTTGGGGTTGATGGCACTGAGGCTGGCGGGGAAGGTCTGGCCCGGGTAGGCGGCCACCTGCAACAGCACCTGCTGGCCCAGGCTCAACTTCGGCAGGGCCTGCTCCGGCACATTGAAGTCTACGTACAGGCTGGACGTGTCCTGCAGGGTGGCGATCATCGTGCCGGCGGCCAGGTACTGGCCGATGTCCACCTGGCGGATACCGATAGTGCCGCTGAACGGGGCGTTGATGCTCTTCTTGATCTTCTGCGCCTTGAGCTGCTCGACCACCGCCTGGTTTCGGCGGTACTGGGAGCTAAGGCGGTCGAACTCGCCACGGGAGATGGCCGAGTCGCCGACCAGTTGGCTGCCACGGCCAAAATCCACCTTGGCCAGGCCCAGGTCGGCCTGGGCGGTGCCGAGCAGGGCCGTTTCCTGGTCGTCGTTGAGTTGCAGCAGCAATTGCCCGGCCTTGACCTGCTGGCCCGAGTCGAAGTGCAGGGCTTTGACGATACCTTCCACCTCCAGGCTCAGCTCCACACCCTGCAGTGCCTTGAGGCTGCCGACGGCGGGCAGGCGCTCTTGCCACTGGCGCTGTTCGGCCAAGGCTGCCGCTACGGTGATGGGCGGCTTGGGGGCAGTGAACATCTGGATCTGCTGATAGATCGAGAAAGCCTTGTAGCCCCCCAGGGCCAACACGATCAGCAGAACCACGGCCAACATGATCAGCATGCGGCGGCGCAGCATAGGTCCGGTTCCTTGGATACGGTTGTTATCAGCCTGGACACGACAACGGGCGATCCTGCCCACGTGTGGATGGGGGAAGTATTGACTGTTTTTGGCTGGCCGGGAAATGGATTGCGATGGCGCGGCCTGCACAGCCCCTTGCAGGAGCGGCCTTGCGCCGCGAATGGGCCGCATAGCGGCCCCAGAAAGCAACACGCAGATGCAGACATCCTGGGGCCGCTTTGCGGCCCATTCGCGGCACAAGGCCGCTCCTACAACGACCGAGTGTGCCTGTGGGAATCAGACGAGATGCAGGTGGTTGTCCCAGAAGCCGGATGGCAGGTTCATCGGCTGCCCGACCAGTTCGGCCTTGCGGCAATCGTAGAACCGGCAACGGCCCTGCCCGGAGGTGACGACAAAGCCGTCTTTCACCGCGCCAACCCCTGCGCAATCAGGCATGGGTGCATCCAGGCGAACTGCGCCGCTGTCCAGGTCCCAGACAAACAGGCGGTTGGCCCGGGGCGCGGTCAGTGCCACCAGCCGCAGTTCGCTGTGGATGGCAACGCTTGCGGTGTACTGGGCCATGGCCTGCAACTGCCGCTCTGGCACCGGGAAGGCCTTGAACGGCTCGCCCGGGCGCTTGATCGCCAGCAGCTCGGCAGTTTCATCGGCATCGCCCATGAACTGCTGGCAGGCAGCGATGGTGCCATCGCTGCCCACCGCCAGGTGGCGCACGCTGTTCATCTGCTGGGCCAGGGTTTCCTTGCTCAGCAGGGTGCCGTCGCGTTGCATCAGCACCAGGCTCGGCTGCATGGCGTCAAGGTTCATCTCCACCCGGCTTTCGGCTTCGGTGCGAATACCGCCGTTGGCCACGATCAGCGTTTCGCCATCGGGCAGCCAGGCCACCTCGTGCGGGCCAATGCCGTGGGTCGGGATCTCGCCGGTGTGTACCAGGCGTTCACCTTCGAAGCGGTACACGCCGAGCACGCCCCGGCCCGGGTCGGTGGTGTCGTTCTCGGTGGCATACAGCCATTCGCCGCCTTTGTGCACCACGGCGTGGCCGTAGAAGTGCCGGTTCGGCTGCGAGGCTACCGTTTGCAGCAGGCGCCCGTCGCGCAAGTCGACCAGGTAGCTTTCGGTACCGGGGCGACGGGCGACGAACAGGGCGATCGGCTGCTCGGGGTGGTGAATGATGGCATGGCAACGCTGCGCGACCTGGGTACTGAACACCTCGGTGCCGTCCAGGCGGAAACCGACGGCATAGTGCTTGCCGTCGCCGTCGTCACGCGCCGAGAGCAGCAAGGGTTCGCTGCCTTTGTTGCGGAACAGGCTCCAGCCGCCCAAGGTGAGGGCGCTGAGCAATACGCTACCGAGTTTGAGTGCCTGGCGTCGCAGCATGATCAGTCACCGTCGTTGGCATTGAAGCCCAGCTGGATGTTCAACGCCTTGGCCAGCTCGCCTTCGTGCAGGCGGTGGACGACGTTGAGGCTGTCGTAGATCTGGTTGAGGGTTTGCTGGCCAGCGTCGTCGGCCAACAGCTCACCGAGGGTTTTCTGGTTGTCGGCCAGCAGTTTGAGCGAGGTAGCGTAGGCGGCGTCGATCTTGTCCGCCAGCGCTTTCTGATCGCTGGGCAGCAGGCCGCGCAGGCCCTGGTTGTCGACCCCGACCCAAACGGTTTCGGCGGCCTTGAGGGTGGCCTCCAGGCTTTTCAGCGAGTTGTGGCTGCGCCAGGCTTCGGCTTGCAGCGGCTGCGCGATGCCCTTGCTCTGGCGACCCATCGGCGCACCCAGCTTCTTCTTCAGCGTATCCAGGGCGGTGACCTGGGAGCGCAGCAGGTCGGCGATTGCCTCGTGGGAATCGGCGTAGCGCTGGTTCGGGAACTTGGTCATCTGCGAAAGCATGCCGTCGGTGCTGTTCCAGCCCTTGAGGATCTCCTCGGCCAGGACCTTCTGGTGTTCACCGATGGCCACCAGCAGCGGGCAGTAGCGGGCTTTCTGCTCGGCCGTGGCGATGTCCGGCTTGCTGTCGAACAGGATGTACTCGTAGGCCGACAGGCCACGTACCACAACGCTGGACTTGCCCAGGGAGGCGGCATCGACCGGCTTGTCGCCGTTGACCAGCTGTTCGACCTGGCGGCCGACCAGGTTCTTCTTGTCGGGCCAGAACTGTACCTGCCAGGCGCGGTTGCCTTCGGCCAGCGGGCCGACCAGCAGCGGCTGCAACTCGGCCCAGGCCTTTTGCGCGTTGAGGAAGTCGGCGCGGGCCTTGTCCAGGTCTTCCTTGCCTTCGCAGTAGGCCAGGGCGCTGGCGGCCAGCGCGCGATCGGCTTCGACCCAGCGGCTGTAGGTGGGCAGAATGACCTGTTTGGCGATGGCGGCAGAGGTTACTGCTTGCGGATCCTGCGGCGAGCAGGCACCGAGGGCGAGTGCGGCGAGGCTGGTGAACAACAGTTTGGGTCGGAACATGCCCGGCTCCTTTGCGCGTTTTAAAGGGAGTTCAGGAACGCCAGCAACGCGGCGCGTTGCTCGGCATTGAAAGTGAGTACGAAATTGCGTGCCGCGTCGGCTTCGCCACCATGCCAGAGCACGGCTTCAAGCAGGTTGCGGGCGCGGCCGTCGTGCAGGAACTGGCTGTGGCCGCTGACCGTTTCGTTCAGGCCCACGCCCCACAGGGGCGGGGTCCGCCAGTCCTGGCCGTTGGCGGCAAATTCGGTGCGTTCGTCAGCCAGGCCCGGGCCCATGTCATGCAGCAGCAGGTCGGTGTAAGGACGGATGACCTGGTTGGCCAGCTCTGGCTCGGCGGCATCGGCGGCGGTGGTGAACTGCGGAGTGTGGCAGCCCTGGCAGCCGGCCTGGTAGAACAGGTTCTTGCCCGCCAGCACCTGCGGCGCGTTCACATCGCGGCGGGCCGGTACGGCCAGGTTGCGGGTGTAGAAGGTGACCAGGCGCAGGATGTTGTCGCTGACTTCCTTTTCGCCATCGGCACCGTCACCGTTGGGCGCGGCCAGGCAGTCGGCCTGGGCAGGGGTGCAATCGTCCTTGGGTTGCAGGGTACTGGTCAGGCCCATGTCGCCGACAAAGGCGTGCACGTTCTGCTGGTTGACGTTGGGCTGCCCGGCCTTCCAGCCGAAGCGACCGACCACGGTCTTGCCCTGGGCGTCGTCCCACACCCGGTTGGCCCGCCCGCGAATGCCGTCGCGGTTGTGGTCGTCCGGGTCTTCGTTGGCCAGCAGGTCGGCCTCGGGGATGGCTTCGAGCAGGCCCAGGCCGATCATCGGGGGGGCTACCCGCGCCGAAAAACGGGTGTCGGGGTGCATCACGCCATAGCCGAGCTGGGTAATCTGCAGGGTTGGCTTGCGCAGCTCTACCTGGTGGCCGTCCTTGAACGACACGGTTTCCTGGGTGTAGCTCACCCGCACCTTGCCTTCTGGCGCCACGCCAGGGATGGCCATGTCCTGCAACTGGGTGCCGTACACCGGCTCCGGCACCACGCCGAGGCGCTCGATGACTTTGGCGAGGTAGGGCTGGTCGGGGATCGACAGGCGTACCAGCATGCCCACCGCGTTGCTGTCATCCGGCTCTGGCGGGTGGCCACGGCCATCGCGCACATGGCAGTTCTGGCAGGCGTTGGTGTTGAACAGCGGGCCCAGGCCATCACGTGCGGTGGTGGTGGACGGGGCGATCACCCAGGGGTTGCGGAAGAAGCTGTTGCCCACGGCGAAGTCCAGGCGCCGCTCGGGCGAGAGGTTGGCCGAGGGCAATGAATAGGCGTTGCGGTCGCTGCGCTGCACGGTCGCCTTGCCACCCGACAACGCTTCGCCGGGCTCGGCCTGGGTGAAACGCGGGGCGTCGTCACAGGCGGCGAGGGCAAGGGTTAGCAGCAGGGGGGAAAGTCGGGACAGCGACGAGGACATCAAGGATCCTGGGCGTGAGCGAAAACCGGCGTGCAAGCTTAGCAAAGTGGGGGTGTTTGAATAAGAGCAATTTGCAATTGCTGGATGAAATCGGTGTCAGTTGGCCAGTGTTTGTGGTGGCCTGGTCGGGCCCTATCGCCGGCAAGCCAGCTCTTACAGCTAAACCAGCAGCCTCAAAAACTGTTGAGTACCTGTGGGAGCTAGCTTGCCGGCGATAGGGCCAGATGCCAAAAAGGCGACCCGAAGGCCGCCTTTTCTGAGAACCGCTACAGCAAGATCAGAATTCGTGATCTGCGGTGTCCGGGTTCAGGTTGGCAATACCCAGCTTGCCTGCAGCCTGCTCGATCGCACCGGTCTGCTTGACCAGGGCGGCGATGGCGTCACGCACGATCTGGTTGCCGGCTGCGTTGTCGGCGGCGATCAGCTGGTCGTAGTGCTCGCCTTTGAGGGCGTGGTCGACGATCACCTGGATCTTGGCTTCGGTGGCTTCCAGGTCGGCCTTGAGGGTGGCGTCGGCGGCCGGGTCAGCCTTGGCTACCAGCGACGACAGGCTCGGGCCTGTCACCTTGGTGCCGTCCGGGCGGGTGTACTCGCCCAGGTAGACGTTGCGGATGCCTTTGGCGTCATAGAAGTGCGAGTAGTGGGTGTTGTCGCTGAAGCAGTCCTGCTCGTCTTCCGGCGAGTTGGCTTCCAGCGAAACTTTCATGCGCTCGCCAGCCAGTTCACCCAGCGACAGGCTGCCCATGCCGAACAGCATCTTGCGCAGGCCGTCGTTGACAGGCTCCGCTTCCAGCGTGGCACGGTAGTTGTCGGCAACGTTCGGCGCCCAGTTGCCGACCATCTCTTCGAGGTCCTTGACCAGCAGGTCGGTGACCGCTTTCAGGTAGGCACGGCGGCGATCGTTGTGGCCGCCAGTGGCGCCCTGGCCTTCCAGGTAGTCCGACGCAGGACGATTACCAGCGCCTGGGCCGGTGCCGTTCAGGTCCTGGCCCCAGAGCAGGAACTCGATGGCGTGGTAGCCGGTGGCGACGTTGGCTTCAGAACCGCCCAGTTCGTTCAGGCTGGCCAGCTTCTCGGGGGTGATGTCCTTGACGTCGACCTTCTCTTCGCCCACCTGGATCTCGGTGTTGGCGATGATGTTGGCGCCGGCGGCCGGGTTGCCCAAGGCGTGCTCGTAGCTCTTGTCGACGTAGTCGATCAGGCCTTCGTCCAGCGGCCAGGCGTTCACCTGGCCTTCCCAGTCGTCGATGATGGTGTTGCCGAAGCGGAAGGCCTCGGTCTGCAGGTACGGTACGCGCGCGGCGACCCAGGCTTCCTTGGCGGCCTTCAGGGTTTCGTCGTTGGGCTTGGCCAGGAACGCGTCGACTGCGGTCTGCAGCGCCTTGGCGGTGCTCAGCGAGTCGCTGTACACGGCGTAGACCATTTCGGCGTAGTGCTTGACCACGGCTTTGCCGGCGGCTTCATCGACAGCCCCTGGCGCAGCAGCGGTGGTGCTGGCGGCAGCAGCAGGTGCCTGGGCTTGCGGCGCGGCGGCTTTGTCGTCCTTTTCACCGCAACCGGCGAGAGCGATGGCAATGGCCAGCAGACTGGCGGAGGCCAGAGGCATTCGAATCATTATTGGTTTTCCTGCATCGTGTGGTTGGACCAAGGGGTGGACCGTGCGCCGTGGCACGCGAAACCGCAACATCATGCGAAAGATTTGCATTTGCTGTAAAGGGGCGGGCGCGCAATTCATGTAATTGCCGGTCACAGCCTGTAACCCGGCAGGCCGGCTCAGAGCATCGAAACCTGATTCCGCTGCGCCTGCTTGAGGAAACTGGTCAGCTCTCGGGCCGACAGCGGCTTGCTGTAGTGATAGCCCTGGCCCTCGTGGCAGCCCTGGGCAACGATGTAGGTTTCCTGTTCGGCGGTTTCCACCCCTTCGGCAATCACCTGCATGCCCAGGCTCTTGCCCAGCTGGATGATGGCGCGAACGATGGTGGCGTCGTCATCGTCGTCGAGCAGGTCCTGGACGAAGCTCTTGTCGATCTTGATCTTGTCCAGCGGCAGTGATTTCAGGTAGCTGAGCGACGAATAGCCTGTGCCGAAGTCGTCGATGGCAATCAGCGCCCCGGAGCGGCGCAGGCTCAGCAGGTGCTGGGCGGCCGTGCTGATGTCTTCCATCAGGCCGGTCTCGGTCACTTCCAGCTCCAGGCTGCGTGGCGGCAGGCGGTAGGCCTGCAGCAGGTTGTTGACCACTCGCGGGAGTTCACTGTGGTGCAGCTGCACGGTGGACAGGTTGACCGCCATACGCAGCTCGCTGAAGCCTTGGTCGTGCCATTCGCGCAGTTGCCGGCAGGCCTGGTCCAGTACCCATTCGCCGATGCTGATGATGCTGCCGTTCTGTTCGGCCAGCGGAATGAACTGGTCCGGCGGGACCATGCCCAGCTCCGGGTGCTGCCAGCGCAGCAGCGCCTCGACGCCGACCACGCGGTGGTCGCGGTAGCTGATCTGTGGCTGGTACACCAGGTACAGCTGGTTGCGCGGCAGGGCTTCGCGCAGGTCCTTTTCCAGCTCGCGGCGGCGGCGCATCTCGCTGTCGACGCTGGCGATGTAGAACTGGTAGCGGTTGCGCGAACGGGCCTTGGCCAGGGTCATGGTCTGTTCGGCTTTCTGCAGCAGCTTCTCGGTGCTGTCGCCGTCTTCGGGGAACAGGGTGATGCCGATGGTGGCGCGCAGGCGGATCTGCTGGTGGTGGTCGAGGTCGAAGGGCACTTCCAGGTCGTCGAGGATGCTTTGCGCCAGCTCGGCCGCCTCGTAGGGCTGCTCGATATTGGCCTGCACCAGGGCAAACTGGTCACCGCCCAGCCGCGCCAAAGCGCCCAGGCGGCCGCTGTGGGCCCGCAGGCGGTCGGCCAGGGCCAGTAGCAGTTGGTCACCGACCTGATAGCTGAACTGCTCGTTGATGCCCTTGAAGTCGTCCAGGCCCACGCACAACACCGCCACACGGTGTTGCAGGCGGCCGCCGTCGACGAGAATCTTGTCCAGCTGCTGCTGCAGTTGCTGGCGGTTGGGCAGGCCGGTGAGGAAATCGTACTGGGCCATGCGCTGCAGGCTGTTTTCGGCTTCATGGCGCAAGTGGGTATTGCGCTCGATCGATGCCAGCAGCTGGTTGGCGGTATTGACCCAGAGGCCCAGTTCGTTCTTTTCGTGGCCCTTGAGTAGCGGTATCTGGTGCTGGCTGGGGCGGTCGGGGTTGATCTGGGTGAGGTGCTCGATGATCTTGGACAGCGGCTTGGTCAGCAGCCAGTGGTAGACCAGGTACAGCACCAGGCCCATGGCCAAGGCCCGCAGTACGCCGGAAATGAAGATGATCACCGCGTTGATCAGGAAGTCTTCGCCGTAGGACGAGGTGTCCAGGGTAATGCTCAGGTCGCCGTAGTATTCGCTGTAGGGGCCGCGGCCGACCAGTTGCGTGGTGTAGGTGCGTTCCTGGCCCAGGATCGGGTCGGTCAGCCAGCGCATGGGCATGTCCTGCAGCGGGCGGGACTTTTCGGCCAGCATGGTTTCGTTGGGGTGGCCGATGGACGCCATGCGCACCGATTCGTCCTGGAACAGGCCTTCCATCACCTGCATGCCCATTTCGCGGTCGAGGCTGTACACCGCCTGGGTGGAGGGGTCGCGGAACATGTCGAGGATGCGCTGGGCATCGTTGTTCACGGCCTGGCGGGTCTTGTAAGTGTCGTAGACAATTTGCGCACAGCTGAGCACGACGCCAACCGCCAACGCCGACAGCAGCACGACCCTGAGCAACTTGACCGACAAGCTGTTCCGCAATTCCAGCTTCAATGGGGTTTCCTTAATCCATGCGCATGGCATCATTTTGCCATCAACGATGACGATACACTACCGGCCGATCATGAGCAGTGTATCGGTTGCCTGACCCCGCAACTTGAGTGCGCTGTGTCAATCTTCCAGAGGTTTGATGTTAGCGCGGTATACGGGCTGAGCAAGCAAAACCGTGCCGGCCTCTTCGCGGGCACGCCCGCTCCCGCAGGGATAACATCAAGTTCACCGGCAGCGCCGTATCTGTGGGAGCGGGCATGCCCGCGAAGAGGCCGGTACAGGCATAAAAAAACCCGGCGCATGGCCGGGTCTTTACGTTCAGGGCTGAAGGACTCAGGCCTTGAAGGTCTTGCCTTCGAACTGCTCGGCAACGAAGGCCCAGTTGACCAGGTTCCAGAACGCCTCGACGTACTTCGGACGCAGGTTGCGGTAGTCGATGTAGTAGGCGTGTTCCCAGACGTCGCAGGTCAGCAGCGGGGTGTCGCCGCTGGTCAGCGGGCAACCGGCGCCGATGGTGCTGGCCAGGGCCAGGGAACCGTCAGCTTTCTTCACCAGCCAGCCCCAGCCGGAACCGAAGGTGCCAACCGAAGTCTTGGTGAACTCTTCCTTGAACTTGTCGAAGGAACCGAAAGCGGCGTTGATGGCTTCAGCCAGGGCACCGGTAGGCTGGCCGCCGCCGTTTGGCGACAGGCAGTTCCAGTAGAAGGTGTGGTTCCAGACCTGAGCGGCGTTGTTGAAGATGCCGCCCGAAGAGCTCTTGACGATCTCTTCCAGGGTCTTGCCTTCGAATTCGGTGCCTGGGACCAGGTTGTTCAGGTTCACGACATAGGTGTTGTGGTGCTTGTCGTGGTGATACTCCAGGGTTTCCTTGGAGATGTGCGGCTGCAGGGCATCGTGGGCGTACGGCAGCGGCGGCAATTCAAAAGCCATGGTGGATCTCCTGATTCAGGTCTAGTTCGCGGTTTGCGCAGGGCCGATCACGGGCGGCCCTATGAGCGTCGGCGAGTTTGTACTCTTTGCGACGCAAGGGGTCGATCATAGCACCAGCCCCGGCGCATAACCACGCAACAAACATAGGGAATAGAGGTTCCGCAGCGGTTGGCGGGTACCGACCAGTGGTGGTCGTTTCCAGGCCAACCGATGTGTGCCGGGCCATGCAGGCCAGAGCTCAGTTGAAGATCAACTGCGCCGCCACCGCGAACATCATCACCGCCACCATCAGGTCGAGCATGCGCCAGGTTGCCGGGCGGGCCAGCCACGGTGCCAGCCAGGCCGCACCGATCGCCAGTGTCGAGAACCAAAGCAGCGAGGCACTGGCCGCCCCGGCCACATAGGCGCCAGGCTCGGTCTGCTGGGCGCCCAGCGAGCCGATCAGCAACACCGTATCAAGGTAGACGTGCGGGTTCAGCAGCGTTACCGCCAGCGCACTGAGCAGTACGGCACGGCGCGAGCGCATGCCTTGGCCTTCCTGGTGCTGCAGGCTTTGTTTGGAAAAGGCACTGCGCAGGGCTTTGGCGCCGTACCAGATGAGGAACAACGCGCCGCCCCAGCGCGCAACGGCCAGCAAGGTCGGGTTTTGCGCCAGCACCGTGGCCAGGCCGAATACCCCGGCAGCCACCAGCAGCGCGTCACAGACAATGCACAGCGCCGCTACCGGCAGGTGATGCTCGCGGCGCAGGCTCTGGGCGAGGACGAAGGCATTCTGGGTGCCGATGGCCATGATCAGGCCGAAGGCCACCAGCATGCCGTTGAGATAGCTTTGCCACATGGCGTGCCCTCCATAAAGGAAACTAAAGATGCTGGCCATTGTGGTGGTTGGCGCTGTATAAGAAAAACAAATAAAGCTGATCAGGCATTAGGAAAATCGATGTTCGACTACAAGTTGCTCGCCGCCTTGGCGGCGGTGATCGAACAGGGTGGTTTCGAGCGTGCCGCGCAAGTGCTCGGCTTGTCGCAGTCGGCCGTCTCCCAGCGCATCAAGCTGCTTGAAGCGCGGGTCGGGCAACCGGTGCTGGTGCGTGCCACGCCGCCCAGCCCGACCGAAGTCGGCCGCCAGTTGCTCAACCATGTGCAGCAGGTGCGCCTGCTTGAACGTGACTTGCAGCGCCAGGTGCCGGCGCTGGACGAAGAGGGCATGCCGGAGCGCCTGCGCATCGCCCTGAACGCCGATAGCCTGGCCACCTGGTGGGCCGGTGCGGTGGGCAACTTCTGTGCGCAGCAGAACGTGCTGACCGACCTGGTGGTAGAAGACCAGGAAGTGGGCCTGAAACGCATGCGTGCCGGCGAAGTGGCGGCCTGTCTGTGTGGCAGTGAACGCCCGGTTGCCGGGGCGCGCAGCCTGCTGCTGGGGGCCATGCGCTACCGGGCGTTGGCCAGCCCCGGCTTCATGGCGCGGCATTTCCCCCAGGGTTTTGTCGCCAGCCGCCTGGCCCGCACCCCCGCTATCGTGTACGGCCCGGATGATTTCCTGCAGCATCGTTACCTGGCATCACTGGGCATCGAGGACGGTTTCCTGCACCACCTGTGCCCGTCGTCCGAAGGCTTCCTGCGCATGACCGAGGCCGGGCTGGGCTGGGGGCTGGTGCCCGAACTGCAGGCTCGGGAGCAACTGGCCAGCGGGCAGTTGGTGGAAATCTGCAGCGATACCCCCATCGACGTGCCGCTGTACTGGCATCATTGGCGCAATGGCGGGCAATTGCTCGCGCAACTGACCGACCACCTGCGGCACACCGCGCAGCAATGGCTGGTGCCCTTGTAGCCACGGCTGGCGTCAGTTGCATCTGAAATCTGGCAAGACGGAGTCTTACATGCGAATTCTGGTCACCGGCGCGAGTGGCTTCATTGGCGGGCGCTTTGCGCGCTTCGCCCTGGAGCAGGGCCTGGACGTGCGGGTCAGCGGCCGCCGCGCCGAAGGGGTCGAGCACCTGGTCAAGCGCGGCGCCCAGTTCATCCCTGGCGACCTGGGTGATCCCGAGCTGGCCCGCCGCCTCTGCCAGGGCATGGAGGCTGTGGTGCACTGTGCCGGCGCGGTGGGCAACTGGGGGCGCTACCAGGACTTCTACCAGGGCAATGTGGTCGTCACCGAAAACGTGGTCGAGGGCTGCCTGAAGGAACATGTGGGGCGCCTGGTGCACCTGTCGTCGCCGTCGATCTACTTCAATGGCAGCTCGCGCCTGGACATCCGTGAAGACCAGGTGCCGCGTCGTTTTCACGACCACTATGGGCAAACCAAGCATCTGGCGGAGCAAAAAGTGTTCGGGGCCCAGGAGTTCGGCCTTGAAGTGCTGGCGCTGCGCCCGCGCTTCGTCACCGGTGCCGGCGATGCCAGCATCTTCCCGCGGCTGATGCAGATGCAGCGCAAAGGCCGCGTGGCGATCATCGGCAACGGCCTTAACAAAGTCGACTTCACCAGCGTGCACAACCTCAACGAGGCCCTGCTCAGCGCCTTGTTCGCCGATGACCGTGCGCTGGGCCAGGCCTACAACATCAGCAACGGCCAGCCGCTGCCGCTGTGGGACGTGGTCAACTACGTGATGCGCCAGATGCAGCTGCCGCAGGTTACCCGCTACCGTTCCTTTGGCCTGGCCTACAGCCTGGCCGCGGTGAACGAGGCGGCCTGCATGTTATGGCCGGGGCGCCCGCAACCCACCCTGTCGCGCTTGGGGATGCAGGTGATGAGCCGTGATTTCACCCTGGATATCAGCCGTGCGCGGCAGTACCTGGACTACCAGCCCAAGGTCAGCCTGTGGACGGCGCTGGATGAATTCTGCGGTTGGTGGAAGCATTTGCCGCCTGGGCAGTAAAGCCGATGGCGTGACAATGGTCATCAACGCGCCGCGCTTGCGGTTTATACTCGTGCCTCTTTGCGACTACCGCGGTTGAATGTATCCATGCGTAACCATGCTCACGATGACTTCGATGACGTGCCCAGCTTGCGGGCGGGGACCGTTGATGATGACGAACTGATGCCCGCGCACGTGGTGCGCAGCCGCCAGAAAGCCGCCCGCGGGGCCAGCACGGCGCCGTTGTGGGCGCTGCTCGGGGCCTCGTTCATCGCGTTGGCGGGCCTGGGCTGGTGGAGCTTCCAGCAGATCTCGCTGATGGAGCAGCAGCTGGTGGCGACCCAGGAGAGCTTTGCCCGCATCAGTGAAGAAGCCGCCGGGCGTTTGCAGGCGATCAGTGGCAAGGTGGAGGCCAGCGAGTCCGGCGTTACCAGCAGCAGCGAGGCGCTGAAGCTGCAGTTGCGCCAGTTGCAGAAGGGTGTGGCCGGTCAGACAGGTGACTTGGGTAAACGCCTGGAGCAAGTGCTGGCCGATACCCGTGAACAACAGAAGGCTGTGACCGAGCTGCAAGGCCAGCTGCAGGCGCAGCTGAAGCTGGTGAACGGCGAGCTGGCCGCGTTGCGTTCGGGTCAGGTTGATGGCGGCAAGCTGGACACCCAGCTCAAGAGCCTGAACGAGCAGGTGGCCGCGTTGAAGGCCGCGCAGGTGGAGGGTGACAAGCTGGACGGGCAGCTCAAGAGCCTGGGCAGCGATGTGGCGGCGCTGAAGAAGCAGGGTAACCCCAGCGCTGCCATTCAGAGCCTGGAACAGGACATGCTGGTGCTGAAGAGCCAGATTGACAACCGCCCGGCTGCTGCGGCGTCCGGCGGTGCGTCGGTGCAGGAGTTCGATGCCTTCCGGGCGCAGATGACCCGCAACCTGAATACCTTGCAGAGCCAGGTTCAGAATCTGCAACAGCAGATCAACGCTCGGCCGTGACGCCCCAAGGGAGGGCGTTGCCCTCCTATCGCGACACAAGGCCGCTCCCACAATGTACGGTGTACGCCGATCCATTGTGGGAGCGGCCTTGTGTCGCGATGGGCCGCAAAGCGGCCCCGGCAATCGTGATTACAACCGCGGATAGTCGATATACCCCACCGGCCCCTTGCCATAGAAAGTCTCTGGCCGCGCCTCGTTCAATGGCGCATCCGCCGCCAGCCGCGCCGGCAGGTCGGGGTTGGCGATGAACGGCACGCCAAACGCCACTGCATCGGCCTTGCCACTGGCCAGGGCCGCATTGGCGCTGGCTTTGTCAAACCGCTCGTTGACGATGTACAAGCCGCCGAACGCTTCTTTGATCAATGGGCCGATGCTGTCATCGGCTTCCCGCTCCCGCGAGCAGATAAAGGCAATGCCCCGCTTGCCCAGCTCGCGAGCCACATAACTGAACGTTTCGGCGCGGTCGGCATCACCCATGTCGTGAGCATCGGCACGCGGCGCCAGGTGCACGCCTACGCGGTTCGCGCCCCACACTTCGATGGCCGCATCGGTCACCTCCAACAGCAGGCGTGCACGGTTTTCCAGCGACCCGCCATAGCGGTCGGTACGCTGGTTGGTGCTGCTTTGCAGGAACTGGTCAAGCAGGTAACCGTTGGCGCCGTGAATCTCTACACCATCGAAACCGGCAGCCTTGGCGTTTTCGGCACCGCTGCGGTAGGCCTCGACGATGTCGTTGATTTCCTCGGTTTCCAGCGCGCGCGGGGTGGGGTAGTCACTCAGCGGGCGCACCAGGCTTACATGGCCCTTGGGCTGGATAGCGCTGGGGGCAACCGGCAGTTCGCCGTTCAGGTAGCTGGGGTGGGAGATACGGCCAACGTGCCACAGCTGCAGGAAGATGCGCCCGCCGGCGGCATGCACGGCCTTGGTGACGTTGTTCCAGCCACGCACCTGCTCATCGTTCCAGATGCCGGGGGTATCCGGGTAGCCGACGCCCATGGCACTGACCGAAGTCGCCTCGCTGAGGATCAGCCCGGCGCTGGCGCGCTGCACATAGTATTCGGCCATCAGCGCATTGGGCACGCGGCCTTCGTCGGCCCGGCAGCGGGTGAGCGGGGCCATGATGATGCGGTTGGGCAGTTGCAGGTCGCCCAGGGTGATCGGATCGAAAAGCGTGGTCATAGCGGTTACCTGCCTTGTCAAAGTGCTTGGCGCAGTTGTTCGAGGAACGCCTCGATGGTGGCTTCGTTGCGTTTGAAGAAGTGCCATTGGCCAATCTTCTGGCTGCTGATCAGCCCGGCGCGCTGCAAGGTGGCCAGGTGGGCGGAGACGGTCGACTGCGACAAGCCGCAGCGTTGGTCGATCTGCCCGGCACACACACCGTTTTCGGTGCTGTGGTACTGGTCGGGGAACTGCGTTGCCGGGTCTTTCAGCCAGCTGAGGATTTCTCGCCTGACCGGGTGGGCCAGCGCTTTTATGATTTCGTCGAGATCAAGAGGCATGGGTTGAGGCTCGTTGTAGCGGTATATCGCGATAGGGCGAAATGTAAATCGCCCGATCCCGATATACAAATACGAAGAGGTTCTGAGCTGAGTACGAATCGCTATATCGCGTTACAACGATATGTTGGTGAGCGGTGCTAGACTGCGCCCATGAACTACCTCGCACACCTGCACCTGGGCGGCCCGGCGCCGCAACAACTGCTTGGCAGCCTGTATGGCGACTTCGTCAAGGGCTCGCTGGAAGGGCGCTTTCCGCCTGCGCTGGAGGCGGCTATCCGGCTGCACCGGCATATCGACAGCTACACCGATCGGCACCCGTTGGTGCTGGCAGCCCTGGCGCGCTTTCCGCGTGAGCGGCGGCGCTTTGCCGGCATCGTCCTGGATGTATTCTTCGACCATTGCCTGGCGCGGGATTGGGGCAACTACGCCGAGCAGCCCCTTGAGCAGTTTACTGGCGCGTTTTATCGGGTGCTGCTGGCGGAGCCAGAGCTGCCGGGGCGGCTGGCGCGGATTGCACCGTTCATGGCAGCGGATGACTGGCTAGGGGCGTATGGCGATTTTGCCACCCTGGAGCATGTGTTCAACGGCATTGCCCGGCGTTTATCGCGACCTGAGGGCATGGCCGGGGTGATGGTGGAGCTGGAGCGGCTGTATGAGCCGCTGCTGGCGGATTTTCGCGAGTTCTACCCGCAGTTGCAGGCCTTTGCAGCGGCGCAGCGTAGGGCTGAAGACTCGTAGCGCCTGTGAGATCGAGCGCCGCCCGCGCGGCGCTTCGCAGCACAAGGCTGCTCCTACATCTGTTTCGGGCCAATTACGCCTGTACCAATGCGCGCGACCGCCTTGTTTGTCCGACACGATATCGAGGTGAACACCAAGGGACCGCGCGCCTATGCCCCAGGAATAACTGGCCCGAAACAGATGTAGGAGCAGCCTTGCGCTGCGAAGCGCCGCGCGGGCGGCGCTCGATCTCGCAGGCGCCAGCTTGCTCACGCCAGGCTCAGGCAGCCCGCGCCTGCCGCCTTGGCACTGCTTCAACTTCTTCCACCCCGAACAACGCCAGGTGAATTGCCTGCTGCGCCTGCAACGCCAGCACCGCCCGTTCCTTGCCCACGCTGCCGACAGGTTGCAGCAGGTGAATGCACACCTCGCCCCGCGGCTGGGCAAGCAGGCGCATCAGGTGCGACACCAGGTCATCATCGCCAATGAACGGCGCAATCGGGTCGATCTGGCCATCACGCAAATACTGGATAGCCACCGGCTGCACGGGCACGCCGCGGTCGATGGCACCTGCCAGCAGGCGGCCATGAAAGGTGCGCAGGCTGCGACCGCTGGTAGTGGTGCCTTCGGGGAAGATCAGCAGCGGCCGGGCCAGCCCCAGTTGCCCGGCGATCTGTTCGCGCAGGCGCTGGCTGTCACCCCCGCCACGGCGAATGAACAGCGTGCCGGCTTTTTCCGCCAGCCAACCCGCCACCGGCCAATGACGCACCTCGGCCTTGGACAGGAATGACAGCGGCAGCAGCATGCCGAGCAGGGGGATATCGGTCCACGAGACATGGTTGCTGACCCACAGCATCGGCCGCTGCGGCAACTCACCCACCACCCGCACATCGAAGGGCAGGGCGGCGACCAGGCGTTTCATGAACAGGCAGGTCCAGCGCTGGCGGCGTTCGATGGGGGCTTTGAAGCCCAGGCGTTCACCGAGGGCGATAAGGCTGGCCATCAACATGCCCAGCAACAGTACCAGCAGCAGTCTGGTCAGGCGGGCTACTACCCGCAGCTTCGGCATCACACCGCTGCCTTGAAGTGGCGGGCGTAGCGCGGGCACAGGTCGTCGCGCTTGAGCAGGATGAACACGTCGGCCACCTGGAAGTCCTCGTCCCAGCACGGTTCGCCGCAAATCTTCGCGCCCAGGCGCATGTAGGCCTTGAGCAGCGGTGGCATTTCGGCGATGACGTTACCCGGCAGGGCCAGGCTTGGCAGCGGCTTCTTCGGTTCGGCACGCAGGTGCTCGTTGCACAGGTAGCGGTCACGCAGGCGCTGCATCACGGCATGGGCCTGTATGCCGCCGTCCTGCATGGGGATGCTGGCGCAGCCCATCAGGTAGCTGTAGCGGCCCTCGTTGAGCACCTCGGCCAGTTCCCCCCAGAGCACGGCGATGGTGCCGCCGTTGCGGTAGTCGGGGGCTACGCAGGTACGGCCCAGCTCCAGGATCGGGCCCTGCAGCTGCAACAGGCCGTGCAGGCGGAATTCTTCCTCGCTGTAGAAGCGGCCCAGGCTGCTGGCGGCCTGGTGGTCGAGCAGACGGGTGGTGGCCACCAGCTCGCCGGTGCTCAGGTCACGCACACCAATATGGCGGCAGTGCACGTCGTAGTCGTCCATGTCCAGGCCCTGCTCGGCACCTTTGAGCTTGGCCTTGAATTCTGCGCTGAACACTTTGAAACGCAGGGCCTGGGCCTCTTGCAGCGCCGCGGCGCCAACCAGGCGTTCGGCTTGCAGACGGCGTTCAGTGCTGTTGTCGCCAGAGTGAGCGATCCGAGTCATTACGAGTCTCCATAAGCCAGCCATGAGGGTTGCGGCCGGTCGGCTTTGTTGTGCAAAGTCAGCCTAGGTAGACGCGGTGTCACCCCTGTGAATCTTTGGTGATGCTTGCGTGACACCTCCGAACCTTGACCAGAAAGCCCCAGCAAGGAGCCGTCCGATGGCCTGGTTGCAACGATTGAACGACCCGCTTCGCCACGCGCCGGCGGACACTCTGGGTGAAACCTATGCCGCGCTGCTCGAGCGCCTCGGCCCGGTTGCCCCCTTCGAACTGGCGGCACTGGGCGGGCGTGCGATGGCTACGCCGGGCCTGGCTTTTCTGGTGGGTTACCAGGCCGCCTTGCGCGTGCTGTGGCCCAGTGCACCGGCCAGCCTCGGCGCCCTGTGCGCCACCGAGCGGCGCAGCGTAAGGCCGGCGGACATGCATACGCGCCTGGACGGTTTGCGGCTGAGCGGCAGCAAGGACTTTGTCACAGCCGGGCTGGAGGCGGAGTGGCTGCTGGTGGCGGCGCGCAGCGAAACCGCAGGCGCGGCGCCACAATTGAACCTGGCGGTGGTTTACCCCGGGGAACCTGGCGTGACGCTGGAGCCATTGCCGACCCTGCCGCTGATGCCGGAGGTGGGCCACGGGCGCTTGCTGCTGGAGCAGGCAACGTGCGAGTTGCTGGCCGGTGACGGCTGGGATGCCTATGTGAAGCCGTTCCGCTCGCTGGAGGATTTGTATGTGCTCACGGCGCTGACGGCCTGGCTGTATGGCGTGGGGCAGGAAAGCGCCTGGCCACAGGATTTACGGCTGCAGCTGCTTGGGCTGCTGGCAGGGTGTGCGGAGGGCAGTCGGCAGTGTGCCGATAGCGTGAGTTGCCATTTGTTGCTGGGCGGGTTGTTTGCGCAGTTCCAGGCATTGCGGGGGGCGATCGATGCGGCCCTGGCGGCAGGGCCGGTGCATTGGGCACAAATCTGGCAGCGTGACCAAGGGGTGATGACGCTGGCCGCAGCGGCGAGAGAGAAGCGGCTGAACAAGGCTTGGGCTGCTGCGGGATTGTCATGAATGCCTGATAGGTTTTTGTGAACCGATGATCCCGGGGGCCGCCTTGCGGCCCATCGCCGGCAAGCCAGCTCCCACATGGATCGCACAATGCCCAAGGATTGTGCAATGCCCAAAGTGTGTGCAGTACCTGTGGGAGCTGGCTTGCCGGCGATGGGCTGCGCCGCAGCCCCAAAAATTCGAGCTGAAACACAATGCTGAAAGGTCTGCTACTGGTTCTTTGCCTGGCCCTGGCAACCGCCGAAGCCGAGGACTGGCCTGACCCTGCCTGGCAGAACGACCCTGCCACGTTCGACTGGCAAGCCGTCGACGCCTACGCCTTCCCCCCTCGCACTGCCCCCGACCGCAGCGGCATCCGCACCGACGCGCTGCTGATCATCCGCGACGGCCGTATCCTCCACGAGCGCTACACCGCCCCCACCACTGCCGCCACCGCGCATCTGACCTGGTCGGTAAGCAAGAGCGTACTCGCCACGCTGATGGGCGTGGCCCAAGGCGAAGGACGCTTCCAGCTGGAAGATCCGGTCACCCGTTCCTACCCCGCCATGCGCGGTCATCCGGGCATACGCATGGCCGATCTGCTGCACTGGGCCAGTGGCCTGGACTGGCAGGAAGACTACGAATACGCCCCGCTCAAGTCCTCGGTGGTGGCCATGCTATATACCCGCGGCCGCGAGGACATGGCGGCCTATACGGCGGCGCGGGGCGCGTCGGCCAGCCCCGGTCAACGATTCCTCTACTCCAGTGGCGACAGCAACCTGCTGGCCGCCGCGCTGCGCGGCATGCTGGATGCCGGGCAATATCCCGATTACCCTTGGCGCGCGCTGTTCACCCCGCTGGGTATCGACAGCGCAGTGTGGGAGCGTGACCGGGCGGGCACCTACGTGGGCTCTTCCTATCTGTACCTCAGCGCCCGCGACCTGGCGCGTATCGGCTTGCTGATGCAGCGCGACGGCCGTTGGCAAGGCCGGCAACTGCTGCCCAAGGCCTGGGTGGCCTTCAACCGCACAGCGTTTGACCATGCCGAACCTGTGCCGGGTGAGGCCACCCCTGGCGGCCACTGGTGGCTCAACCAGCCGCTGGCCGGCGCCGCGCGGCCTTGGCCAAGTGCGCCCGACGACACCTACGCCGCCCTTGGCCACTGGGGCCAGGCGCTGTACGTGCTGCCCGCGCAAAAGCTGGTGGTCGTGCGCTATGCCGATGACCGCGACGGCAGTTACCAGCACGACGAACTGCTCAAGCGGGTACTGGCGGCCATGGCCCGGGAGGGCACATGAAACGGGCCTTGTTGCTGCTACTGGTGCTGCTGCTGGGCCTGTTGTTCTGGGCCTGGCAGGAGCGTCAGGCACTGGTGGATTTCCCCGGCATCCTCTCGGCCTACTCGGCCAAGGAATACTGCTCGTGCCGCTTCGTCATGGGCTTCGAGCAGGCCTACTGCCAAGGTTATGTAAAGCAGTGGCTGCCGCTGAGCCTGCTGGAGGAAAACAGCCAGCAGCGGCTAGTCACTGCCGAGGGGCTTGGGCGGCGCAACCAGGCTGCCTGGCAGGGCCTGCGCGAGGGTTGCCGCTTGCTGCCATGAAGGCGGGCGGGTAAGGTTGGCGGCTTGGTTTCACGAGATCTGTCATGTTCAAACTGCCCCGTCTACTGCCCGCCTTGTTGCTGGCTTTGTGCCTGCCCGCCCACGCCAATTGGCACCTCGATGGCGAATCGTCGCGCCTGTCGTTCATTACCGGCAAGAACGGTGACACCGCCGAAGTGCACCGCTTTCTGGTGCTGCACGGTACGGTCGACCGCAAAGGCGTGGCAGGGCTGAGCATCGAGATGGACTCTGTCAGCAGTGGCATCCCGCTGCGTGACGAGCAAATGCGCGACAACCTGTTCGAGGTCGGGCGCTTCGCCGAGGCCACGGTGAAGGCGCAGATCGATCTGCGGCCGATCAATGACCTGGCCGATGGTGCACAGATCGAGTTGCGCCTGCCGCTGACGGTCACGTTGCATGGCCAGTCGCACAGCTACAACGCCTTGCTTTTGGCCACTCGCCTGGATGCGCGGCGGTTCCAGGTTGTGACCCTGGAACCGCTGCTGCTGCGCGCCGAGGATTTCGGTTTGCTGCCGGGGCTGGAAAGCCTGCGCAAGTTTGCCGGGCTCAAGTCCATCAACCCGTCGGTGCCGGTTAGCGCGGTGCTGATTTTCACCGCCCGCTGACATGCCGGGGCCGGTCTTCCCCTGGCGGGATGGCAACCAGTTCGAACTGCTGATCGACGGCCCCGAGTTCTTTCCGCGCATGCTGGAGGCAATCGTGGGTGCCGAGTTTCAGGTTGACCTGGAGCTGTACCTGGTCGAGGCCGGCGCCTGTGCCGAGGCCGTGGTCGAAGTGCTGGAGCAGGCCGCCCGGCGTGGTGTGCGGGTGCGTTGCCTGTTCGATGACTATGGCTCGCTGGCCTTCAACAGCGCCCTGCGCCAGCGCCTGCTGGAAGCCGGTGTGTACCTGCGCTGGTACAACCGCCTGCGCTGGAAGCGTGGCCTGCGCAACCTGTACCGCGACCACCGCAAGCTTTTGCTGGTGGACGAACGCTGGGCGGTGGTGGGCGGCACGGGCGTAACCGACGAGTTCTGGAAGCCGGGTGACGCGACCAGCGAATGGCATGAGGTGATGGTGCAGATTCAAGGGCCGGTGGTAACCGACTGGCAACTGCTGTTCGACCGCCAGTGGTCCGCCAACAATCGCCGCACCGCCTGGCGCCCTGCCGAAGGCTTCGGCCTGCCGCGCCTGCCCAAGTTGCCTGCCCACGGGCAGGGCATGGGCCGGGTGGCCTATGCCGACGCCCGTCAGCATCAGGACATCCTGCATTCGCTGGTGCGGGCGCTGAACAGTGGCAAGCAACGGGTATGGCTGGCCACGCCGTACTTCCTGCCGACCTGGAGCGTGCGCCGTTCTTTGCGCCGTGCCGCCAGCAAGGGGCTTGATGTGCGCCTGTTGCTGACCGGCCCACGCACCGACCACCCGTCGGTCCGCTACGCAGGGCACCGTTATTACCCACGCCTGCTGCGCGCCGGGGTGCGAATTTTCGAATACCAACCGTGCTTCCTGCACCTGAAGATGGCCGTGGTAGACGACTGGGTCAGCGTCGGGTCGTGCAACTTCGACCACTGGAACCTGCGCTTCAACCTTGAGGCCAACATCGAAGCGCTGGACCCGCCGTTGACAGCGGCTGTGGTGGCCAGCTTCGAGCGCGACTTTGCCTTGAGCCAGGAAGTCGACCTCGACCACTGGCATGCCCGCCCCCTCTGGCGCAGGGTGAAGCAGCGGATCTGGGGCTGGATCGACCGACTGGTGGTCAACGTGCTCGACCGCCGTGACTGACAGCGGCTATCGTGCATTGACGGTTAACCGAAGGAGTGGGTGCGATGACGGCGAAGAAGATTCTGATGCTGGTGGGCGACTACGTCGAGGATTACGAAGCGATGGTGCCGTTCCAAGCCTTGAGTATGGTGGGCCATACCGTGCATGCGGTGTGCCCGGAGAAATTGGCGGGGCAGACAGTGCGCACTGCCATCCATGATTTTGAGGGTGAGCAGACCTACAGCGAAAAGCCGGGGCACAACTTTGCCCTGAATTACGACTTCGTGCGGGTGCGGCCCGCGAGTTACGACGCGCTGCTGATCCCGGGTGGCCGTGCGCCGGAGTACCTGCGCCTGGATGAAAAAGTGCTGGAGCTGGTGCGGGCGTTCGACCAGGCCGGCAAGCCGATTGCGGCGGTGTGCCATGGTGCCCAGCTGTTGGCGGCGGCGGGTGTGCTGGAGGGGCGCGAATGCAGCGCGTACCCCGCGTGTGCGCCGGAAGTGCGTCTGGCGGGCGGCACGTTCATCGACATCGCGGTGGACCAGGCCCATGTGGATGGCAACCTGGTGACTGCACCGGCCTGGCCGGCGCACCCGGCATGGCTGGCGGCCTTCCTGAAAGTGCTGGGTACCCGTATCGTCTGACCGGGCCCCTTCGCAGCACAAGGCTGCTCCACAGGGACCCCACAACACTCAGGTCTTGTGCTGGCCATGTAGGAGCAGCCTTGTGCTGCGAAGAGGCCGGTACAGGCAATGCAGCTCTCTCAGGCTTAGGCTACTTGCTCAACCCAGTCATTGAGGTTGTAGTAGTTGGTCACCCGGGCAATCTTGCCGCAGTGGATATAGAAAAACGCCCCCGCCGGCAGCACATAGGTCTGCCCGTTGGCTGCCGGCAACCCTTGGTCATCCGCCAGATACTCGCCATGCACGGTGAACTCCGCCGCCGCGCGGCTGCCGTCGGCATTCTGCATCACCACGATATCGGCCAGGCGTTCGCGGTAGCAGTGGTTCATCTTGTCCATGAACGCGGCAAACCGGGCCTTGCCCATTTGCCGCTCGCCCTGGTTGATGTCGTGGATCACGTCCTCGCTCAGCAGGGCGAGAAAGCCCGGCATGTCGCCGGCGTTGAACGCGGCGTAGTAAGCATTTACCAGTTCGGTAGCGGTCATGGAACAGTACCTGTCGTGTAGGGAAAAGGCGGGTCGCTGCCTCGGATGATAGGGTTTCCCTTCAAGCCCGGCTTAGCCGAGCGCGTCATCCACATCGACAAAACGACCGCCACGCATGGAAATACGCCTGTTGCACGGCGCCGCTATCGCGCCATACATCGATGACCTCGCTCGCCTGCGCCTTAGCGTGTTTCGCGAGTTTCCCTACCTGTACGACGGCACCCCGGAGTACGAGGCTGACTACCTGGCCGCCTATGCGCGCTCCGGGCGTAGCCTGGTGGTGCTGGCGCTGGACGACGGCAAGGTGGTGGGCGCTTCCACCGGCCTGCCGCTTGTGGATGTCGCCCCCGAGTTCCAGCAGCCGTTCCTGGCCCAGGGCCGCGACCCGGCCAGCGTGTATTACTTCGGTGAGTCGCTGGTGCTGCCGGAGTACCGTGGCCAGGGCCTGGGCGTGCGCTTCTTCATCGAACGCGAGTCCTATGCGCACAAACTGGCCGAGTTCGATTACTGCGCGTTCTGCGCGGTGGAGCGGCCAGGTGTGCACCCGCGACGGCCGGCAGACTACAAACCTTTGCACGGTTTCTGGCGCAACCGCGGCTTCCTGCATGACCCGTCATTGCGTACCACCTACGCCTGGCGCGACCTGGATGAACAGGAAAGCTCCGACAAGCTGATGTCGTTCTGGCTGAAGGAACTGCCGATATGATCCACCTGGCGGCCTGCCAGTACGCCATCGAACTGCATGAAACCTGGGACGCCTACGCCGACCACCTGCAGGGCCTGTGCGCCGAGGCCGTGGAGGCGGGCGCACGCTTGCTGCTGCTGCCGGAATACGCCGGTCTGGTATTGAGCGGCCAACTGAGTGCCGAGCAGCGGGGTGACCTGAAGGCTTCGATTGCCGGCATCCAGCCGTTGATCGAGCCGTGGAGGGCGCTGTGCGAGAGCCTTGCCCGGCGCTGGGGAATCTACCTGCAACCGGGCAGCGTGCCGGTGCTGGACAGCGATGGGCGGTACCGCAACCGTGCCTGGCTGTTCGGCCCCAAGGGTGTGCTGGGTTACCAGGACAAGCTGATGATGACCCGGTTCGAGCGAGAGCAGTGGGACATCGCGGCGGGCCAGGGGCTACAGGTGTTCGACACCGAGTTGGGGCGCCTGGGGATTTTGATCTGTTATGACAATGAATTCCCCATGCTGGCCAGGGGCCTGGCCGAGGCGGGTGCCGACCTGATCCTGGCGCCCAGCTGTACCGATACCGAGGCGGGTTACCACCGGGTACGCATCGGCGCCCAGGCGCGGGCACTGGAGAACCAGATTGCCGTATTGCAGAGCCCTACGGTGGGGCATGCGCCATGGTCGCCTGCGTTGGACGAGAATATCGGGCGGGCAGGGTTGTTCGTTCCGCCGGATCACGGGATGCCGGGGGATGGAGTGGTGGCGTTGAGCGAGGCACTGAGCCCGGCGTGCAGCCAGTGGCTGGTGTGTGAGGTGGACCT
Source organism: Pseudomonas sp. BN505 (assembly GCF_029873175.1). Lineage (NCBI taxonomy): Bacteria > Pseudomonadati > Pseudomonadota > Gammaproteobacteria > Pseudomonadales > Pseudomonadaceae > Pseudomonas > Pseudomonas sp. BN505. Next base: position 254,956 of record NZ_SSOI01000045.1, read on the forward strand.
GGAGGAAGTGCGGCGTGTGAGGCGGGAAGGGCAGGTGTTTACCCGCAGGGACTGGCCGGAGCAGTTTGACAGAGTCTTGTGAAAACAGTGGCGCCCGCAAAGCAGGCGCCACTGTTACATCAGGTTTACTTCACTTCGACTGCCAGGCTCTCGGCAATCTTGCTCTGCCACAGGGCAGGGCCAGTGATGTGTACCGATTCACCGTTGCTGTCTACGGCAACGGTAACCGGCATGTCCTTGACGTCGAACTCGTAGATCGCTTCCATGCCCAGTTCGGCGAAGGCCAGGACCTTCGACTTGCGGATGGCCTGGGCCACCAGGTAGGCAGCGCCACCAACGGCCATCAGGTATACGGCCTTGTTGTCCTTGATTGCTTCGATGGCGGTCGGGCCACGCTCGGACTTGCCGATCATGCCCAGCAGGCCGGTTTGCTCAAGGATCTGGCGGGTGAACTTGTCCATGCGGGTAGCGGTGGTCGGGCCGGCAGGGCCTACTACTTCGTCACCGACCGGGTCGACCGGGCCTACGTAGTAGATGAAGCGGCCTTTCAGGTCCACCGGCAGCTCTTCGCCACGGTTGAGCATTTCGACCATGCGCTTGTGCGCGGCATCGCGGCCGGTCAGCATCTTGCCGTTGAGCAGGATGGTTTCGCCCGGTTTCCAGCTGGCGACTTCTTCCGGGGTGATGTCGTCGAGATTGACGCGGCGGGCACTTGGGCCGGCTTCCCAGACGATTTCCGGGTAGGCGTCCAGCGACGGCGCTTCCAGTTCGGCCGGGCCGGAGCCATCGAGCACGAAGTGGGCGTGACGGGTGGCGGCGCAGTTGGGGATCATGCACACCGGCAGAGATGCGGCGTGGGTCGGGTAGTCCATGATCTTGACGTCGAGCACGGTGGTCAGGCCACCCAGGCCCTGGGCACCGATGCCCAGCTGGTTGACCTTCTCGAACAGCTCCAGGCGGATTTCTTCCAGACGGTTCTGCGGGCCACGGGCTTTCAGCTCGTGGATGTCGATGGACTCCATCAACACTTCCTTGGCCATGACGGCGGCCTTCTCGGCGGTACCGCCGATGCCGATGCCGAGCATGCCAGGCGGGCACCAGCCAGCGCCCATGGTCGGAACGGTCTTCAGCACCCAGTCGACGATCGAGTCGGACGGGTTGAGCATGGCCATCTTCGACTTGTTCTCCGAGCCACCGCCTTTGGCTGCGACATCGACCTCGACCTTGTCGCCAGGGACGATGGAGTAGTGGATCACTGCCGGGGTGTTGTCCTTGGTGTTCTTGCGGGCACCGGCCGGGTCGGCCAGGATCGAAGCACGCAGCACGTTTTCAGGCAGGTTGTAGGCGCGACGCACACCTTCGTTGATCATGTCGTCGACGCTCAGGGTGGCGCCGTCCCAGCGTACGTCCATGCCCACGCGCACGAACACGGTGACGATACCGGTGTCCTGGCAGATCGGGCGGTGGCCGGTGGCGCACATGCGCGAGTTGATCAGGATCTGGGCGATGGAGTCACGCGCAGCAGGCGACTCTTCACGCAGATAGGCCTCGTGCATGGCCTGGATGAAATCGACGGGGTGGTAGTACGAGATGAATTGCAGGGCGTCGGCGACGCTCTGAATCAGGTCGTCTTGCTTGATCACGGTCATGCAGCGCGCTCCTCTTAAAGACGGGAACATTCATAAAGACGCTCGACGGTGCCGACCAGCATGTCGAAACGCCTTGCAAGGCGCCGGCAGGTCAGGCCGGCGTAAAAAGGCGCGGCAGTATAGCGCGCATCTGTGCCGGGCACACCTTCGGCCGGTCTGGACCATGGTCGGCCGCGGGCAGGCACTGTTCTTGCTGTCTGGCTGAAGAGATAGGATGCTTGATGGAGGCTGGCTTGCCGGCGATTGGGCCGCAAAGCGGCCCCGGCAAGATAAAGAGCCAGGAGAGATAGCTGACAATGCCCGAAATTTGCGTGGGCGAGCGCCGCTGGGCGGTGCCGACCGGCAGCAACCTGCTCGATGCCTTGAACGAGGCCGGGTTGAATGTGCCCTACAGTTGCCGCGCCGGTAGCTGCCATGCCTGCCTGGTGCATTGCCTGGACGGGCTGCCAGCGGACGCCTTGCCCGAGGCGTTGGCGCTGGAGAAACACGCCCAGGGCTGGCGACTGGCTTGCCAGTGCCGGGTAGTGGGTGACCTGCGTGTGGCGGTGTTCGACCCGCAGCAGGATGGCATTCCCGCACAGGTTTGCGCACTGGACTGGTTCGGTGACGTGCTGCGCCTGCGCCTGCGCCCAGAGCGCGCAGTGCGATATCAGGCGGGCCAGCATGTGGTGTTGTGGAGCGGGGCGGTAGCGCGGCCCTATTCCCTGGCAAGCCTGCCGGGTGAAGACGACTTCCTTGAATTTCATATCGACTGCGAGCGGCCCGGTGCTTTTTGCAGCAAGGCCCGCGGGTTCAAGGTTGGCGACTCGATGCGCTTGGGGGAGCTCAGGGGCGGAGCGTTGCATTACGACCCGGACTGGCAAGGACGACCGCTCTGGTTGCTGGCTGCGGGTACTGGGCTTGCGCCTTTGTGGGGCATTTTGCGCGAGGCGATGCGGCAGGGGCATCAGGGGGAAATCAAGGTGATGCATGTGGCGCATGGCCACGTTCAGCATTACCTGGCTGAGCCGTTGCAGGCGATTGAAGGCGTGAGTGTCGAGCTGGTGCTGGCGGAGCAGTTGGATGAAGCGCTTGCGGCATTGCGGCCGACATCACGGCAGACGGTTGCACTGGTATGTGGCTCGCCGGCGAGCGTGGAGCAGTTTGCACGGCGGCTGTTTATTGCAGGGGTGCCCAGGAACCAGGTGTTTGCCGATGTGTTTGTCGAGCATGCTTGAACAAGAAGGGGCCGCAAAGCGGCCCCCGGGGTAGATCAGCCGACCAGCGGATCACCGACATGCAGGATCTTCATGCCGTTGGTGCCACCGATGGTGTGGTAGCTGTCACCTTTGGTCAGGATCACCCAGTCACCCTGTTCAACCAGGCCACGCTTGAGCAGTTCGTCGACTGCCGCCTGGCTTACCTTGTCGGCCGGCAGCGAGGCCGGGTCGAAGGCGATCGGGTAGACGCCGCGGAACATCGAGACGCGAGCCTGGGTGGCGCGGTGCGGCGACAGGGCGAAGATCGGCACGTGCGAACGCAGGCGCGACATGATCAGCGGGGTGTAGCCGCTTTCGGTCAGGGCGATGATCGCCTTCACGCCCGGGAAGTGGTTGGCCGTGTACATGGCCGCCAGGGCGATGCTTTCGTCGCAACGCTCGAAGGTGGTGTGCAGGCGGTGGCTGGACTTCTGGTTGGTCGGGTGCTTTTCGGCACCTTGGCAAATCCGCGCCATAGCCTGTACGGCTTCGATCGGGTAGGAACCAGCAGCACTTTCGGCCGACAGCATCACCGCATCGGTGTTGTCCAGCACGGCGTTGGCCACGTCGGACACTTCAGCGCGGGTCGGCATCGGGTTCTGGATCATCGACTCCATCATCTGGGTCGCCACGATCACCGCCTTGTTATTGCGGCGGGCGTGCTGGATGATCTTTTTCTGGATGCCGATCAGCTCGGCGTCGCCGATTTCCACACCCAGGTCGCCGCGGGCAACCATCACCGCGTCGGAGGCGGCGATCAGCTTGTCGAGGGTCTCGTCGTCGGCAACCGCTTCGGCGCGTTCGATCTTGGCCACCAGCCAGGCGCTGCCGCCGGCCTCGTCACGCAGCTTGCGTGCGTATTCCATGTCGCTGGCGTCACGCGGGAAGGAAACGGCCAGGTAGTCCAGGTCCATTTCCGCAGCCAGTTTGATGTCGGCCTTGTCTTTTTCGGTCAGGGCCGGCGCGGTCAGGCCGCCACCTTTACGGTTGATGCCTTTGTGGTCCGACAGCGGGCCACCGATGATCACCACGCAGTGCAGGGCGTCTGCAGTGGCGGTTTCGACGCGCATGACCACACGGCCATCGTCGAGCAGCAGTTCGTCACCGACGCCGCAGTCCTTGACCAGGTCGGGATAGTCGATACCGACGATGTCCTGGTTGCCTTCGGTCAACGGGTGGGCGGTGGAGAAGGTGAACTTGTCACCGATCTTCAATTCGATGCGCTTGTTGGCGAACTTGGCGATGCGGATCTTCGGACCCTGCAGGTCGCCCAGCAGCGCGACATGGCGGCCGTTCTTGGCGGCGATGTCACGGATCAGGCGGGCGCGGGCCTTGTGCTCGTCCGGAGTGCCGTGGGAGAAGTTCAGGCGTGCCACGTCCAGGCCGGCAAGGATCAGTTGCTCGATCACTTCCGGCGAGTTGCTGGCGGGGCCAAGGGTGGCGACGATTTTGGTACGGCGGATGGTCATGCACAGACTCCTATAGTGAAGCGCAGCGAAAGGCTACTCCTGAATCTCGCTGTAGTCATTGTTCCGTTGCACTACCTGCGACCAAGGCAGGGTGGCATTTGAACGGTCAGGGTATCCTTGCAAAAGCCTGTGAAGATTTGTTGGCGTTGGCCGATACACAGGCATCAAAGGAGATCCCCATGCGAGCCCTGATCGTTTTAGCCCTGGCGGCCAGCGCCGTCGGCTGCACCCGCTGGTCCATGGACCACCACCTGAACAATGCCTACCGCGCCTACGATCGTGGCGACTGCGCACGGGTCATGCTGGAGCTGTCGCAGGTCGACCGCACCAGCCGTTCGCGGCCATTCATCCATCCGGAGGTGTCGCTGCTGCGTGGCCAGTGCCTGGAGCGCCAGGCGCTTTACGTGGACGCCGCGCAGACTTACCAGTACCTGATCCAGAAATACCCGGGCAACGAGTACGCCTATCGTGCCCGGGCGCGCCTGCAGACTCTTGAAAAACTTGGCCATGCCCGTAGCGGCGAAGCGGCTGTGGCCAACCCGGTGACGACCACACCTTGGCGATAACACCAAGGTGTGGTTTATTTCACGAGATTTGCGGCGCGCCCTGCGCTAATCTGTAACTCAGCTGTTACAACAACCGCCAGTACCTTGTATTCCTGGCATCAGGTACGGAATACACTCGCGATCATGTTCAACAAGCGCCACATCGAACGCCATCAACTGCCTTGTGTCCTCAAGGTATTCAACCGTTTTACCGGTCAAGAAATCGGCCAGCTGGGTAATGCCTCCGAGGATGGCCTGATGGTAATCAGCCAGCTGCCTGTGCTGGTAGGGCCCGATTACGAACTGCAATTGCGCTTGCCGCTGGTCGGCGGCGGGCATCAGTTCGTCAACCTGACCGCCAGTTGCCTGTGGTGCCGCGAAGACCAGACGCCCGGGCACTACGATTCGGGCTTCATGCTGTTGCAGGCCCCCCGCGAATTCGACGAGTTCGTGCGCTCACTGCGTGATTATTTCAGTTTCCTTCCTGCCAACGCTTCTGTCTGAGGCTGCGCTAGAATCGGGTCGACCTTGATACAGGACGACCCCGTGACCTCAAGCATTTTCTGGCACGACTACGAAACCACCGGCATCAACCCGCGTTGCGACCGGCCACTGCAGGTGGCCGGCGTGCGCACCGATTTCGACCTTAACGAAATCGACGAGCCGATCAGCCTTTATTGCCGGCCTTCCGACGACATCCTGCCGCACCCGGCGGCTTGCCTGGTGACAGGCATCACCCCGCAGTTGCTGGCCGAGCAAGGCCTGTGCGAGGCCGAGTTCATGACCCGGGTGCATGCGCAACTGGCGCAGCCGGGTACCTGTGGCGCTGGCTACAACACCCTGCGCTTCGACGATGAAGTGACCCGCTACAGTTTGTACCGTAACTTTTTCGACCCATATGCCCGGGAGTGGCAGGGCGGCAACAGCCGCTGGGACCTGATCGACATCGTGCGGACCGCCTACGCCTTGCGCCCTGACGGTATTCAATGGCCCCAACAGGATGGGCGCACCAGCCTGCGCCTTGAACTGTTGAGCAAGGCCAATGGCATTGACCATGGGCATGCCCACGAGGCGCTTTCCGACGTGCGGGCAACCATTGCCCTGGCCCGTCTGATCCGGCAAAAACAGCCCAAGTTGTATGACTGGCTCTTCCAGTTGCGCAGCAAGCATAAAGTGATGGAACAGATCCGTTTGTTGCAGCCACTGGTGCATATATCCGGGCGCTTTTCGGCGGCGCGTAATTACCTGGGTGTCGTATTGCCATTGGCCTGGCACCCGCGTAATCGCAATGCGCTGATCGTCTGCGACTTGCATCAGGAATCCCTACCGTTACTAAGGGAAAGTGCTGAGGTTCTACGCCAGCGCTTGTATACCCGTCACGATGCGCTGGCCGAGGGTGAGTTACCGGTGCCGCTCAAATTGGTGCAGATCAATCGCTGCCCGGTACTGGCGCCATTGTCGGTATTGCGTCCGGCCGATCAACAACGATTGGGCCTGGACTTGACGTTGTTACAATTGCGCGGCGAACAGTTGGCTAATCAACAGGCGCAATGGCAAGACAAGCTGGAGCACATTTACGGCAAGGAAGACTTCGCCCCGAGTGAAGACCCGGAACAGCAGTTGTATGACGGTTTTGTGGGGGACCGAGACCGCCGCTTATGTGAGCAAGTGCGTGCGCTGGAACCCGCGCAATTGGGCCGTGGCCAGTGGATGTTCGATGACCCGCGTTTACCGGAATTGCTGTTCCGCTATCGGGCGCGCAACTTCCCTGAGACCTTGACCAGCGAAGAACGCCAGCGCTGGTATGGCTTCTGTCAGCAACGTCTGAGTGACCCGCAGTGGGGAGCACCCAATACGCTGGGCGACTTCGAGCAGGCGCGTCAGCAAGCCTGGGAAGACGCTGACGAGGCTGGCCGGCGTGTACTGGAGGCTTGGCAAATGCATGCCCGGCAATTGCAGACACAATTTGCAATTGACTGACAGCGGCGCAAACAAAAACGCCGGCAATGTGCCGGCGTTTTTGTTGCGTTAAGCAAAAGGCAAATGCGGACAATCAGTCCAGCAGGGTTGCCCAGCTCTCAACCACATCACCACCCCAAGTGGCTTTCCACTCTTTCAGGGTCTTGTGGTTGCCGCCTTTGGTTTCGATCACTTCACCGTTGTGCGGGTTTTTGTACTGCTTGACCTTGCGCGCACGTTTGGTGGCAGTAGGCTTGACCGCGCCGCGAGGTGCCTTGCTCAGTTTCGACTCTGGGTCGAGCAGGGCAATCACGTCGCGCAGCGACTTGGAGTACTCGCCCATCAGTGTGCGCAGTTTGCCTTCGAACTCCAGTTCTTTCTTCAGCTTGTCATCCTGCGACAGGTTGGCCAGGCGGGCCTGAAGTTCCTTGATGGCTTCTTCGGTGGCGCGGTACTCGTTGATCAGGGACATGGAGTGTTCCTTTAATGCGTGTTCAGAAATGTGTGGGGCAATAATAGACAGGCCATACTCGCAAGTAAACATGATATTCCGCGATTAACTGTTAATTAAGCGGTGACAACATTTCGCTACGTGAACAAAAATTTACTTACAAACCCTGCATTTCGTCATCTCTGTCAGGCAATGCCTGCGCTGCGTATGCGGGACGGCATACGCCGTCGCCGCTGCGATCAATACTGCGTTTTTTCTGGCGGGCCGCTAGAATAGGCGCCTTTGCGAAGTTCTGGAGTCTCATTCATGCGCACCTATCGTCTGGTGATCGCCTGCCCCGACCGTGTAGGCATCGTGGCGAAAGTCAGTAATTTCCTGGCCTTGTACAATGGCTGGATCAACGAAGCCAGCCACCATTCTGATGAGCAGAGCGGTTGGTTCTTCATGCGCCATGAAATCCGTGCCGAATCGCTGCCGTTCGGTATCGAAGCCTTCCGCGAGGCGTTTGCGCCGATCGCCGAAGAGTTCTCCATGACCTGGCGCGTTACCGACTCGGCGCAAAAAAAGCGTGTGGTACTGATGGCCAGCCGTGAGTCGCACTGCCTGGCCGACCTGCTGCACCGCTGGCACACCGATGAACTGGATTGCGAGATCCCTTGCGTGATTTCCAATCACGACGACCTGCGCAGCATGGTCGAGTGGCATGGTATTCCGTTCTTCCATGTACCGGTCGACCCCAAGGACAAGGCACCGGCCTTTGCCGAAGTGTCGCGCCTGGTCCAGGAGCACGCCGCCGATGTGGTGGTGCTGGCCCGTTACATGCAAATCCTGCCGCCGCAACTGTGCCGGGACTTTGCTGAAAAGGTGATCAACATCCACCACAGCTTCCTGCCGTCGTTCGTCGGCGCCAAGCCTTACCACCAGGCCTCCCTGCGTGGGGTGAAACTGATCGGCGCGACCTGCCACTACGTCACCGAAGAGCTCGACGCCGGCCCGATCATCGAGCAGGACGTGGTGCGTGTCAGCCATGCCGACAGCATCGAGGACATGGTCCGCTTTGGCCGTGATGTGGAGAAGATGGTGCTGGCCCGTGGCCTGCGTTATCACCTGGAAGACCGGGTGCTGGTGCATGGCAACAAGACTGTCGTTTTCGATTGATGATGCAGGGGGCGCAAAGCGCCCCCTGCAATCTTGAAAGGAACACCGATGGCCAAACAACGCAACACCCCTACCGCCTCACCACCTCCCACACTCGGCGAAGGTTGCCTGGCCCGCTACGACCCCGAAGCCCTGGATGACACCGACGGCACCGACTTCCCCGGCGCTGCCGAACTCTGGCAACAGCTCAATCCGCCTGACGCCGCCAGCGCTCCAGCAACGGACGCGCCAGCAGGCACACGAACACCGGGCCGCCCGCCAGCAGATAAAAGTAGTAAGTAACCGCCCGCCATATCAGGATCGCCGCGGCTGCGGTCGAACTGCCCACCCATGGCGTCAGCAGGCTGGCCGAAGTCAGCTCGGCGGCACCGGCGCCCCCTGGCAGCAGGCTGAACTGGCCGGCACTGAGCGACAGCATCTGCACCAGAAAGCTGGGGATCCATGCCAGGTCCACCCCCAACCCCTTCAATACCAGATACAACACGCTGTAGCGCAGGCCCCAGTGTAGGCAGGTCAGGGTAAACACCAGGCTTAACGTGCGCTTGGGCAACTGCCAGGTCTGCGCCAGCGCGTGCATGAAGTGCAACAGCTTGCGGGCCCAGCGGCGTTTGCGCTGCTGGCTCATGCCCAGGCGCCGCAGCAGCCTGCCGTTCAAGCGCATGACCTGGCGGCGGTAGCGCAGCAGCCCGGCCACCCCGGCCAGTGCTGTGCACAGTAGCAGCGCACTGCCGAGCAACATGCTTTCCTGGCTGCGGCCCAGGCTGTGGAACAGTGCGTAACCGGCTATCGCCAGCATTGCGCAGAAGAAAAACACCAGGTCGTTCAACTGGTCCATGGCGAATACCGCGCCGCTGCGTGCCGGGCTGATGCGGTCACGCGCCAGCAGGGCCATGAGGGTCAAGGGCCCGCCGCTGCCGCCGGGGGTGGTGCAGATGGCAAATTCGGTGGCCATGACCACGCCCAGGCTGCGCAGTGGCCCAAGCCTGGCACCTTGCTGGCCGAGCAACAGGCGCAAGCGAATGGTGTTGATCGCCCAGCACAGCAGGATCATGCCCAGCAGAGTGAGCATCAGCACAGGGTCGAAGCGTTGCAGCCTCGGCAGCAGCTCCCTGCCACCGAGCAGGATCGGCACCAGCAATGCCGCTAGCAGTGCCAGGCCCAGCCAGGCCAGGCGGTTCATGCGCTGGCCTGGCGGTCCAGCCAGGCCGATTTGGTCAGTGGCTCGCGGCCTTGAGCCAGCAGGCTGCGCAAGGTGTTCAGCCAGTATTCACGGGAGGTGCGGTGGCGCATGTCCACCGGGTGCAAGCCCAGGCGCAGGGTCTCGGCATCGCGCCAACGGCGGCATTGCCAGTCGCACAGCACCCTTGAAAGCCCTCGGCGCCAGGCGCTGCGGGCACTCCACACCAGCCCCGGGGCTTCAATCGCGGTGAAGTCCGGTAAGCGGTACAGGTGCTGTGGCGTGCTGGTGTAACGCAGCGGCAGGCGGCGCAAGGCTTGGCGGGTGCCCTCGCTCATCAGCCAGGCTGGCGCGACAAAGCCGGCCACAGGCCAGCCCTGCTGGTGGAACATTGCCAGGCCGCGCTCCAGCCGTTGCAGGGCCTGCTGCTGGTCAAGGCCGTAGAACTCACCTTCATGGGTGTAGATACGGCGCATGAAGTAGTCGCCGGGCGTGCGGGGCGGCGGGCCGTTGTCGGCATGGTAATAGCCGTGCAAGGCCAGTTCGTCGCCCTGAGCCAGGCGCCGATCAAGCAAGCGGCAGAAGGTGGGAGAACGCAGCAGCAGGTTGCGCTGGTGGAAGTCCGGCACCACAAGCCAGGTCATCGGGACGCCGCCGAGGCTGTCGACGGCTTCGACGAAGGGTTGGTAGTCCGGCCAGGTCTCGGGCGCAACATCATGCAGCACCAGCATCAGGCTACGTGACGCCGGCCGTGCCTCAACCATGGGCGCGCACCTGCGGCGGGTGGCCGAGCACGGCCTGATAGTGTTGCAGCAGGCCGCAGACCACGTTGTCCCATGAATAGTGCTGCTCCACGTGGCGGCGAGCCTGCGCCCCGAGTGGGCGTACGCCGGCCTCGAACGCTTCGCGCACGGCCGCTGCCATGGCCTGGCCATCGTTGGGGCGGCACAGGCGCCCGCACTGTTCGTTGACGATTTCGCCGAAGGCGCCGGCGCGCACGGCCACCACGGGGGTGGCGCTGGCCATCGCTTCGAGGATGACCAGGCCGAAGGTTTCCTGGTCTCCGGCGTGCACCAGCAGGTCGGCGCTGGCCAGCAGCCGGGCAACTTCCGGGGCCGGGCAGAAGTGGTCGATCACGCTGACGTTGCGCGGCACGTTTGCCGGCATGTTCGAACCCACCAGTAGCAGGTGGTAGGGGGCACCCAGCTGCTTCATGCAGTCGAGCAGCACCGGCAGGTTCTTTTCCCGCGAGCCGCGGCCGGCATAGATCAGCAAACGGCTGGTGTCGGCAATGCCCAGTTCTGCGCGCAGGTGCGGGTCGCGCTGGCTGGGGTTGAAGGTGGCCAGGTCCACGCCCAAGCGCTGCACATGCACATCGCGAACGCCCAGGCGGCGCAATTTGTCGGCCATTACCTGGCTGGGCGCGAGCACCCGGTCGAAATTGCCGTAGAGCTTGCTGACATAGGCCTCGACATTGGGCGTGAACCAGTTGCCCATACGGTTGCTGACCAGTAACGGCAGGTCGGAATGGTAAAAGCCTATCACTGGCACATCCAGTTGACGCCGTGCCTCCAGCGCTGCCCAGGCGGTCAGGTAGGGGTCGCCGACTTCGATCAGGTCGGGCTTGAGCCGTCGCAGTTCACTGCACCAGGGGGCCAGGCGTACCGGGAAGCGGTAACCCTTGCCGAATGGCAGAGGCGGGGCGGGCACTTGATAGATGCCATCGGCGTGCTGTGCACTGGCACCGGGGATCAGCAGGCTGTGGCGTACGCCGTGCATGGCGTCAAGGCGGCGGTGTTTGGCATCAAGATAGGTACGTACGCCGCCGCTGGCCGGGGCGTAGAACATGGTGATGTCGGCGATGTGCACGATCAGCATCCCTCCGGGATCATCTTCGGTCTGTCATTCGGCGGTAACTGCCGGCGATGACGCGCCTAAAGGTGGACCTTTCAGAAGGATAGTTTGTTCGATCGGTTTGAGGAGAGGGGGAGTTCGGAATCCTTGTAGCAGCAGCCTTGTGCTGCGAAGAGGCCGGTGAAGGCAACATGGCAGTATTGCCTGTACTGGCCTCTTCGCAGCTCAAGGCTGCTCTTGCATAGGAGGGTGTAGCTCCGGTCAGATGCGGAAGCTGCCCACCAGCTGCTTCAGGCGGCCGGCCTGCTGCTCAAGGTCCGAGCAGGCGCGCAGGGTGGCTTGCAGGTTCTCCACGCCTTCCTGGTTGAGCATGTTGATCTCGTTGATGTCCATGTTGATCGCCTCGACCACGGCGGTCTGCTCTTCGGTGGCGGTGGCCACCGACTGGTTCATGCCGTCGATCTCGCTGATGCGCACGGTAACGCTGTCCAGCCGCTCACCGGCCTGGTTGGCGATCTGCACGCTGTCCTGGCTGTGGCGCTGGCTCTGGTCCATGGTCTCGACCGACGCGCGGGCGCCAACCTGCAGCTCTTCGATCATGGTCTGCACTTGCTGCGCCGATTCCTGGGTGCGGTGCGCCAGGTTGCGCACTTCATCGGCCACCACCGCAAAACCACGGCCGGCTTCACCGGCACGTGCCGCTTCGATGGCGGCGTTCAGCGCCAGCAGGTTGGTTTGCTGGGAAATGCTGGTGATCACTTCGAGGATCTGGCCAATGTTGACGGTCTTGTTGTTAAGCGTCTCGATGTGGCCGCTGGAACTGACGATCAGGTCGGACAGGCGGTTCATCGCCGCAATGTTGCGCTCGACCACCTGTTGCCCCTCTTCGGCCAGCAGGCGAGCCGAACTGGCATGTTGCGACGCTTGGGCGGCGTTGCCCGCGATTTCCTGTGCGGCGGCGCCCAGCTCGTTGATGGCGGCGGCCACGCTGTTGGTCCGGTTGGACTGCTCGTCAGAGTTGGTCATCGACGAGTTCGAGGCGCTGATGACACGCAGGGCCACTTCGTTGACTTGTTCGGTGGCCGAGGACACCTCGCTGATCGAGCTGTGAATGCGCTCGACGAAACGGTTGAAGGCGGTGCCCAGGATGCCGAACTCGTCGTGGTTGTGAATGCGCAGGCGTTTGGTCAGGTCGCCTTCACCCTCGGCGATGTCTTCCATGGCGCGGGTCATGGTGTGCAGCGGCTGCATCAGCACGTTGATCAGCAGGCCGAGCAGGCCAATGATGATCACCACCGCCACCACCGTGGCGATCACCGCCGAGGTGCGGAAGGTGCTGAGCATCGAGAAGGCCTTGTCCTTGTCCACCGACAGGCCGATGTACCAGTTGGCCGAAGGCAGGCCGGTGATCGGGGTGAAGGTCAGCAGGCGGGCCTGGCCATCGCTTTGCACTTCGGTCAGCTCACCGTTCAGTTTTGGCGTGTGCTGCGGGAACAGGTCCGACAGCGACTTCATCACCAGGTCTTTGTCAGGGTGCACCAGGACCTTGCCCTGGTCGTTGACCAGGAAGGCGTAGCCCATACCGCCGAAGTTCAGCGAGTTGATGATCTGCACCAGGCCGTCCAGGGCCAGGTCGCCACCGACCACGCCGACACTGCTGGAAACCTTGCTGAGGATGCCAATGACCATCTTGTTGGTGGTCATGTCGATGTACGGTTCGGTCAGGGTCGCGCCGGCGGCACTCATGCCGTCCTTGTACCAGGGGCGCGTGCGTGGGTCGTAGCCATCGGGCATTTTTGCGTCCGGGCGCACGCTGAAGCCGCCGTCCACCTTGCCCAGGTAAACGGTGAGGAAGCTGGAAATGAGCGCGTTCTGGCCCATCAGGGTTTCGGCGTTGGTGGGGTCCTGGGCAATGTTCTGTGCCAGGTTTTCCACCAGCTTGATTCGGCCGTCGAACAGGTTTCGGATGTTGGTCGAAGTGGAGGCGCCCATTTCAGCCAGATAGTTTTCCAGGTCCTCGCGGATCGCATTACGCTGGAGGTAATCGTTGTAGAGCGTGAAAAGGCTGAAGGCGAGTATCACGATCAATGATGCTGCCAAAAGAATCTTGTGGCTGAAACGAAGGCTTTTGTTCATGGCGTAATCGGTTCCGCTAAGGTGTTATATCAGGCGTTCGCACGGGTGGAGCCGCAAAGCAGTGCAACATCCCGAAAAGTCCCTTTTCGGTTGTTCCTCTCTAATTAAGGCGAATATCACCCAAAGGTATCGGCCGAATTAAGGTAAAGCTTGAGCAGAGGATTACAGAGATGTCGGAAACATCGACCATAGTTGTAGGTGCAGGCCCGGATGGCCAGCCAGTCGGGCAAGCGATGCGGCTGGCCAACCGCCATGGCCTGGTGGCGGGCGCGACGGGCACCGGCAAGACCGTGACCTTGCAGCACTTGGCGGAAGTGTTCAGCGACGCAGGGGTGGCCGTATTCGCGGCCGATGTCAAAGGTGACTTGTGTGGCCTGGGTGCCGCTGGCACACCACAGGGCAAGGTGGCCGAGCGAATCGCCGGTATGCCTTGGCTCGGGCACACGCCCCAGGCCTACCCGGTAAGCCTGTGGGACATCGCCGGGCAGTCCGGCCACCCGCTGCGCACTACCCTCAGTGAAATGGGGCCGTTGCTGCTGGGCAACCTCCTGGAGCTGACCGACAGCCAGCAGGCGGCGCTGTATGCGGCCTTCAAGGTGGCCGACCGAGAAGGCCTGTTACTGCTGGACCTCAAGGACCTCAAGGCGCTGCTGGCGCACCTGAAGGACAACCCGCAATTGCTGGGTGAAGACAGTGCATTGATGACCACGGCCTCGACCCAAGCCTTGTTGCGGCGGCTGGCGACCCTGGAGCAGCAGGGCGCCGAGGCGCTGTTTGGCGAGCCGGCATTGCAGCTTGAAGACCTGCTGCGGCCGGGCTCGGATGGCCGTGGGCGTATCCACCTGCTCGACGCCAGCCGGCTGGTGCATGAGGCGCCCAAGGTGTACGCAACCTTCCTGCTGTGGCTGCTGGCCGAGCTGTTCGAGCAATTGCCCGAGCGTGGAGATGCCGACAAGCCGGTGCTGGCCTTGTTCTTCGATGAAGCGCACTTGCTGTTCAACGGTACGCCCAAGGCGCTGCAGGACCGCCTGGAGCAGGTGGTGCGGCTGATCCGCTCCAAGGGCGTGGGGGTGTATTTCGTCACCCAGTCACCGGGTGACTTGCCGGATGCGGTGCTGGCCCAGTTGGGGTTGCGCATTCAGCATGGCCTGCGAGCCTTTACCGCCAAGGAGCAGAAGTCGCTGAGGGCAGTGGCCGATGGCTTTCGCCCGAACCCCGCGTTCGAAACCCTGGCGGTGCTGACCGAGCTGGGGATTGGCGAGGCGTTGGTGGGGGCACTGGAAGAGAAGGGCACGCCTGCCATGGTGCAGCGGGTGCTGATTGCACCGCCGCAGTCGCGTATCGGGCCGCTGAGTGCGGCCGAGCGCAGTGCGCTGATTGCCGCTTCGCCGCTGGCGGGGCGCTATGACAAGCCGGTGGACCGTGAGTCGGCCTATGAAATGCTGACCCAGCGCAAGGGCGAGGCGGTGGAGCCAGCCCCGCAGCCGCAGGCGGATGGGGAGAGCTTTGCCGACAAGGCCGGTGACTTCCTGCAGAGTGCGGCGGGGCAGGCTATCAAGTCGGCTGTGCGCCAAGCCGCCAACCAGTTGGGGCGGCAACTGGTGCGCGGGTTGATGGGGTCGTTGCTGGGGGGCAAGAAAAGTTAGTTTGCCTGTACCGGCCCTATCGCCGGCAAGCTAGCTCCCACAGGGGTCTCGCTGCCCGTGTGGGAGCGGGTTTGCCCGCGAAGAGCCCGGTGCAGATAAGCACAAATGAAAAAGGCGCCCCGAAGGCGCCTTTATACCGAGAGCGGTGTCACTCAGCCAATGGCTTTGGATGCCAGCCAGAACAGGCCGGCGGCCAGGCCCATCGAGGCCGGCAGGGTCAGGACCCAGGCCAGCAGGATGGTCTTCACCGTGCCGCCTTGCAGGCCGCTCTTGTTGGCGACCATGGTGCCGGCCACGCCTGACGACAACACGTGGGTGGTCGATACCGGCAGGGCGAACACGTTTGCCATACCGATGGCGCAGGCCGCGGTGATCTGTGCCGACATGCCCTGGGCATAGGTCATGCCCTGCTTGCCGATCTTCTCGCCAACGGTAAGTACCACACGCTTCCAGCCAACCATAGTGCCCAGGCCCAAGGCCAGGGCGACGGCCACGATCACCCAGAACGGTGCGTATTCGGTGGTGGCGGTCAGGTCTTTACGCAGTTTTTCCAGGTCGGCCTTTTCACGGGCGTCGAGGCCTGGCAGCTTGCCAACCTTCTTCGCGGTGTCATCCAAGCACAGCAGATAGCGACGCACTTCAACGCGCTTGTCGGTATCCAGGCTGTGGTAGTCGGTCACGCCCTGAAGCGAGGACTGCAGCGCGGCGATGGTCGGCTCGGTCTGCTGCGGGTTGCAGCTGAACTGCTCCGGCAGGTCGTTGGACTTGGCCTTGCCCAGTGCCAGGAACTCGCCAAGGGTGGCGGCGTTGCGCTGGTAGAACTGGCTCATGTGCAGGGTAGCGTCGCGGGTACGCTCGATCTGATAGGTGGTGCTGTTCAGGTCGAGGACGAACTTGGCCGGGACGATACCGATCAGCACCAACATGATCAGGCCGATGCCTTTCTGACCGTCGTTGGAGCCGTGCACGAAGCTCACGCCCATGGCCGAAACCACCAGTACCATGCGGTTCCAGAATGGCGGGTGCTTCTTGTCGTCGAGCTTGCGGCGCTGGTCGGGGGTCTTGTGCATCTTCGACAGCGGGCGCCACCACTTCAGGCCGATCAGCACCAGGGCTGCGACGGCGAAGCCGGCCATTGGCGAAACCACCAGCGACATCGCGATGTCGATCGCCTTCTGCCAGTTCACGCCATCGGCCAGCGGGATGTCGTTGATCAGGGCGTTGGCCAGGCCGACACCGAGGATGGAGCCGATCAGTGTGTGCGAACTGGAGGCGGGGATACCAAAGTACCAGGTGCCCAGGTTCCAGGTGATGGCCGCAGCCAGCAACGAGAAGACCATGGCCAGGCCGTGTCCGGTGTTCACATTGATCAGCAGCTCTACCGGCAGCAGGTGCACGATGGCATAGGCCACCCCGACACCGCCGAGCAAAACGCCAAGGAAGTTGAACACGCCGGAGAAGAACACGGCGAGGTGCGGCGGCATGGCTTTGGTGTAGATGACGGTAGCTACCGCGTTGGCGGTGTCATGAAAGCCATTGATGAACTCGAAGGCGAGTACGAAGGTCAAGGCGAGCAGCAGGCTCACCAACACCCAGGCATCCAGTCCGCTGAATAAATCGATCATGAAGGTTGTCTGGCGGGTATAGGGGGGCGGGATTATGCCAGAAAACCTTGGCAATCGATGCACCTGCTACAGACCGATGGCAATCTTCATGGGGTGAGCGCACGGTGCACGTAGGGGCGCTTAGGCAGGGAAATATCGGCTAAAAAGCGCAAAGCGTGGCTAAATCAGGCAGAAAAGCGAAGAAATGGCCGATTCGCCATCATTCAAACGGGCGTATGAAATTTGTGTAATTCCATTTCATCATCGGTCAGATGGTAAAGATCGACCGCGCCCGGGCTGGCCGGGCGACGACGCGCTGGCGTGGTCCCGGGTCAGGGATTGTCGCTGCGCAGCTCCTTTTCAATGCGTTCCAGTTCCTGGTTGAACGCCTGGTCGCGCACGCTGGCACGTTTGCGCCAAGGTTTGCGTTCCGGATCCGGTTGTGCGGCGTAAGTGGTGACTTCACCACCGTAAACATCCTTGTAACGTTCAGCCTGGCGCTCGAGTTCTGCGCGCAGTTCATCTTTCGTCACATGCAGTACCTGAATTAAGTGTGATGACTGTTGTTATGCATTGTGCAGCATGCACATGCCTCGCTGGCCGCAACGGCTAGATACAGCGGAAGGTTCCATTACTACGCTAGCGTCGGGGCCTGCGCAATCAATTATAGCAACCGATAATTCGCCGAACATCGTTATTTACCAGCCCTGACAGCATCTGACGCAAGTAGTGGCAGGTGTCGGCAAACAGTTTGGACGTTTCGTACAAGTTTGAAAGGCATGGCGGATAAAAGTTCGATGCAACGCCGGGGCGAGGCCCGAATGAAAAACGGCCTCGCCAAAAGGCGAGGCCGTTGCCTGGGGACTTCTACGGTGGGTACCTGACCAGTCTCTCCAAAGAAGCCACAAGTGGCAGGAGAAAGGTATAAGCAAAAGTGTCAGCGGTCAATTGCGATTATCGGCCGTTTGTTCGATAATCGCACGAACGGGCGTTTTTTTTGAGGTGTGCGATGAGTGACGAAACCCTGGTCAACGATCCGGTGAATCCAGAGCCGGCGCGACCCGCTTCGGCCGCCATGGCGCCGCCGATCGTGGCTTCTCCGGCCAAGCGCATCCAGGCGTTTACGGGGGATCCCGACTTCATGACCTCCCTGGCACGTGGCCTGGCCGTGATCCAGGCCTTTCAGGAGCGCAAGCGCCACCTGACCATCGCCCAGATCAGCCACCGCACCGAAATCCCTCGCGCAGCGGTGCGCCGTTGCCTGCACACGCTGATCAAGCTGGGTTACGCCACCTCCGACGGGCGTACCTATTCGCTGCTGCCCAAAGTATTGACGTTGGGGCATGCCTACCTGTCGTCGACGCCGCTGGCGATTTCTGCCCAGCCCTATCTGGACCGTATCAGTGACCAACTGCACGAAGCGGCCAACATGGCCACACTCGAAGGCGACGACATTCTTTATATAGCCCGTTCGGCCACGGTGGAACGGCTGATATCGGTCGACCTGTCCGTTGGCGGGCGCCTGCCGGCCTATTGCACATCGATGGGGCGCATCCTGCTGGCGGCGATGGACGACACCAGCCTGCGTGAATACCTGGAGCGTGCCGACCTGAAAGCGCGCACCAGCCGTACGCTGCATGACCCTGAGTCACTGTTCGCCTGCATCCAGCAGGTGCGCGCCCAGGGCTGGTGCGTGGTGGACCAGGAGCTGGAGCAGGGGCTGCGTTCGATTGCCGTGCCGATCTACGACGCGTCGGGGCAGGTGTTGGCGGCGCTGAACGTGAGCACCCATGTGGGGCGGGTGACGCGTAGCGAGCTGGAACAGCGCTTCCTGCCGATCCTGCTGGCGGCCAGCCGGGACCTTTGCCATCAGTTGTTTGGCTGAGATTGTAGGGGCCGCCAAGCGGCCCCCTTTCACATTTAGAACAGGCAAAACGGTTTCTTGTGCGATAAACGCACAGTGTCGCTCCGGGCGAATTGCGCCACCGCCGCCCGCTGATTAATGTCTCTCGCAACGGTCGGCCAAGCCGACCGAACAAAAAATACAAGAGGCACTTACCATGAATACTGTCCACTTATTGCTGCGGCCGCACCCGCACGCAGTACCGTTGTATCCAGGCTGACGCAGGCCATATTCCCCAATCATCGTCCCCTGTACCGGTTGCCCGTGTGCAGTGGTCTGGCTGTGCCCTACATTCTGGATAACAACAATGAACCAAGCACAAAACAGCGTCGGCAAAAGCCTCGACGTCCAGTCGTTCATCAATCAGCAGCCGCTGTCCCGCTACCAGTGGCGGGTCGTGTTGCTGTGCTTTCTGATCGTCTTCCTCGACGGCCTGGACACGGCCGCCATGGGCTTCATCGCCCCGGCGCTGTCGCAGGAGTGGGGCATCGACCGGGCCAGCCTCGGCCCGGTGATGAGCGCCGCATTGATCGGCATGGTGTTCGGTGCCTTGGGCTCCGGGCCGTTGGCTGACCGCTTCGGCCGCAAAGGTGTGCTGGTGGGCGCGGTGCTGGTGTTTGGCGGTTTCAGCCTGGCCTCGGCCTATGCCACCAACGTCGACCAGTTGCTGGTGCTGCGCTTCCTGACTGGCCTGGGCCTGGGTGCCGGCATGCCCAATGCCACCACGCTGCTGTCCGAATACACCCCCGAACGCCTCAAGTCGCTGCTGGTGACCAGCATGTTCTGCGGCTTCAACCTGGGCATGGCCGGTGGTGGCTTCATCTCCGCCAAGATGATCCCGGCCTATGGCTGGCACAGCCTGCTGGTGATCGGCGGCGTGCTGCCACTGCTGCTGGCGCTGGTATTGATGGTGTGGTTGCCGGAGTCGGCGCGGTTCCTGGTGGTGCGCAATCGTGGTACCGACAAGATCCGCAAGACCCTGTCGCCCATTGCGCCACAGGTGGTGGCCGAGGCGGGCAGCTTCAGCGTGCCAGAGCAAAAGGCCGTGGCCGCGCGCAGCGTGTTTGCGGTGATTTTCTCCGGCACTTATGGCCTTGGCACCATGCTGCTGTGGCTGACCTACTTCATGGGCCTGGTAATCGTCTACCTCCTGACCAGCTGGCTGCCAACCTTGATGCGTGACAGCGGTGCGAGCATGGAGCAGGCCGCGTTCATCGGTGCGCTGTTCCAGTTCGGCGGCGTGCTGAGTGCGGTGGGTGTGGGTTGGGCCATGGACCGCTACAACCCGCACAAGGTAATCGGCATTTTCTACCTGCTGGCCGGGGTGTTCGCCTACGCGGTAGGGCAGAGCCTGGGCAACATCACCGTGTTGGCCACCCTGGTGCTGATTGCGGGTATGTGCGTGAACGGTGCGCAGTCGGCGATGCCGTCGCTGGCGGCGCGCTTCTACCCGACCCAGGGCCGTGCCACGGGTGTATCGTGGATGCTGGGTATCGGCCGCTTCGGTGCGATTCTCGGGGCCTGGAGCGGCGCGACGCTGCTGGGGCTGGGGTGGAACTTCGAGCAGGTGCTTACCGCGTTGCTGGTGCCTGCGGGGCTGGCGACCGTAGGTGTGATCGTGAAAGGGCTGGTGAGCCACGCCGACGCGACCTGAGGAGCGAGGGCCGCTTTGAGGACCATTCGTAGCACAAGGCTGCTCCCACAGGGGGTGCGGCCTTGTGTCGCGATAGGGCTGCTCAGCAGCTCCGGCATCCAGGTAAGTAGCAGCGCAACAAACGGTTCGATAACCGCACGAATAGTCGATTATCGGATTGTAAGCCTACCGCCACTCTCCTTAATCTGAGCTCATCGAAGCACCCTGACCAGTAGCCTCCACACGTACCGCCGCGGCCTATGGCCAGTGGCAGGAGAAGCCTAATGCGCGACGTATTTATCTGTGACGCCATCCGCACCCCCATCGGCCGCTTCGGCGGCGCCCTGGCGGGTGTGCGTGCCGACGACCTGGCTGCCGTGCCGCTGAAAGCGCTGATCGAGCGCAACCCTGCGGTGCAGTGGGACCAGGTTGATGAAGTGTTCTTCGGCTGCGCCAACCAGGCCGGTGAAGACAACCGCAACGTGGCGCGCATGGCGCTGCTGCTGGCCGGCCTGCCGGAGAGCATCCCGGGCGTCACCCTGAACCGCCTGTGCGCGTCGGGCATGGATGCCATCGGCACTGCCTTCCGCGCCATCGCCAGCGGCGAAATGGAGCTGGCGATTGCCGGCGGCGTCGAGTCGATGTCGCGCGCACCGTTCGTCATGGGCAAGGCTGAAAGCGGCTATTCACGCAACATGAAGCTGGAAGACACCACCATCGGCTGGCGCTTCATCAACCCGCTGATGAAGAGCCAGTACGGTGTGGACTCCATGCCGGAAACTGCCGACAACGTGGCCGACGACTACCAGGTTTCGCGCGCTGACCAGGACGCTTTCGCCCTGCGCAGCCAGCAGAAGGCTGCAGCCGCCCAGGCTGCCGGCTTCTTCGCCGAAGAAATCGTGCCAGTGCGCATTGCCCACAAGAAGGGCGAAACCATCGTCGAGCGTGACGAGCACCTGCGCCCGGAAACCACGCTGGAGGCGCTGACCAAGCTCAAGCCGGTCAACGGCCCGGACAAGACTGTCACCGCCGGCAACGCCTCGGGCGTGAATGACGGTGCTGCGGCGCTGATCCTGGCGTCGGCGGAAGCGGTGAAGAAACACGGCCTGACCCCGCGTGCCCGGGTACTGGGCATGGCCAGCGGCGGTGTTGCACCCCGGGTGATGGGCATTGGCCCGGTGCCGGCAGTGCGCAAGCTGACCGAGCGCCTGGGTGTGGCGATGAGTGATTTTGATGTGATCGAGCTCAACGAAGCCTTTGCCAGCCAAGGGCTGGCGGTACTGCGTGAGCTGGGTGTGGCCGACGATGCGCCGCAGGTGAACCCGAATGGCGGTGCAATCGCCCTGGGCCATCCGCTGGGCATGAGCGGTGCGCGCCTGGTGCTGACTGCGCTGCATCAGCTGGAGAAAAGTGGCGGGCGCAAGGGCCTGGCAACCATGTGTGTGGGTGTCGGCCAAGGTCTGGCGCTGGCCATCGAGCGGGTGTGACCTTACCGGCCTCTTCGCGGGTGAACCCGCTCCCACAGGGATCCACGCAACCCCTGTGGGAGCGGGTTTTACCCGCGAAGAGGCCGGACCTGTCAGACGTGGGGCCAATTGCCAGCCAGATAGCGGAACGAGTGTGTTACCAGGTATGTCTAGACTTACCTAGGACCCTCCAGGAGTAAAACCGTCATGACCTCAACCTATTACACCGGCGAAGAACGCAGCAAGCGCATCTTCGCTATCGTCGGTGCCTCCTCAGGCAACCTGGTGGAATGGTTCGACTTCTACGTCTACGCCTTCTGCGCAATCTACTTCGCCCCGGCCTTCTTCCCCTCCGACGACCCTACGGTGCAGCTGTTGAACACGGCCGGTGTGTTCGCCGCAGGCTTTTTGATGCGCCCTATCGGTGGCTGGATCTTCGGCCGCCTCGCAGACCGCCATGGTCGCAAGAATTCCCTGATGATCTCGGTGCTGATGATGTGCTTCGGCTCCCTGATGATCGCCTGCTTGCCCACCTACGGTAGCATCGGCACCTGGGCCCCCGCACTGCTGTTGCTGGCCCGCCTGATCCAGGGCCTGTCGGTGGGTGGCGAATACGGCACCACCGCCACCTACATGAGTGAAGTGGCCCTGCGTGGGCAGCGTGGCTTCTTTGCCTCGTTCCAGTACGTCACCCTGATTGGCGGCCAGTTGCTGGCCGTGCTGGTGGTGGTGATCCTGCAACAGTTGCTGACTGAAGATGAGCTGCGTGCCTGGGGCTGGCGCATTCCATTCGTGGTAGGGGCCATCGCCGCGCTGATCTCGTTGATGTTGCGCCGCTCGCTGCACGAGACCAGCAGCGCGGAAACCCGCAACGACAAAGATGCAGGCACCATCAAGGGCCTGTTCCGCAACCATGCGGCGGCCTTCATCACCGTGCTTGGCTACACCGCCGGCGGCTCGCTGATCTTCTACACCTTCACCACCTACATGCAGAAGTACCTGGTCAACACCGCGGGTATGACGGCGAAAAACGCCAGCTACGTGATGACCGGCGCGCTGTTCCTGTTCATGGTGGTGCAGCCGTTCTTCGGCATGCTGTCCGACCGCATCGGCCGACGTAATTCGATGCTGCTGTTTGGCGCGCTCGGGACCTTGTGCACCGTGCCGCTGCTGATGGCGCTGAAAACGGTCACCAGTCCGTTCATGGCCTTCGTGCTGATCAGCCTGGCGTTGTGTATTGTCAGTTTCTACACCTCCATCAGCGGCCTGGTGAAGGCCGAGATGTTCCCGCCGCAAGTACGTGCGCTGGGTGTAGGCCTTGCCTACGCAGTGGCCAACGCGGCATTTGGCGGCTCCGCCGAGTACGTGGCCCTGGGCCTGAAGACCCTGGGCATGGAAAACACTTTCTACTGGTACGTGACGGCCATGATGGCGATTGCCTTCCTGTTCAGCCTGCGCCTGCCGAAGCAGGCCGCGTACCTGCACCACGATGACTAAGGACGTGGCATGACCAACCAACTGTTCGACGCCTACTTCACCGCGCCGGCCATGCGCGAGATTTTCTCCGACCGTGGCCGCTTGCAGGGCATGCTCGATTTCGAAGCCGCGCTGGCCCGTGCCGAAGCTGCTGCGGGGCTGGTCCCGCACAGCGCCGTGGCCGCCATCGAGGCGGCATGCAAGGCCGAGCGCTATGACGTGGGGGCGCTGGCCAATGCCATCGCAACCGCTGGCAACTCGGCAATCCCGCTGGTGAAGGCGTTGGGCAAGGTGATTGCCAGTGGCGTGCCCGAGGCAGAGCGCTATGTGCACCTGGGCGCCACCAGCCAGGACGCGATGGACACCGGTCTGGTGTTGCAGTTGCGCGATGCCCTCGACCTGATCGAAGCGGACCTGGGCAAACTGGCCGATACCCTCTCGCAGCAGGCCTTGAAGCACGCCGATACGCCAATGGTGGGCCGCACCTGGCTGCAACACGCTACCCCGGTGACCCTGGGCATGAAACTGGCTGGCGTGCTGGGGGCATTGACCCGCCACCGTCAGCGCCTGCAAGAGCTGCGCCCGCGCCTGTTGGTGCTGCAGTTCGGCGGCGCCTCGGGCAGCCTGGCCGCTCTGGGCAGCAAGGCGATGCCGGTGGCCGAGGCCCTGGCCGAGCAACTGAAGCTGAGCCTGCCCGAGCAACCCTGGCACACCCAGCGTGATCGCCTGGTGGAGTTTGCCTCGGTGCTGGGCCTTGTGGCCGGCAGCCTGGGCAAGTTCGGCCGCGATGTCAGCCTGCTGATGCAAACCGAGGCGGGGGAGGTGTTCGAGCCTTCTGCACCAGGCAAGGGCGGCTCTTCGACCATGCCACACAAGCGCAACCCGGTGGGCGCTGCGGTGCTGATCGGTGCCGCGACTCGCGTGCCGGGGCTGGTATCGACGCTGTTCGCCGCCATGCCCCAGGAGCACGAGCGCAGCCTGGGCCTGTGGCATGCCGAATGGGAAACCCTCCCGGACATCTGCTGCCTGGTCTCCGGCGCGCTGCGCCAGGCCCAGGTCATTGCCGAGGGCATTGAAGTAGACGCAGCGCGCATGCGCCGTAACCTCGACCTGACCCAAGGGCTGGTGCTGGCAGAAGCGGTGAGTATCGTCCTGGCCCAACGCCTGGGCCGCGACCGTGCCCACCACTTGCTGGAACAATGCTGCCAGCGCGCCGTGGCCGAACAGCGCCACCTGCGTGCGGTGCTGGGTGATGACCCGCAGGTCAGTGCCGAGCTGTCTGCCGAAGAACTTGATCGCCTGCTCGACCCTGCCCATTACCTGGGCCAGGCCCGCGTCTGGGTGGCGCGCGCCGTATCCGAACATCAACATTTCACTGCCTGAAGGAGACTGCTGTGGCGCATTTGCAACTGGCCGATGGCGTTTTGAACTACCAGATCGATGGCCCGGAAAACGCCCCGGTGCTGGTCCTGTCCAACTCGCTGGGCACCGACCTGGGCATGTGGGACACCCAGATTCCGCTGTGGAGCCAGTACTTTCGCGTGCTGCGCTACGACACCCGTGGCCACGGCGCATCGTTGGTCACCGAAGGCCCTTACACCATCGAACAGCTGGGCGGTGACGTGCTGGCCCTGCTTGATGGCCTGGACATCCAGAAAGCGCATTTCGTCGGCCTGTCGATGGGTGGCCTGATCGGCCAGTGGCTGGGCATCAACGCCGGTGACCGCCTGCACAGCCTGACCCTGTGCAACACCGCCGCCAAGATCGCCAGTGACGAGGTGTGGAACCCCCGTATCGACACCGTGCTCAAGGGTGGCCAGCAGGCCATGGTCGACCTGCGCAATGGCTCTCTCGCCCGCTGGTTCACCCCGGGCTTCGTCCAGGCCCAGCCTGAGCAAGCCCAGCGCATTTGCCAGATGCTGGCGCACACCAGCCCGCAAGGTTATGCCGCCAACTGTGCAGCGGTGCGTGATGCCGATTACCGTGAGCAACTGGGCCGCATCCAGGTGCCGGCGCTGATCGTTGCTGGCACCGAAGACGTGGTCACCACCCCTGAACATGGCCGCTTCATGCAGGCCGGTATCAAAGGTGCCGAGTACGTCGACTTCCCGGCAGCGCACCTGTCCAACGTCGAAATCGGTGAGGCGTTCAGCCGCCGCGTGCTCGACTTCCTGCTGGCTCACTGAGGACCACGCCATGGATGAGAAACAACGTTACGACGCGGGCATGCAAGTGCGCCGTGCGGTACTTGGCGATGCCCACGTGGACCGCAGCCTGGAAAAGCTCAATGACTTCAACGGCGAGTTCCAGGAGATGATCACCCGCCACGCCTGGGGTGATATCTGGACCCGCCCCGGCCTGCCGCGCCATACCCGCAGCCTGATCACCATCGCCATGCTGATCGGCATGAACCGCAATGATGAACTGAAACTGCACCTGCGCGCCGCAGCCAACAATGGCGTGACCCGTGAAGAGATCAAGGAAGTGCTGATGCAGAGCGCAATCTATTGCGGCATCCCGGCGGCCAATGCCACGTTCCACTTGGCTGAGTCGGTGTGGGATGAACTGGGTGTAGAGTCTCGACAGCAGTAAGGCCAGCACTGGCCCTATCGCCGGCAAGCCAGCTCCCACAGGGATTGCGCTGCCCTGCGGCCTGATGCAATGCCGGCGACAGGGCCATGCAATGTTTACATGACCGTGTTCTTCTGACGCATGGCTACAGCGCCTGCGTTGTTTTCTACGGCCTGTTTCAGGGCCGGGCACAGGCCCAGCATGAACGCTGCTTCTGCCACCACGAACAGCGGCCCGATTATCAGGCCGCTGACATCGTCGACAAATGCAGGTTTGCGGCCTTCGTAGTAATGGCCGACAAACTGGATGATCCAGCCCACCACGAATGCCACCAGCCCGGCGCTGAGCCACAGCGTTGTTGTCTGTACGGCCAGCACCTGGCCGACCCACAGGCACAGGCCCAGCAACAACCCCATCACCAGGCCGAAGCGCAGGTCCAGGCGCAGGTAGAACCACACCGAAGCCGCCGCTGCCAGCAGGGCAGGGGACAGCCACATGCCAGCTATTTCCCAGCCTGGGCGTGACAGCAGAATGGTGACTGCCAGCACGATAAGCGGGATGCCGACGAAGTGGGTGGCGATGTTGCGTGGGTCGCGGTGGTAGCTGGCGTATTGGCTCAGGTGGTCGACGAGGGTTTTCATTGTTGTGCCTCCCTGGTGTGCCCGATCTAGGTGTATTGCCAGTACCGGCCCTTTCGCGGGTGAACCCGCTCCCACTAGGATCCACGAAACCCTGTGGGAGCGGGTTCACCCGCGAAAGGGCCGGTACTGGCAACCCATATAGCTCAGGATAGCCCGCAGCCACCACTATCATCAGCTCAGCGAATGGCAGCAGCCCGCACTGGCGTATCCAGCCCCACCAGTGTCTCGATCATCGCCCGCGCCGCCGGCGACAACCGGTAACCGCTACGGCTGACCACGCCGCAGCGCACGCTCAACACCTCCAGTGCCGGCGGCAGGTTGCGCCAGTGCAGGCGCACCAGTGTGCCGGCGGCCAGGTCTTCGGCCACGGCCTCCTCGCTGGCCGTGCCAATGGCGTCGCTGGCCTGCACCACGCTGCGCAGTATCGCCAGGTGCTCGGTCTGCAGGTGCGGGATGAAGTCGCTGCGCCCGCTCAGGTTGGCCAGGCGCTTGCGCACGCCGGGGGCGAGCAGGGCGCTGGCCAGCGGGTAGCTGAACAGGTCGTTGGTCGACAGGCTGTCCTTGGCCAGCAACGGGTGGCCAGGCCGGCAGAAGAACAGGCCGGGCCGTGGCGACAGGGGCTCGGTGTGGAAATTGGGGTCGGCTTCGAACGGTCGGATATCGTCGACGAAAAACTCGATCTGTTCACGGCGCAGGGCCTGCCCCAGGCGTTCGGCATTGTCTACAAGCAGCGAGGTGCGGATGCCCGGGTGGCGTTCGATGAAATGGCGCAAGGCGTCGGGGACCAGGCGCACGGCCAGCGCCGGGCCACTGCCGAAATGCAGCTCGCCGGCGTCGAGCTTGGTCATTTGCATTACCTCGTTGCTCAGTTGCGCGGCACCCTGCACCAGGCGGCGGGCGTGCTGCAGTACCACCAGGCCCTCGGGGGTTGGCAGCAGGGCTTTGCTGGCGCGGTCCACCAGCGGGCAGCCGAACGTGTGTTCCAGGCCCTGGATGGCGCGGCTGAAGGCGGGTTGGGTGATGCCCATGGCCTCGGCGGCACGGACAAAACTGCGGTATTCGGTGAGGGCGATGAAGTAGCGCAGCTGGCGGAGGTCCATGTCACGGCTCTGGGGCGGGAATCAGGGCCCTATTCAAGCTGTTACAGCTTATGTCGTCCAAGAAGGTTTATGGATTTGGTTATTTCTTTTGGTTATTTTCAAGGGCTTCTGGCCTCTTCGCGGGCACGCCCGCTCCCACAGGTAGGGCGCTGAATTCAAGGCTGGTGCAATCCCTGTGGGAGCGGGCGTGCCCGCGAAGCATTCAAAGGAGATTCAGCGGGTAACTCACGATCAGCCGGTTCTCATCAAAGGCGTTGGTGCTGAAGTCCCGGCGCATGGTGGAGTTGCGCCATTTCACCGACAGGTCCTTCAAGCTCCCCGACTGCACCACATAGGCCAGTTCGGTCTCGCGAGCCCATTCCTTGCCATCATCCACGCTGCCCACGGTGACGTTTTCACCCTTGATATAGCGGTTCATCAGGGTCAGCCCAGGCACGCCAACGGTAGCGAAGTTGAAGTCATGGCGCACTTGCCAGGAACGCTCCTTGGCATTGTCGAAGCTGGAGTTGTAGCTGTCGTTGGCCAGGGTGCCGCCGCTGGTACCGTTGACCCGCATCCAGGCGTCGTCGCCGCTGACCTTTTGCAGGCCGACGTAGAAGGTGTGGCCCTGGTAACGTGCCGAAAGCATGGCCGAGGCGGTGCGGTTATCCAGCTTGCCGGCGCGCTCTGCGCCGTCTTCCTTGCCGATGAAGTAGCCCAGGTTGGCGCCCAGGGTCCAGTCGCCCAGCTGCTGGCTGTGCGTCAGGTTGAGGTATTGCTGGCGGTAGATGTCCTTGAGCTGGGCATCCCACAGGCCGATCATGGTGCGCTTGTCGTTGAAGGTGTACTCGCCACCGCCGAAGTTGAAACGATCGGAGGTGAACGCGCCTTTGCCGTTCATCGACATGTCTTCCATGCTGGCGTCGTTGCGCGGGCTGTTACCGCGGAACTGCCCGGCGTACAGCGTCAGGCCGGCAATTTCCTTGGAGGTCAACTGGCCACCGCGGAAGGTTTGCGGCAGCGAGCGGCCGTCGTCCGAGCGCAGGATGGGCAGTACCGGCATCCATTCACCGACTTTCAGCTCGGTTTCGGACAACTTGGCTTTCAGTGCCACACCCAGGCGGCCGAAGTCATCGGCCGGGCGGCCGTCGTCATGCACGGGCAGCAGGTGTGTGTTGGTGGTGCCTTTGCCGCCGTCGAGCTTGACCGAGTACAGGCCCAGCACGTCCACCCCGAAACCGACGGTGCCTTGGGTGAAGCCGGAGCGGGCGTCAAGAATGAAGCTTTGCGTCCATTCTTCGGCCTTGCCCTGCGGGTTGGCCGGGTCGACGAAATTGCGATTGATATAGAAGTTGCGCAGGTTGAGGGTGGCCTTGGCGTCTTCCATGAAACCACCTTCGTTGGCGGCGAACACGGGGAGGGCGCAGGACATGGCCAACAGGCCGGGCAGCAGCTGGCGTGCGGGTTGCAAAGTGCTCATCTGTCGTGGATCTCTTGTTTTTATGGGGCGAGCCGGTGCACTGCTGGATCAAGCCTGCAGGTGCGGGTCTTTTTTTTTGATGAACTTGGGCAACGTTGCGTAAGCGGATGTTGCGGGGTAGTGCGGGGGTGAGGCAATTCGCCGCAAACGGAACGGGGCGATAATCGAACGGAATGTTCCAGTTGGTTAATTGTTTTGCTTTGACAGGCTCTTCGCAGCACAACGCTGCTTCCGCAGGTCGAGCGTTCGGAGCAACAACAGCGCCCGGCAAAAACAAAAAGCCCACCGTAGAGGTGGGCTCGATGCTGCTACAAACTCAATCAGCCTTTCGGTGCTTGCACCGATGCCTGCTGGTTGGCCTGCCCGGTCTGCTCATACCAGCCCCCGCCGAGCGCCTTGTACAGGTTGACCTCGCTGGTCAGCTGCGAAAGGCGGTCGGTAATCAGCGACTGCTGGGCGCTGAACAGGTTGCGCTGGGCGTCGAGGAAGGTCAGGTTGCTGTCGATCCCGATGCGGTAGCGGCGCTCAGCCAGGCGGTAGTAATCCTGGTTCGCCTGCACCAGGTCGCGCTGGGCCTGCAGCTGCTCTTCGAAGGTTTTGCGCGCCGCCAGGCCATCGGAGACTTCCTGGAAGGCGGTCTGGATGGTTTTTTCGTACTTGGCGACGTTGATGTCCTTCTGGATCTTCGAGTAGTCCAGGCTGGCCTTCAGGCTGCCGGCGTTGAAGATCGGCAGGTTGATCTGCGGCTGGAACAGCCAGGTGCCTTGGCCACCCGCAAAGAGGTGACCCATGTCGGGGCTCAGGCTGCCAGCGTTGGCGGTCAGGCTGATGCTCGGGAAGAACGCTGCGCGGGCCGCGCCAATGTTGGCGTTGGCGGCCTTGAGCAGGTGCTCGGCTTCCTGGATGTCCGGGCGACGCTGGAGGATGTCCGACGGCAGGCCGGCCGGCACTTCGGCCAGCTGGTCGGCGTTGAGCTCCAGCGGCTTCGCCAGGTTGGCAGGAACGCCGGTGCCCAGCAGCACGGTCAGGCTGTTGACGTCCTGGGCGACCAGGCGCTGGTACTGCGAGTACTTGACCCGGGCGCCTTCCACGGCGGTGCGCGCCTGGCTGACGTCAAGGGCAGACGCCACGCCGACTTCATTGCTGCGACGGGTGAGGTTGTAGCTTTGCTCGTAGGTCTTCAGCGTTTCTTCGGTCAGCTTGAACAGGGCCTGGTCGGCCTGCCAGGTGTAGTAGGCGTTGGCCACGCTGGCCACCAGGGCGATTTGCGTGGAGCGACGCGCCTGCTCGCTGGACAGGTAGGTTTCCAGCGCCTGCTCGGTCAGGCTGCGCACACGGCCGAACAGGTCGAGCTCATAAGCGCTGACACCCAAGGTGGCCGAGTACTGGCTGGTGATGCCAGATTCGCCGGTTTGCGACATGTTCGCCGGTACGCGCTGGCGGCTGCCGCTGCCGGTGGCCGAAACCGCCGGGAACAGGTCGGCACGCTGGATGCGGTACTGCGCGCGGTAAGCGTCGAGGTTCAGCGCCGCGACGCGCAGGTCGCGGTTGTTGACCAGCGAAGTCTGGATCAGCTGTTGCAGTGCCGGGTCGTGGAAGAACTGGCGCCAGCCCTGTTCGGCGGCAGCAACGTCTGCCGATTGCGTCGGCGAGTACGCAGGGCCTTGCGGCCACTGCGCTGCCACCGGCGCTTCCGGGGTCTGGTAGTCAGGGATCAGCGAGCAGCCGCCAAGAATGAAAGCGGTTACCGCCAGGGACAACAAAGACTTGGTCATTGCCCAGCCTCATAACGTGGAGTTTCAGGGGTGGCGTCTTTTTCCGGCTCTTTGCTGCCGAACAGCGACGACACTGCGACGAAGAACAGTGGTACCCAGAAGATAGCCAGCACGGTCGCACTGATCATGCCGCCGATCACACCTGTACCGATGGCGTGCTGGCTGCCGGCGCCGGCGCCGCTGGCGATGGTCAACGGTACCACGCCGAGGATGAACGCCAGCGAGGTCATGATGATCGGGCGCAGACGCATGCGGCACGCCTCGATTGCTGCGTCGTACAGGCTGCGGCCCTGCTCGTGCAGTTCCTTGGCGAACTCGACGATCAGAATGGCGTTTTTCGCCGCCAGGCCGATGGTGGTCAACAGGCCGACCAGGAAGTACGTGTCGTTGGACAGCCCGCGCAGGCTGGTGGCGATCAGTGCACCGATGATACCCAGCGGTACTACCAGCACGACGGCGATCGGGATCGACCAGCTTTCATACAGTGCAGCCAGGCACAGGAACACGAACAGCACAGAGAGGGCGAACAGTGCCGGCATTTGCGAGCCGGAGAGTTTTTCCTCGTAAGACATGCCGGTCCAGGAGAAGCCGATACCGTCCGGCAACTCGCCCGCGATGCGTTCCACCTCGGCCATGGCATCACCGGTGCTGTAGCCCGGGGCCGGAGCACCCAGGATTTCCATTGCCTCGACGCCGTTGTAACGGGACAGCTTGGGCGAACCGTACGTCCACTCGCCTTTGGCGAACGACGAGAACGGGACCATTTCGCCTGCACCGTTGCGCACGTACCACTTCTGCAGGTCTTCCGGGCTCATCCGCGCGTTTGGTTCGCCCTGGATGTACACCTTCTTGACTCGGCCACGGTCGATGAAGTCGTTGACATAGCTGGCACCCAGTGCAATCGACAGGGTGTTGTTGATGTCGGCAATGGTCACGCCCAGGGCGCTTGCCCGTTCGTCATCGATAGTCAGCTGGTACTGCGGCTCATCGTTCAGGCCGTTCGGGCGCACGGCGCTGAGCACCTTGCTTTGTGCGGCCTTTGCCAGGAACTGGTTGCGCGCTTCCATGAGCTTGGCATGGCCGACGCCGCCGCGGTCCTGCAGGAACACGTCGAAGCCGGTAGCGTTACCCAGTTCGAGTACCGCAGGCGGCGCGAAGGCGAACACCATCGCGTCGCGGAAGGTGAAGAAGTGCTGCTGGGCACGCTCGGCCAGGGCGAACACACTGTTCTCCTTGGAGCGTTCGCCCCACGGCTTGAGCATGATGAACGCCATGCCCGAGCTCTGGCCGCGGCCGGCGAAGTTGAAGCCGTTGACAGTGAACACCGATGCCACGGTGTCGGCCTCTTCCTTCAACAGGTACTCACGCATCTGGTCAACCACAACCTGCGTACGTTCGGCACTGGAGCCGGCCGGGGTCTGTACCTGGGCAAACAGTACGCCCTGGTCTTCTTCCGGGAGGAAGGCAGTAGGGATGCGGGCGAACAGCCAGATCATGCCGACCACGATCAGCGCGTAGCCGAGCAGGAACGGTACCTTGTTGCGCAGGATAGTGCCCACGCTGCGCTCGTAGCCGTTTACGCTGCGGTCGAAGTTGCGGTTGAACCAGCCAAAGAACCCGCCTTTGGCAGTGTGGTGCTCACCTTTCTTCAGCGGCTTGAGCATGGTGGCGCACAGTGCCGGGGTGAAGATAAGCGCTACCAGCACCGAGAGGCCCATGGCCGACACGATGGTGATGGAGAACTGCCGGTAGATCACACCTGTGGAACCACCGAAGAACGCCATGGGCAGCAGTACCGCCGACAGTACCAGGGCAATACCCACCAGGGCGCCCTGGATCTGTTCCATCGAACGTTTGGTCGCCTCCTTGGGCGGTAACCCTTCCTCGGACATGACCCGTTCGACGTTCTCCACCACGACGATGGCGTCGTCCACCAGCAAGCCGATGGCCAGGACCATGGCGAACATGGTCAGGGTGTTGATACTGAAGCCTGCGGCGGCAAGGATGCCGAACGTACCCAGCAACACCACCGGTACGGTCATGGTGGTGATGATGGTGGCGCGGAAGTTCTGCAGGAACAGGTACATCACCAGGAACACCAGGACCACGGCCTCGATCAAGGTGTGGATCACACCGCTGATCGACTCGGTGACCACCGGGGTGGTGTCGTACGGGAATACCGCTTTCACGCCAGGCGGGAAGAACGGTTCGAGGCTTTTGATGGTCTCGCGCAGTGCCTTGGCGGTGTCCAGCGCGTTGGCGCCGGTAGCCAGTTTTACGGCCAGGCCGGAAGCCGGCTTGCCGTTGAACTGGGCGCTGACCGCGTAGTTTTCACCGCCCAGGCCCACTTGCGCGACGTCACCCAGTCGTACCTGGGAGCCATCCTTGTTGACCTTGAGCAGGATCTTCTCGAACTGCTCGGCGGTTTGCAGGCGGGTCTTGCCGATGATGGTTGCGTTCAGCTGGGTACCAGGCAGGGCTGGCAGGCCGCCGAGCTGGCCGGACGAAACCTGCACGTTCTGCGCGGCCACGGCGGTCTTGACGTCGACCGGGGTCAGCTGGAACTTGTTCAGCTTGGCCGGATCGAGCCAGATACGCATGGCGTACTGCGCACCAAACACCTGGAAGTCACCCACACCCGCAGTCCGCGAGATCGGGTCCTGCATGTTGGAGACGATGTAGTTGGCCAGGTCGTCCTTGGTCATGCTGCCGTCTTCGGACACCAGGCCGATCACCAGCAGGAAGTTTTTCACTGCCTTGGTGACGCGGATACCTTGCTGCTGCACTTCCTGCGGCAGCAATGGGGTGGCCAGGTTCAGCTTGTTCTGTACCTGGACCTGGGCGGTATCGGGGTTGGTGCCTTGTTCGAAGGTGGCAGTAATGGTCATGCTGCCGTCGGAGTTGCTTTCCGACGACACATAACGCAGGTTGTCGATACCGTTGAGCTGCTGCTCGATCACCTGCACCACGGTGTCCTGCACGGTTTGCGCCGAAGCGCCCGGGTAGGTCACGGCGATGGCGATGGCCGGCGGCGCGATGCTGGGGTACTGGTTGATAGGCAGCTTCAGGATCGACAAGGCGCCGACCAGCATGATCACCAAGGCGATCACCCAGGCGAAGATCGGGCGATCGATAAAGAACTTCGACATGGTTTACTCCGCTTTGGCGTCTGCTTTCGCCGCGTTGGCCTGATCAGGGCTGCCCGGCTTCTTGACGTTGGTGGCTTCGCTGACCTTGACCTCGACGCCCGGGCGCACGTACTGCAGCCCTTCGGTGATCAGGCGGTCGCCTGGGTTGAGGCCTTCCTCGATCAGCCAGTCGCTGCCCAGGGTACGGCTGGCCTTCAGCTGGCGTAGTTCGACCTTGTTCTCCTGGTTGACCACCAGGGCGGTTGGTGCGCCTTTGAGGTCGCGGGTCACGCCCTGTTGCGGTGCCAGGATGGCGTTGGCGTTGACCCCGGCCTTCAGCCGCGCATGCACGAACATGCCTGGCAGCAGGGTGTGATCGGGGTTGGGGAACAGGGCGCGCAGGGTGACCGAGCCGGTGGTCTCGTCAACCGCAACTTCGGAGAATTCCAGGCGGCCTTCCTGCTTGAGCAGGCTGCCGTCTTCCAGCACCAACTGAACCGAGGCGGCGTTGTCGCCGGCCTTTTTCAGCTGGCCGCTTTCCAGGTCACGGCGCAGCTTGAGCAGCTCGGCGGTGGACTGGGTAACGTCGACGTAAATCGGGTCGAGCTGCTGGATAGTGGCCATGGCGTCAGCCTGACCGTTGCTCACCAGTGCACCTTCGGTGAACGAAGAACGGCCGATACGGCCGCTGATCGGCGCCAGGACCTTGGTGTAGCGCAGGTCGATCTGTGCGCTTTTCAGCGAGGCCTCGGCCTGCAATCGTTTGGCATTGGCGTCGTCGTATTCCTGTTTGGAGACGGCCTGTTCGTCAATCAGCTGCTTGTAGCGCTCGGCCAGCGAGCGGGTAGCCTGCAGGTTGGCCTGGGCGTTGCCCAGGTTGGCTTCGTACACGGCAGGGTCGATCTGGTACAGCTGCTGGCCTTCCTTCACCTCACTGCCTTCCTTGAACAGGCGCTTGAGGATGATGCCGTTGACCTGCGGGCGCACTTCGGCGACCCGGTAGGCAGTGGTACGCCCCGGCAATTCCGAGGTCAGGGTGAAGGCTTGCGGCTGAAGGGTAACCACGCCGACCTGAGGAGCCTGCGCCGCTGGCGCTGCTTCTTCTTTCTTACAGCCACTGAGCAGGGTTGCCAGGGCGACGGCGGAAACCAGAGCGGTAACGGCTGGCTTGAATTGCATGAGGATCCTCGGGTCGCTGGAGCAGGGAGACGCTCAAGAGTAATGGAAGAGATCTTGATCTGGAAAAATTGCTATCCGGTGGATAAATAGCTTGCTAAGGAATATACTTACATTCATGGTTGTTTGTAAATACCGCTGGGTTGTACTCAGGTACTGCCACAGCTCTTGATTAGCTCATCCGCGAGGCTCCCTGCAGAGGTGCCCCCGGAGCGTCCCCCGCACGCGCCGCGCGTTCGGGCCAGATGAGGTTGTACTGCCATGGTCCGTCGAACCAAAGAAGAAGCCCAGGAAACCCGCGCCCAGATCATCGAGGCGGCGGAAAAGGCCTTCTACAAGCGCGGGGTTGCGCGAACCACCCTGGCCGACATCGCCGAGCTGGCGGGTGTGACGCGCGGGGCGATCTACTGGCACTTCAACAACAAGGCAGAGTTGGTGCAGGCGCTGCTCGACAGCCTGCACGAAACTCATGACCACTTGGCGCGGGCGAGTGAAAGCGAGGACGAAGTCGACCCGCTTGGCTGCATGCGCAAGCTGCTGCTGCAAGTGTTCAACGAGTTGGTGCTCGATGCCCGAACCCGGCGTATCAATGAAATTCTGCATCACAAGTGCGAGTTCACCGATGACATGTGTGAAATCCGCCAGCAGCGCCAGGGCGCGGTACTGGATTGCCACAAGGGCATTGCCCTGGCGTTGGCCAATGCCGTTCGCCGGGGCCAGTTGCCTGACGCGCTGGATGTCGAGCGCGCAGCGGTGGCGATGTTTGCCTATGTCGATGGCCTGATCGGGCGCTGGCTGTTGCTGCCTGACAGTGTCGATCTGGCGGGCGATGTCGAAAAATGGGTCGACACCGGGCTGGATATGCTGCGCTTGAGCCCGGCCCTGCGCAAATGACACTTTGTTAAGGATTGTGAGGGAGTGTTTCCCGTTTGTATTAAGAGAGGATTAATACTTCCGGGGTGCCCTGAACGAAGCACAGGAACAGCGCATCCTTCAGCGGCCGCGTAATTGCCGGTCGGGCAGCGCAAATGCCGCAAACACCCCCAGCACCGCAACCAGCGCACTGCCCATCAGCAAATGCCGGAACGTCTCCGTCAACCGGCCCTGCGTCACCAGGTCCACCTCCCCGGCCTTCAGGCTCCCCAGCAATGGATTACCCAGCATTTCAAACCCGCCCTGGTGCAGCAGCGCCAGCAGCAGGCTGGACATGCAGGCCACGCCCATGGCCCCGCCCAGCGAACGGAACAGGTTGGTGGTGCTGGTGGCCACCCCGATGTCCTTGCTGTCCACCGCGCTTTGCGTGCCCACCAGCGATGTCGGGAACTGCAACCCGCAGGCAATGCCGGTCAGCAGCATGAACACTGCGCTGAGCCACCCAGACTGTGGCGGGGTCAACGCCATGGCAAAAATGGCCACGGGCATCAGCAGTGCTCCGGCGAGGATCTGCGGCTTGTAGCGCCCGGTCCGGCTGGTCATGCGCCCCCCGGTGAAGGCGCCCAGGGGCAGCCCCATCGCCAGTGGCAGCAGGTGCAGGGCGGCGCTGTCGGCACCGGCGCCGGTGATGCCTTGGTAGCGCAACGGCATGAGCATGGTCAGCGAAATCGACTGGAAGCTGGCGAAAAAGATCACGCCCCAGCACAGCACCGCCACCCGGTTGCCGAACAGGCCCAAGGGCAGCAGCGGCTCCGGGCAGCGGCGCTCATGAACGACGAACAGCGCCAGGCCCAGCCCGGCGCAGGCGAACAGGGCCACTACTGCCGGGTCAACCCAGGCGTGGCCCTGGCCGACCAGGGTGATGCCCAGTAACAGGCTGCCCAGGCCGAGGATCAGCAGCACGGCGCCGAGGTAGTCCACCTGTGCCT
The DNA here is from genome assembly GCF_029873175.1 of Pseudomonas sp. BN505. NCBI lineage: Bacteria > Pseudomonadati > Pseudomonadota > Gammaproteobacteria > Pseudomonadales > Pseudomonadaceae > Pseudomonas > Pseudomonas sp. BN505. Next base: position 292,032 of record NZ_SSOI01000045.1, read on the forward strand.
CGCGGCGCTGCGCCGGCATGCCGCACAGGGCTCGGTGGATCGCCCACAAGGCAACCAGCCCCAGCGGCAGATTGATCCAGAACACCCAGCGCCATGACAGGTACTCGGTCAACCATCCCCCCAGCACCGGCCCGGCGACACTCGCCACTGCATACATGCTGCTGAAATAGCCCTGGTAGCGGCCGCGTTCACGCGGGGGCACGAAGTCGCCGATGATTGCCTGGCTGACCGAGACCATGCCGCCCGCGCCAATGCCCTGCAGTACCCGGGCCATCACCAGTTGCTGCATGTCCTGGGCCAGGGCGCAGGCGATCGAGGCCAGGGTGAACAGGCTGATGCCGGTCAGGATCATCCGCCGACGCCCGTAGAGGTCACCCAGCTTGCCGTAAATCGGCACGGCCACGGTCATGGCCACCATGTAGCCGGAGATGACCCACGCCAGCAGGCCGACATCGTTAAACTGAGCCGAGATCGCGGGCAGCGAAACGGCGACGATGGTCTGGTCCAGTGCGCCGAGGAAGATCGCCAGCATCAGGGCGGTCAGCACGTTGCGCAGTGTCGTGGGGGGCAGGGCGGCGGTCACGGGAATACCTTGTTTGTCTGTTGCGGCCTCTTCGCGGGCAAGTCGGATTGTAACCTGAGTTAGGTAGCTTCCTATGTACTATCTGCATCCCCTATGCCGAATCGGCATTGGCGCATTCATCCAGTGCAGCATGGCTGCGTGATATCGTTGGTATGCCACAGAGGCTGAAATCCGGGGCTTGCACCAGCTTGGTGCAACAATATGCCGCAGGTTTTTCAGCCCGCTGTCTCCCACACCTTTTATTCCTCTGCCTGCATGTCGAGCATGACCGCCCAGATGGCGACGGTTGGAACAGGTCAGGTAGACCCGATTACAGGGGTCGGTAGTTACCGTTCAAATTTCAACTTATTTGCGGAGTGATCATGCCCAAGGCTTCCCATCAAGATCTGCGTTTTGCCTTCCGCGAACTGCTCGCTTCAGGTTCCTGTTACCACACGGCATCGGTGTTCGACCCGATGTCGGCACGCATTGCCGCAGACCTGGGCTTCGAGGTCGGCATCCTGGGTGGTTCGGTCGCTTCGTTGCAGGTACTGGCCGCGCCGGACTTCGCCCTGATTACCCTCAGCGAATTCGTCGAGCAGGCCACCCGTATTGGCCGCGTAGCGCAATTGCCCGTGCTGGCTGATGCCGACCACGGCTACGGCAACGCGCTGAACGTGATGCGCACGGTGATCGAACTGGAGCGCGCCGGCGTGGCCGGGCTGACCATCGAGGACACCCTGCTGCCTGCCCAGTTTGGGCGCAAGTCCACCGACCTGATCCCGGTCGAGGAAGGCGTTGGCAAGATTCGTGCGGCGCTGGAGGCTCGGGTCGATTCGTCGTTGTCGATCATCGCCCGCACCAACGCTGGCGTGCTCACCACCGAAGAAATCATCGTGCGCACCCAGAGCTACCAGAAGGCCGGTGCCGATGGCATCTGCATGGTGGGCGTGAAGGACTTCGAGCAGCTCGAGCAGATTGCCGAGCACCTGACGGTGCCGCTGATACTGGTCACCTATGGCAACCCCAACCTGCATGACGATGAACGCCTGGCGCGCCTGGGTGTGCGTATCGCAGTCGACGGCCATGGCGCCTACTTCGCTGCGATCAAGGCCACTTATGATTGCCTGCGCTTGCAGCGTGGCAAGCAGAACAAGTCGGAAAACCTGAGCGCCACCGAACTCTCGCACACCTACACCCAGCCCGAGGATTACATCCGCTGGGCCAAGGAATACATGAGCGTCGAAGAGTGACCGGCAGGGCGCCGTCAACTCAACGGACGGCGCTCAAGGTTGCAGTGTGAGGCACGCAATGTGCCTGCTCGCAGCTGGCTGCGGCGCTGGGCTGGCTGCGTAGCAGCTCGGCGCGCCAGCAAGCAGAACCATAAAGCCCTGCGACGGCCGTCATGGCCATGACAAGGGCGACTCTTCTGGATTTGATGCCCATGCTACTCACCTCCTGTTACAGCAATAGGTGATACCTTCCAGCTTAGGCCAAATTCCGCGTTACAGATCCTGATCCCACTCCGGCTCGTCCTTGAACCGCTGCACCAGGAAATCCAGCATGCTGCGCAAGGTCGCCGGCATGTGCTTGCGCGACGTATAAACCGCATTCAGGTTAAGGGTACGCGGCTGCGCTTCGGGCAGCAGGCGCACCAGTTCGCCCCTGCGCAGGGCGTCGGCGGTCTGGTAGCTCGGCAGCATGGCGATGCCAGCGCCGGCCAGTGCCGCCTTCTGCAATGTCATCGCTTCGTTGGCGCTGATGTTTCCCGCGACCGGCACGGCTACTGGTTGGCCGGCTACCTTGAAATGCCAAAGGCTATGCCCGAAATAGGCATGGGTCAGGCAGTTGTGCCGGCTCAGGTCCTCGACCCGTTGCGGCACGCCGTGCTCGCTCAGGTAGGCCGGGGACGCGCACACCACCGAGCGGCACACGCTCAGGCGCCGGGCGATCAGGTTGGGGTCCAGCTCGTTGCTGGTGCGGATGGCCAGGTCGATGCGTTCATCCACCAGGTTGACGGTGCGATCGAGCATTTGCAGTTCCACCTTCACCCCAGGATAGCGCCGCACATAGGCAGCCACCGCGTCCACCAGCTGCGCCTGGCCGAACGAGGTGCTGACGCTGATGCGCAGCGCACCTTTTGGCGCGTCATCCGGCTGCTGCACTGCGGCCTGCAGGTCGCCGGCCAGTTTCAGCAGTTGCCGGCAGCGGGGCAGGGTTTCCTGGCCGGCTGCTGTGAGGCTGAGTTTGCGAGTGGTGCGCTGCATGAGCCGCGCGCCAACCCAGTCCTCCAGCTCTGCCAGGTAACGCGACACTACGGGGCGAGACAGCTGCAGGTGGTCTGCCGCTGCTGACTGGCTGCCCAGGTCGACGACGGTGACGAAAACGCGCATGGCGTTGAGACGGTCCATGATTTGCCCGGTTTTAGAAACAAACTATGTTCGAGCATCGCATTTTTTGCCACGGATCGGGCAACTAAGCTGTTGGACATCGTTCAGCTGAAGGCCTTGCCCATGTCCCTGTTCACCCCCCTGCGTGGCCTGCTACTGGCCTGCGTGACCCTGGCCGGCCCGGCGCTGGCTGCCGAACCGTTGCAACTGGACGTCTACAACCCCGGGCACGCGGCCATTTTCCCGGTCAGCTCGGTGATTGTCAGTGGCGAGCACGATGCCGTGCTGGTCGATGCCCAGTTCGGCAAGGCCCAGGCCCAGCAGCTGGTGCAGCGCCTGCAGGCTGGCGGCAAACACCTGACCACCATCTACATCAGTCACGGCGACCCGGACTATTACTTTGGCCTGGACACCCTGACCCAGGCCTTCCCCGACGCGAAGGTGCTGGCCTCTGCCGCCACGGTAGCCCATATTCGCCAGACCATGGATGCCAAGCTGGCGTACTGGGGGCCGCAGATGGGGGCAGACAAACCGGCGCGACTGGTGGTGCCGCAGGTGCTCGAAGGCCAGCGCCTGACACTGGAAGGGCAAGCCCTCGACGTGGTTGGCCTGGACGGCCCGCAGCCAGACCGCAGCTTCGTGTGGATCCCGTCAATCAAGGCGGTAGTGGGTGGCGTTGTGGTGGCCGAGAACATTCATGTGTGGATGGCCGATACTCAATCGGCCAAGTCCCACGCCGACTGGCTTGGCACCTTGGCGCACATCGAAGCGCTGGGGCCACGCACGGTCATCCCTGGGCACTACCTGGGAGACAGCAGCCGTTCACTGAAAGCTGTTCGTTTCACTGCAGACTACATTCGTGTGTTCGATGCTGAAACCGCCAAGGCGAAAGACGCCAACGCGCTGATCGAGGCCATGAAGCAGCGTTACCCGGCCCTGGCCGATGAAAGCTCGCTGGAGCTCGGGGCCAAGGTCGCCAAGGGCGAGATGAAGTGGTAATTCCTTTCAATTGATGGAGAGTGTTCCCATGAGCAAGATCGCAATCATCGGTGCCACTGGCCGCGCTGGCAGCCAGTTGCTGGAAGAAGCCCTGCGCCGTGGCCACAGTGTGCTGGCCATCGCCCGCGACCCTTCGCCACTGCAGGGGCGTGAAGGGGTGACCGTCAAGGCGCTGGATGCCAGGGACAGTGCGGCCCTGCAAGCGGCGGTAACGGGTGTGGACGCCGTGTTGAGCGCGGCGCATTTCTCGACCATCGAGCCGCAGGCGATCATCGAACCGGTCAAGCGGGCCGGGGTCAAGCGCCTGTTGGTGGTGGGCGGGGCCGGCAGCTTGTTGCTGCCGTCGGGGGACCGGGTGATCGACAGCCCGGATTTCCCGGAAGCCTACAAGGCCGAAGCCACTGCCGGGGTGCGTTTTCTGGAGACATTGGAGGGCGAGCCAAACCTTGACTGGACCTTCCTCTCGCCGTCGGCGGAGTTTGTTGAAGGTGAGCGCAGCGGGCGCTACAAAGTAGGCAAGGATCATCTGCTGATCGGTGCGGATGGCAGAAGCTGGATCACCTTTGCCGACTATGCGATTGCCATGCTCGACGAGCTGGAAAAGCCAGCGCATTCGCGGCAGCGGTTTACAGTCGGGTATTGAGTAGCCTGCTTCGCGGGCATGCCCGCTCCCACAGGTACAGCGCTGTACCTGTGGGAGCGGGCGCGCCCGCGAAGAGGCCCTTATTGGCTAGCCTGGCTCTCCAGCCAGTCCAGTAACTCCACCAACCCCGGCGGCAAGTTTCTGGCCTGGCTCACCAGGTAATACCCTTTCCCGGTCACCACCTTCTGCGCAAACGGCATGCACAGCCGTCCCCCGCGCAAGTCATCGCCAATCAGCGACCAGTCGCCGATGGCCACGCCTGTCCCCTGCGAGGCCATGGCCATCGCCATGTCCAATGTCTCGAAATGCTGCTTCGGCCCATGAGTGGCCAACGTCACCCCAGCGGCCTGTAGCCACAACTGCCAGTCATGTTCATCCCGCGAGGGGTGCAGCAGCATGTGTCGCGCCAGGTCTTCCACTTGCTGCAACGGTATCGGCCCCTCACGCAGCGAGGGGGCGCACACTGGCGTAAGTTGTTCATCGAACAGCTTGCGCACCTGCAGCCCGTGGTTCGGCGCATCGCCGTAGACCACCGCCGCATCGAAGCCCTCGCGACGAAAATCCACCCCATGCTGCACCGTGGTGGTCAATTCCACGGGTACATCAGGGCGCAGTGCCTGCCATTCCATCAGGCGCGGCAGCAGCCAGCGCATCACGCACGTCGGGGCCTTGAGCTGCAAGGTCGTGCTGCGCCCACCCACTTCACGCACGCCTTGCTCGATCAGCGCGAACACCTGCTGCACCCGAGGCAGCCAGTCCTGGCCTTCACGGGTCAGGCTAAGCCCGCGGGCCTGGCGCTGGAACAGGGCATAACCCAGGTGTTCTTCGAGGGCAGCGATCTGGCGGCTGACGGCGCCTTGGGTGATGTGCAGCTGTTGCCCTGCACGGGTGAAGTTGCAGTGCTGGGCGGTGACCAGAAAGGTGTGTAGGGCGGGCAGGGGCGGGAGGCGTTTCATCGCACTAAGCCATGATGACAGGACATGGCTAGTATGTGTTTTTTTGCATTGTGGCGATAGCCGTGGCTTGGGTCCAATAAGGGCATACTCCAACAAGATTCATGGTGAAACCCGATGGCAACCTGCGGCGAAGTACTGGTCAATCTCCTTGAAGGCTATGGCGTCGACCATGTCTTCGGCATTCCCGGTGTACATACCGTTGAGCTCTACCGTGGCCTGGCGGGCTCGTCCATTCGCCACATCACCCCGCGCCATGAGCAGGGTGCAGGGTTCATGGCTGACGGCTATGCGCGCACCCGTGGCAAACCTGGGGTTTGCTTCATCATTACCGGCCCTGGCATGACCAATATCACCACTGCCATGGGCCAGGCGTATGCCGACTCGATCCCGATGCTGGTGATTTCCAGTGTGCAGTCCCGTGATCAGCTGGGCGGTGGCCGCGGCAAGCTGCACGAACTGCCCAACCAGTCGGCGCTGGTGTCGGGAGTGGCCGCGTTTTCTCACACCTTGATGAGTGCTGCAGACCTGCCGCAGGTGCTGGCGCGGGCATTTGCCGTGTTCGAGAGCGCCCGGCCACGCCCGGTGCATATCGAAATCCCGCTGGACGTGCTGGTCGAACCGGCCGACTTCCTGCTGCCGGGCCGCCCGGTGCGTGGCAGCCGGGCAGGGGCAGCGCCGCAGGCCGTGGCACAGATGGCCGAGCGCCTGGCAGGTGCCAAGCGGCCGTTGATCCTGGCGGGCGGTGGCGCGTTGGCCGCGGGTGCTGCGCTGGCGCGCTTGGCCGAACACCTTCAGGCCCCGGTGGCCCTGACCATCAATGCCAAGGGTTTGCTCCCGGCCAGCCACCCGCTGCAGATCGGTTCGACCCAGTCACTGCCGGCTACTCGAGAGCTGGTGGCTGAAGCGGACGTGGTGCTGGCGATCGGTACTGAACTGGCTGAAACCGATTATGACGTGACCTTCAAGGGTGGCTTCGAGATCCCGGGTAGCCTGCTGCGCATCGATATCGATCCGGACCAGACCGTGCGTAACTACCTGCCGGAGCTGGCGCTGGTAGCCGATGCCGAGCTGGCCGCCGAGGCGTTGCTCGCTGCCTTGCAGGCCCAACCGCAACCTGTGCGGGAAAGCACCTGGGGTGTGGCTCGCGTGTCCAACCTGCGCCAGACACTGGCGGCAGGTTGGGACCAGCCAACCCTGAGCCAGACCCGTCTGCTGAGCGCGATCCTGGAGCGACTGCCCAATGCCGTGCTGGTGGGCGATTCGACCCAGCCGGTGTACACCGGCAACCTGACCCTGGACATGCACCAGCCACGTCGCTGGTTCAATGCCTCAACCGGCTACGGCACCCTGGGTTATGCGCTGCCTGCGGCCATGGGCGCGTGGTTGGGGAGTGCGGAGCAAATCGGCCAGCGCGCGCCTGCGGTGTGCCTGATTGGTGACGGCGGTTTGCAGTTCACCCTGCCGGAGCTTGCCAGTGCGGTGGAGGCGCAGGTGCCGCTGATCGTGCTGCTGTGGAATAACCAGGGGTACGAGGAGATCAAGAAGTATATGGTCAACCGGGCGATCGAGCCGGTCGGGGTAGATATCCATACCCCGGACTTCATCGGCGTGGCGCGGGCGCTGGGGGCTGCGGCGGAGCATGTGACCGACGTGAAGCAGCTGCAGGTGGCGCTGGGGCAGGCGGTGGAGCGCAAGGGGCCGACCTTGATCCAGGTTGACCAGAATCAGTGGCAGGAAACCGTGGCGGGTTGAATCAAGGTTATTACCTGTGCGGGCCTCTTCGCGGGTGAACCCGCTCCCACAGGATCGCCACAGTGTTCGAAAGCTGTGGTGATCCTGTGGGAGCGGGGTCACCCGCGAAGAGGCCAGTACAGGAAGAACCAGGCTCAGCCAGCAGTAGCCCGCAACCGCGCCACATCCCGAATCGGTGGTGCGCCATACAGCCGGCTGTATTCACGGCTGAACTGCGACGGGCTTTCATACCCCACCCTGTAGGCTGCCACCGCCGCCTCTAGCCCGTCGTTGAGCATCAACCGCCGCGCCTCCTGCAGGCGCAGCTGCTTCTGGTACTGCAACGGGCTCATCGACGTCACGGCCTTGAAGCGATGGTGCAAGGTCGAAGTGCTGAGGTTGACCTCCCGGGCCAGGTCCTCGATGCGCAGGGGTAACTGGTAGTTGTTGTTGAGCCAGGTAATGGCCTGGCACACCCGGTGAGTCTGGCTGTTGGCCAAGGCAATTTCATACAGCCGGCAACCCTGCGGCCCACGCAGCAGGCGATAGAGAATCTCGCGGCGGAACAGTGGCGCGAGCATGGCGATGTCGCGCGGGGTATCCAGCAGGCGTAGCAGCCGCAGCAAGGCGTCGAGCAATGCGGCATCGGTCCTTTCCACATACAAACCACGGCCTGAAGGCCGGTTAGGTACCAGCATCGGCCCGCTCTCGGCGATCAGCTGGCTGATCTCGGCCGGGTCCAGGTCCATGCGCAGGCCCAGGCTGGGGTTTTCCGGGCTGGCGTCGAGCCTCACCCCGCTCAGCGGCAAGGTCACCGACACCACCATGTAGTGCAGGGGGTCGTAGGCGTACTGCTCGTCACCCAGGAACAGGCTTTTGCTGCCCTGGGCAAGGATGCACAGCGCCGGTTGCGCCAGGGTCGGCACCGAGCGCACGTTCTCGGTGTAGCGCACCAGATACAGGTCATCGATGGCCGATGCGGGACCATGGGGGTCGCCGGCATGGCGGCGGATCAGCTCGGCCAGTTCCAGGCGCTGCAGTTCCAGGGTCGGGTCGATGGACGTGGCGGTGGTCATGATGGCTTTCCTCTGCTGACCGACGCAGCATAGGTTTGGGCAAAGAGGGGCGCTAGTCGAAAGCTGCACGTCGCTTGCCTGATCCTGCCGCGCAGCAGGATCAGGCAATCGGCGAGCAGTAATGGCCTAACGCGGCGCGCGGGTGAGCCCCTAACCTTGGCAGCCTGGCTTTTTCGTCCGCCTGCTTCAAGGAGATTGTGCAATGACCCTAAAACAACCGGTCACCCATCTTGCTTTCATCCGTGCCAGCAGCGGGCGCTCGGCAGAACTGGGCGCGCGCCTGCGCGACCTGCTCGAGCCCTCGCTGCGTGCGCCGGGCTGCCTGAGCTTCACGGTACAGCGCTCCCAGGCCGATGCCGACCTGTGGTTGCTCAGTGGCAGCTGGCAGGATCAGCAGGCGATGAGTGGCTACTTTGCTTCGCCGACACTGGATGTGTTTGGCGAGCTGGTGCAGGCACAGGTGGTCAGCAGCCTGGACTTGCACACCTTCGATTGAGGGTGGATGAGGTAGAGTAGCGCCCTTGTTCAACCACGCGGATAGCAACATGGCACGTAGGGAATTCACTCATTTCGAAGCGGTATCGGCGATGGTGCCGGTGGAAGGTGGCGGCTACAACGCGGCCATTGCGGTCAAGGCCTTGGCCATGGGCGGCGCGCCGCGCTTTCACAAGGTCCTGGACGGGCAGTTGTTCAAGGGCGCCGTGGCCGCCGACGAAGCGGCCACGGCCGAGCTGCAGCGCCTGCAAGGCGTCAGCGAAGAGGGTGAACTGATCTGGTGATCAGGCCGGCGGGCGGCCCATCTTGAACAGGTTGCCCAGCTCGAAATAGTCCGCCGGGCCACCGCCACGCAGGATCGGTTCGGCGGCAGCGGTATCGTAGATGCCGTTTTCAAGCAGGTGCTCGGCAATGTGCACCGCAACCACTTCTCCGAGGATCAGCCAGCTGGGCACCAGTGCCTGGTCGGCCCGCTTGAGCTGGACGATCTGGCTGACCTTGCACTCGAACGCCACCGGGGTTTCGCCCACGCGGGGCACGCTGACGATGCTCGACGGCGTGGCGGTAAGGCCGCTCAACTCGAACTCGCTCACCTCGGCAGCAACCGGCGCGCAGCTCTGGTTCATCTGCTCGGCCAGTGGGCGGGTGGCCAGGTTCCAGACGAATTCGCCGGTCTGCTCGATGTTGTTCAGGCTGTCTTTGCGCCCGACGCTGCAGAAACCGATGATCGGCGGGATGTAGTTGAAGGCGTTGAAGAAGCTGTAGGGCGCCAGGTTCAGTCGGCCTTCGCGGTCATGCGAGGAAATCCAGCCGATAGGGCGGGGGCCGACGATGGCGTTGAACGGGTCGTGGGGCAGGCCGTGGCCTTTGGCAGGTTCGTAGTAATACATCTGTGCTGGGCTTGTTGGCCCTACCTCCTGATGGACAAGGTGCCTAGTGTGCCAAGCCTGTGCTCGCCTGCAAATGATCAAGCCCGGCCGAAGCCGGGCTGGGTGCTCGCATCAGGTATCAGCTGATGCGGTGGGCGTTGGTGCGGTCGAAGCCGTCTTCAGCGAAGCGCTGGCCGCCGGTGCGGTCGAAGCCGTCTTCAGCAAAGCGCTGGCCGTTGGTGCGGTCGAAGCCGTCTTCAGCAAAGCGCTGGCCGCCGGTGCGGTCGAAACCGTCTTCAGCGAAACGTTGGCCACCGGTGCGGTCAAAACCGTCTTCAGCGTAGCTGGCGGACTGGGTTTGAGCGGCGGCAAAGGTGTGAGCGTTGGTACGGTCGAAGCCATCTTCGGCGAAGGCGCCAGCGGCGAAAACCGAGAGGGCCAGGGTGAGGATCAGTTTGTTTTTCATGGTCGTTGCTCCGGGGTTCGAGAAGTTGTTTGTTTCTATGGGTTTAATCCTACGCCGATTAATTTGATTAAAAAGCGCAAAAAATAGCGTTTATAAATCGAATAAGCCGATGTATTTGGACAGGCTTCGCGTGGGGCAGGCAGCGGTGTCAGTGAGTAGCCGCAAGCCCTAGCGTCGTCGTTCTGTCAGCCATTGCAGCTTCAAGGTCGGGAATTAAAGGGGTATTAAGAATGGAACATCTTGTTTCAAAGTGTCGTCAGTCGCTGGAGATGTCCTGAGTGTTGATGCGATAGCGGGTACTGCGGCCCCCGCCTGGCAGGCGAACCAGGCAAGCCTTGTCGAGCAGATCGGTAAGGTGGCGGGTCGCAGTGGCCTTGGAAACCTTCGCCACTGCCTGGTACTGCGTAGCGCTGATGCCCTCCTCGAAACCGCGGGGGCCGCCATCAAGCAACCTGTTGAGCACCTTGACCTGTTCAGGCAGCAAGCCATCTGCGCGATGCGCCTGCCAGAACCTGGCCTTGGCCAGTATCCGGTCGATGTTTGCCAGTGCCTGTTCGAGGCTGCGCAGCAATGTGGCAAGGAACCAGGACAACCAGCGGGTGATATCCAGGTCGCCTTTCTGGCTGCTCTCCAGGACCTGGTAATAGCCGGCCCTGTCCTCGAGGATGCTGGCGGACATGGCATAGAAGCGAATGGCCTGGCGCTCAGCTTGGGCCAGCGCCAGGTCGGTGATCGCCCGGGTCAGCCGACCATTGCCATCATCGAACGGGTGCAGCGTGACAAACCAGAAGTGCGCAATACCGGCGCGTAACAGCGGATCCAGACCAGCGATATCGAGGCTGTTGGCAAACCAGTCGAGAAACACCGCGAGCTGTGTTTCAAGACCCTCGCGCGGTGGTGCCTGGAAATGCACGGTGGGCTTGTCGAGACGGCCGGAGATCACCTGCATGGGCACTTCATCACGTAACCGGCCGACCAGTACCGCCTTGCTCAAGGCGCCTTGTACTTCCGGGAATAGCCACTGGTGCCAAGTGAACAGGCGTTGCAGGGTTAGTGGTCGGTCATACCCTTGAGTTGCATCCAGCATCAGTTCTGCCAGCCCTTCACTGCGGGCACTGGTAGCTCCCGGTTCATCCATGCCCAGCCGACGGGCAAGAGAAGAGCGCACCGAGCCCACATTCAGCTGTTCACCTTCGATTGCCGAGGAGGTGACGATGTTCTGCAGCAGCGTATCCAGCATGTTCTGGCACTCGCTGAGCCCATCGATGCTGCCGATCTTGCCCAGCAGACGACCTTGCATGCTGATGCAGTTGCGCAGGAGCGGGGCAATGGCTTCGTTTTGCCAGGTAAATTGGGGCCAGGCTGGTTGCTGCCAGATCCACAAATGGCTGTTCATGATTGTGCCGATCCATCCTGTGAGCCGAATAAGCCGGCTATTCGGCTCATTGGGTGAGCCGAATAATAGCGCTATTCGGCTCACAGGTTGTCGTGCGTCATGAAAAAGGGGGCGCCCATGTAATGGAGCGCCCCCTTTCAGTGTTGCCAACCAGCGTCAGTCAGTAGTAATCCGCGAGTGTTGCTTGGTGTCCTTCATGGTCGCGTAAACCAGCAGCGAGCAGGCGATACAGGCGGTGACGTACCAGTAGAAGCCGCTTTCCATGCCTGCGCTCTTGAACCACAAGGCCACGTATTCGGCGGTGCCGCCGAAGATCGACACGGTCAGGGCGTACGGCAGGCCCACGCCCAGGGCGCGAATTTCGGTAGGGAACAGCTCTGCCTTGACCACGGCGTTGATCGAGGTGTAGCCGCTGACGATGATCAGCGCCGCCATGATCAGGAAGAATGCGCCCCACCAGGTCTGGATGGTGTGCAGGGTGCTGAGGATCGGTACGGTGAACAAGGTGCCGAGCACACCGAAGGCGATCAGGATCGGGCGTCGGCCGATCTTGTCGGACAGGCCACCGATCACCGGCTGCAGGCACATGAACAGGAACAGTGTAGCGGCCGAGATGGTGGTCGAGTCGCTGATGCTCATGCCCACGGTGTTGACCAGGTACTTCTGCATGTAGGTGGTGTAGGTATAGAAGGCCAGGGTGCCGCCCATGGTCAGGCCGACCACAGTCATCAGCTCCTTGGGGTGGCGCAGCAGGGTGCGCATCAGGCTTTCCTTGGCCTTTTCCTTCTTGGTGAACGAGGCGGTTTCTTCCATGCCGCGACGCAGGTACAGGGCCACCACTGCGCACAGTGCACCGATCACGAACGGCACGCGCCAGCCCCAGGCATACAGCTGCTCTGTGGTCAGGGTCTGCTGCAGGACAATCAGTACCGCCAGGGCGATGAGCTGGCCGGAGATCAGGGTCACGTACTGGAAGCTGGAGAAGAAGCCACGGCGTTCCTTGCTGGCCATTTCGCTGAGGTAGGTGGCCGAGGTGCCGTATTCGCCACCCACCGACAAGCCTTGCAGCAGGCGTGCGACGACCAGCAGGACCGGTGCGGCGACGCCGATGGTTTCGTAGCCCGGGGTCAGGGCGATGACCAGCGAGCCGGCGCACATCAGCAGTACCGAGGCCATCAGCGCGGCCTTGCGGCCTTTGCGGTCGGCGTACAGGCCCATCAGCCAGCCACCGATCGGGCGCATGAGGAAGCCCACGGCGAAGATCGCGGCGGTATTGAGCAATTGTGCGGTGGAATCACCGGCCGGGAAAAAGGCCTTGGCGAAGTACAGCGAGAATGCGGCGTAGACGTACCAGTCGTACCATTCGACCATGTTGCCGATGGACCCGCTGAAGATCGACTTCAAACGGCTGGCGGTGGTTTTTTCTGCGGCGGGCGCAGTGGCCGCCCCAGCGGGCAGGGAGGTGGCGTTATCCATCAGGGATACCTTCTCGTTGTTTTTGTGGAGCGCGCCGTGGCGCAGCTTGCCAAGGCAATTGCAGAAGGTGTGCCAAATGGGTGCAGGCTGATTCATTTGAGGGCAAAACCGCAGTGGTAGCTGACCTGTAGGGGCGGCCTTGCGTCACGATGGGCTGCGAAGCAGCCCCATGATCGTTCAGAAATAAGCGGATTTTTGCCTATCAACGATTGCAGGTAAGCGGAAATCCGCTCATTCGCGCCCGACAAAATCCTCGCGCATCAGCCCATGCCGCTGCATCTTTTCGTTAAGCGTACGCCGCGGCAACTGCAACGCCTCCATCACCGACTTGATCTCGCCCCCATGCTGGCGCAAGGCTGCGCGCAGGCATTGCGCCTCGAACGCTTCCATCTGTTCGCCCAGCGACTGCCCGGCAGGTGTCGCTTCGATGTTCGGCGAACTCAGCCCCAGCGCATGGCGCTCCGCCGCATTGGCCAGCTCACGTACGTTGCCCGGCCAGTCATGGGACAGCAGTTGAGCCAGTTGTACACCCGACAGCAGCGGGGCGGCACGGCCCAGCTTTTCGCCTGCAGCGCGGGCAAAATGCTCGAACAGCAGAGGAATGTCTTCACGCCGCTCACGCAGCGGCGCCAGGCGCAGCTCGGCCACATTCAGGCGATAGGCAAGGTCTTCGCGAAAGCGGCCGGCGCGGGCCTCTTCGAGCAGGTCGGGCTTGGTCGCGGCAATGACACGCAGGTCGACGCTTATGCTCTGGTTGGCACCCAGACGCTCCAGCTTCTGCTCCTGGATCACGCGCAACAGCTTGGCCTGCTGCGCCAGCGGCATGCTCTCGATTTCGTCGAGAAACACCGTGCCACCGTTGGCGTACTCCAGCTTGCCGATGCGCTTGCCCTGGGCGCCGGTGAAGGCGCCGCTTTCGTGGCCAAACAGCTCGGCCTCGAACAGCGATTCGGGAATGGCCGCGCAGTTGAGTGCGACGAAGGGTTTACCGGCGCGAGGGCCAAAATCGTGCAGGCAACGGGCCACGCGCTCCTTGCCGCTGCCGGTTTCGCCACGGATCAGCACGTTGACCGGCAGGCTGGCCAGCTCCAGTACTTGTCGGCGCAGCTGTTGCAGGCCCTGAGACATGCCCAGTAACGTGCCTTCCAGGCGTGACTTGAGGTCTGCCTGTTCGTGCAGCCGGCGGTTTTCCAGCACCAGCTGGCGCTTTTCCAGGGCCCGGCGCAGGCTGCCCAGCAAGTGCTGCGGGGTGAAGGGCTTTTCGAGAAAGTCGTAGGCACCGCTGCGCATGGCTTCCACTGCCATGGGCACGTCGCCGTGGCCAGTCAGCAAGATGACGGGCAAGTCGGGGTCGTCCGCCTGCAGGCGTTCGAGCAATTGCAGGCCATCCATGCCCGGCATGCGCACATCGCTGATGATGACCCCGGGAAAGTGCTGCGGCAGGTGGGCCAGGCACTCTTCGGCGCGCGCGAACAGTTGCACGCTGAAGCCGGACAGGCTCAGCCATTGCTCGACTGCACTGCGGATACTGGCTTCATCATCGACGACGATCACTGAATTCAACATACAGGCTCCAGGTCACGGGGCAGGGTAAGGCTCAGGCGTGCACCACCGGGCAGGTTTTCGACCTGCAGCTGGCCCCCGGCCTCGTGGACGATGCCGTAGGAAATGGCCAGCCCCAGGCCTAGGCCTTCGCCCACCGGCTTGGTGGTGAAGAACGGGTCGAAGACCTTGGCCAGGTTGGCCTCGGCGATGCCGCCCCCCGAGTCCAGCACGCTCAGGCGCCATCGCTCGCCCTCGGGTTCGATGCGCACCTCCAGGCGTTTGTAGCGCTTGTCGGCCATGGCGTCGAGGGCATTGCGCAACAGGTTGATCAGCACCTGTTCCAGGCGAATGGCATCGCCGCGTACCCAGGCCGGGCGCGCCAGGTACAGGGCCACCTCTACCTCTTCGCTGCGAATGCGGGTTTCCAGCAGGTGCAGGGCCTGGTCGACCACGGTGGCCAGGTCGAGGCGCTCGCGCAG
Source organism: Pseudomonas sp. BN505 (assembly GCF_029873175.1). Lineage (NCBI taxonomy): Bacteria > Pseudomonadati > Pseudomonadota > Gammaproteobacteria > Pseudomonadales > Pseudomonadaceae > Pseudomonas > Pseudomonas sp. BN505. Next base: position 307,115 of record NZ_SSOI01000045.1, read on the forward strand.
GCCGACCGGGCTGTTGCGGGCAAAGGTTTTCAGGTGGCTGGTGAGCGCGGCCATGCGCGTCAGCATCTGCTCCAGTGGCTCCAAGGCCTGGCGTGCTTCGTCATGGCGGCCATGGTCGAGCAGTAGGCGCAGGGTTTCCAGTTGCATGCGCTGGGTGGTCAGCGGCTGGTTGATTTCGTGAGCCATGGCTGCCGACATTTGCCCGAGCGCCGCCAGCTTGGCTGATTGCACCAAGCCTTCTTGAGCCGTGCGCAGTTCGCGAGTGCGTTCCTCGACCTGGCGCTTTAGCTCTTCGCGGCTGCGCTGGCGAAGGCGCGCCAGGCGCAGGCGCTGGCTGACGAACAGTGCGGCGAACACCAGGCTCAGCCACACGGCGGCGGCGCCCAAGGCGGCATTGCGGCCGTCGGCAGTGACCTGCGGTTTGCGCAGCAGGTGCAAAGTCCAGTTTTCGCCTTCCAGTGGCAGGCTTTCCCACAAGTATTCGGCGCTGCCCTCGGGGCCTTGCACACGGCTAAGGGTGCTGTTGGCGGCAAAGCGCGTCAGCACCTGATGCTGCAACGGCACCAGCGGTTGTTTGTCGTACTGGCGGGTTTCGGCAAGCTCGGCACGGTCGGCACCACTGAGCGGCTGCAGCTCGCGGTAGCGCCAGCCGTCCTGGTTGGCGATGAAGGTGATGCCGCGGGCATCGCTCACCAGCAGGATGTCGCTGCCCTGGCGCCACTCGCGTTCAAGTTCCGGGAACTCCAGCTTCACCACCATGGCACCGAGGAAGCGGCCATGCTCGTCGTTCACCGCGCTGGCGAGGAAGTAGCCCGGAACGCCACTGGTCACGCCCACGGCGTAGAAGCGGCCACTGCCCTGGCTGCGGGTTTGCTTGAAATAGGGCCTGAAGCCGTAGTTGGAGCCGACATAGCTGCTGGGCAGCCGCCAGTTGCTGGCGGCGATGGCCAGGCCGGTGCGGTCGAGCAGTTCGAGGGTGGAGGAGTTTGCGGCGCCGTTGATGCGTTCAAGCTTGCGGTTCAGGGCGTCCTGCACCTCTTCGCTGGCCAGGCCACGCAGGGCGGCGATCAGCTCCGGGTCCAACGCCAGCACGGCGGGCAGGGCGCGGTAGCGGTCGATCAGGGTATGCAGGGTATTGGCGTAGAGGCCCAACTGCTGGCTGGCACGCTGGGCGTCGTCTTCCATGGCCTGGCGCTTGGCCTGGTGCATGGCCCAACCGGCACTGAGGGCGGTACCCAGCACGATCAGCAGGGTGATCAGCCCCAGACGCAGGGCGCGAAAGGAAAAGGGCATGGAGGCGGATCCGGATGATTGTGATATCGGGGCCTGCCTCTTCGCGGGCTTGCCCGCTCCCACTGGATACTCACAGCCCGATGGACCTGTGCAGTACCTGTGGGAGCGGGCAAGCCCGCGAAAAGGCCGGTACAGGCGACCTTTCGGTTACAGCAGTTCGAAGCTCTGCTGCTGCACCGCCTGGGAATCCAGCCCGATCTGGACATTGAATTCCCCTGGCTCGGCAACCCGCTGCAGCTGGCCATTGTAGAACTTCAGGTCTTCCTCGCTGATGCGGAAGGTCAAGGTGCGTGACTCGCCCGGCTTGAGCATCAGCTTCTGGAAGTTCTTGAGTTCCTTGACGGGGCGGCTCATCGACGCCGACACGTCCTGCAGGTACAGCTGTACCACGGTCTCGCCGGCTACCTTGCCGGTGTTCGCCACCGTCACCTTGGCCTCCAGCGTGTCGCCGCGCTTGAGGTCCTTGTTCGACAGCTTCAGGCCCGACAGCTCGAAGCTGCTGTAGCTCAGGCCATAGCCGAACGGGTACAGCGGGCCGTTGGGCTCTTCAAAATACTGCGAGGTGTAGTTGCCTGGTTTGCCAGGGGTGAACGGTCGACCGATGCGGGTGTGGTTGTAGTACATCGGGATCTGCCCGACCGAGCGCGGGAAGGTGATGGCCAGCTTGCCGGACGGGTTGTAGTCACCAAACAGCACGTCGGCGATGGCATTACCACCTTCGGTGCCGGCGAACCAGGTTTCGAGGATGGCGTCGGCCTGCTCGCTCTCCCAGCTGATCGACAGCGGCCGGCCATTCATCAGCACCAGCACCAGCGGTTTGCCAGTGGCCTTCAGGGCCTTGATCAACTCGCGCTGGCTGGCCGGGATCTCCAGGGTGGTACGGCTCGACGACTCGTGGGACATGCCGCGGGACTCGCCGACCACTGCCACCACCACATCGGATTGCCTGGCCGCCTTGACCGCTTCATCGATCAGCACCGCAGGCGGGCGCGGGTCGTCGACGATTTCCGGGGCATCGAAGTTGAGGAAATTCAGGTAATCGAGGATCGCCTTGTCGCCCGTGACGTTGGAGCCTTTGGCGTAGACCAGCTTGGCCTTGCCTTCCACGGCGCGGCGCAGGCCTTCGCGCACGGTTACCGAGTGCACCGGTTTACCGTCGGCGGCCCAGCTGCCCATCATGTCGATGGGGGCATCCGCCAGTGGGCCGACCAGGGCGATGGTGCCGGTCTTTTTCAGCGGCAGGGTCTGGTTGCGGTTTTCCAGCAGCACCAGGCTGCGGCGTGCCACGTCACGCGCAGCTTCGCGGTGCAGGCGGTCGTTGCCGTAATAGTCCTTCAGGTCGGTTTCGGCTTTGCCGATGCGCACGTACGGGTCCTTGAAAAGGCCCATGTCGTACTTGGCGCCAAGCACTTCGCGTACCGCCTGGTCCAGTTCGCGCTGGGTCACTTCGCCGGACTTCAGCAGGCCTGGCAGCTCTTCGCCGTACAGGGTGTCGTTCATGCTCATGTCGATGCCGGCCTTGATCGCCAGCTTGGCGGCTTCACGGCCGTCGCGGGCGACGCCGTGGCGGATCAGTTCCTGGATGGCGCCGTGGTCGCTGATGGTCACGCCTTTGAAGCCCCACTCCTTGCGCAGCAGGTCGTTCATCAGCCAGGTGTTGGAGGTGGCCGGCACACCGTTGATCGAGTTCAACGCCACCATTACCCCGCCAGCACCAGCGTCGAGCGCGGCGCGGTAGGGTGGCAGGTAGTCGTTGTACATTTTCGGCAGGCTCATATCGACCGTGTTGTAGTCGCGCCCGCCTTCCACTGCACCATACAGGGCGAAGTGCTTGACGATGGCCATGATGCTGTCGGGGTTGGCCGGGCTGCTGCCCTGGAACGAGCGCACCATCACCTGGCCGATCTTGGAGGTCAGGTAGGTGTCCTCGCCGAAGCCTTCGCTGGTACGGCCCCAGCGTGGGTCGCGGGCGATATCGACCATGGGTGCGAAGGTCATGTCCAGGGCGTCGGCCGAGGCTTCGATGGCTGCCGTGCGGCCCACCTTGGCGACGGCGTCCATGTCCCAGGTGGCGGCCATGCCCAGGCCGATGGGGAAGATGGTGCGTTCGCCGTGAATGGTGTCGTAGGCGAAGAACATCGGGATCTTCAGGCGGCTGCGCATGGCCGCGTCCTGCATCGGGCGGTTTTCGGGTGCGGTGCGCGAGTTGAAAGTACCCCCGATGCGGCCGGCGGCGATTTCTTCGCGGATCTTTTCGTGGGGCATTTCCGGGCCGATGCTGATCAGGCGCAGCTGGCCGATTTTCTCGGCTTCGGTCATCTGGGTGATCAGGTGCTCGATGAACGCCTGCTTGTCCTGCAGGGGCGGGGCATAGGGGGCGGCAAGGGCCGCCTGACTGGCAAGGCCCATGGCCAGGCCCAGCAAAGACAGTTTCATCATCAATTCCGTTGTGGGGCCTCTGCCGTATCCAGGGTGATACGCGCGCGGCCGAAGTTTTCAGGCGGCTATTGTTGTACGATTCGCAGGCTTACTTTCCAGCAGCGGATTATGCCTGAATATGTCGTCTGCGGATGAAGCCCCGAGTGCCGGGACAACAACTATAAGAACGCTCAAGAGACCGACGGCATGACCCCCTTCGACGAGTACCATCAACGGCAGATTGCCGAAGCCATTGCCCGTGCCGAACGGCGCACCGATGCCGAACTGGTGACGGTGCTGGCTCGCCGCGCCGACGATTACGCCTATTGGCCGCTGTTGTGGGCCGCCGTGCTGGCGCTGGCGGTGCCAGGCCTGTTGCATTGGCTGCTGGGTTGGCCCAGCGTGCGTGGCTTGCTGGTGGCCAACGTGTTGCTGTTCGTCGGCTTGTGCCTGCTGCTGCGCAACCCGCGCCTGGCCGGCTGGCTGATCCCCCATGCCCTGCGTCGCTGGCGTGCTTCACGGCTGGCCCGACAGCAGTTTCGCGAGCAGAACCTGCAGCGCACCGCAGGCGCCACGGGTGTGCTGATTTTTGTCAGCGAGGCGGAGCGGCATGTGGAGATCCTGGTCGACCGCGGTATCGAGCACTGCCTGGACGCCGAAGCCCGCGCGGCCATCGGAGCGCGCTTTGCCGAACAGGTGCGCCAGGGCCGGACCTTGCAAGGATTTGTCGAGTGCATCGAGGCGTGTGGCGAGCTGCTTAGCCAGCACGTGCCGCCAACCCATGCCCGTAACGAGCTGCCCAACCGCTTGGTGATTCTCGATTGATCCGGATCCGCCTGGCTTGACGCGTTCCCGGTGGGGGCGGGTTCACCCGCGAATGTTGCCTGGAGGCCACCGACGCATTCGCGGGTAAACCCGCTCCCACAGGGTGTAGAATGCGCTTCCCGCTATTCGAGGCACCGTTTCTCCATGTCCGCCAGTACTTCCGCCCCCTCCGCGCCGGATGCGCGCGCTCAGTTTCTCGACCTGCTGAACGCCGCCCTGCACGGCGATACCTTGGTCAAACTGGTGCTGGCGCGCCATGTCGGTGCCGATCAGACCTTGCAACGGATCATTGCCAAGCCGTTGCAGGTCAAGGGCCAGCCGTGCCTTTCGCTGGTCTACCGCCACCAGACCCGCGACATCACCCGCAACCTGCCGCTGGACCAGGCCCAGGCGCTGGTCGCCGAGCTGCTGCCAGACAGCTTCCGCAACGCCCACCTGTTCGATGCTGACGGCGAAGTGCAGCTGACCTTCAGCAAGAAGGGCAAGCCGATGCTGCAGCGTCACGGCGCACAGGCACCGCGTGAGGTGACTGCCAGCAGCGGCCATGACCGCGAGAAGAAGCGTTACCTGGAGTTGTCGCGCCCGTTTTTGCGCGACCTGGGCGTAACCGATGCACAAGGCGCGTTGATTCCGTCGATGTCGCGCAAGTGGAAGCAGATCAACAAGTTCATCGAGGTCTTCGACCACGCCTTGGCCGGCGCCCCGGTGCCGGCCGGGCAGGCACTGCGGGTGGCCGACTTTGGCTCGGGCAAGGGCTACCTGACCTTCGCCATGCATGATTACCTGCGCAACAGCCTGGGCCGCGATGCACAGGTCACTGGCGTAGAGTTGCGCCAGGACATGGTCGACCTGTGCAACACCGCTGCCGCACGCCTGGAGCACCCGGGCCTGGAGTTTCAGTGCGGTGACGTGCGCAGCGTGGTGCCAGAGGCCATCGAGGTGATGATCGCCCTGCATGCCTGTGACATTGCCACCGATTACGCCATCCATACCGGCATCCGCTGCAACGCCGCGATCATCATGTGCTCGCCGTGCTGCCACAAACAGATCCGCCCGCAACTGCACAGCCCGGGGTTGCTGCAACCCATGCTGCAGTACGGCCTGCACCTGGGCCAGCAGGCCGAAATGCTGACCGACAGCCTGCGGGCGCTTTACCTTGAAGCGTGCGGTTACGAAACCAAGGTATTCGAGTTCATCTCGCTGGAGCACACCAACAAGAACAAGATGATTCTTGCGGTGAAGCGGCAGAAGGCGGGGGACAACGTGGCGTTGCTGGAGAAGATTGGCCAGCTCAAGGCGTTTTATGGGGTGCAGGAGCATTGCCTGGAGACGTTGCTGCGGGCGGATGGGTTGCTCTGACGGCAACCCCCAGCAAGCCTGCGCGCGCGCTCCTGCTGGGAGCGTGCTAGCGTCGAGCGGCTGGTAGCTCGATCGCCAAATCTGCCAGCCCCAACGGATGCGTACTGGCATCAAAGAAATGCACCTGCGTGCCCGTCAGATCCCCGAACCGATCAATGTAGTGTTGCTTCTGGTTGATCACCGAAGCCTCGCTCAATGGCCTTATGGCAATCGACAGATGCTTTGGCCGCGCCTGTCGGATAGCTTCGAGCAGGTGCTGGTCACTGCTATCCAGATGCTGCCCGAACAGGCATAACCCTTGATTCTCCCGTGCCAACTGCCCCAGGCACCAGCCCAGGTAGTCCGAGTTGCGAATGGCGCGCAGTTTTTCGTCGCTGCGGTCTTCGTTGACGAACAGCGGCACCTCTCCCGGGATGTTCACCGCAAAGCCATCGAGCAGCTCTGCGTGGTCGGCGCTGCGTTGGCGGGTGGTGCCGTCGGGCAGCTTGAGCAGGTGCAGGCCGCCATGCAGGTGCAGTACGCGGGTGCCTTCGCTGCGGGTGCGGCGCACATCGAAGAAGCCTTGCTCGTCGAACAACTTGGCGAAGCCGTGCGGGGCGTGTTGCACAGCCCATGGCAGCAGCAGGTCGTAGTTGCTGGTGTAGACACTGCGGTAGCCGCGCAAGGCCTGGTTGAAGGCTGCCAGCGTGGTGGCTGGCATCAGTGACCACGGCGCGTGCACGGTGCGCACGGCGTGGATCAACGCTTCCTTGATCGAGTAGTAGCGGTTCAGCGGCGCGGTGGAGTTGATGGCCAGCGCGGCGTTGGCGCGCACGGTGGTGTTGAGGGCGCTGAGCACGGGCTCGAACAGCTCTGTGCCCAAGGATTTGAACAGCGCCTGGTCGCTGACCGCCAGGCCTTTCTTGCGGCCGGCGCGTTGCGCTTCCTCGAAGAGCGAGAAGTAGCCGAACGGCTTCCACACTGCGCGGCTGGCACCGTTGCCCAGCAGCAGGGCGTCGCAGGGGTGGCGGGCAGCGAGTTCTGGCCAGGGGGTGAGGGTGGCGTCAAGTGCGGGCATGCTGGGGTCCGTTGGATGGAGCGGAGAACGGGGGCGACTTTAGCATGTCATGCAGCGTGAGCGAGGGTTGGTGTCCTGCCAACAGCCTTGTGTTACCTGGACTGGCCCTATCGCCGGCAAGCCAGTTCCCACAGGTACGGCATAGCCTGTGATCCCTGCATCGTACCTGTGGGAGCTGGCTTGCCGGCGATAGGGCCAGTGGCAATAGACCACCTCTTTAGCCCTGCTCGGCAACCGGCACACTGCGGCTCCGGTTACGCCAAACCCGGTACGCGCGAATCCCGGCCCGTACCGATCCGAACAGCAGCTTGTCTTCCATTTCCCGCGCCATCCCCGAGCGCACCAGCATGCGCAGGAACGTACCCCGGGCGCGTGCGATGGCAAAGAAGATGCCTTGCGCTGCCAGGGTGTCGCGTACTTCACGCAGGGCAGCGATGCCGCTGACGTCGATGTTGGTGACTGCTTCGGCATCGAACAGCACGGCCTTGGGCTGGTGCTGGCTCTGTACCGCCTCCAGCAGGCGCATCTTGAAGTAGTCGGCGTTGAAGAACAGGATCGCGTCGTCGAAGCGGTACACCACCAGCCCTGGCACGGTGCGCGCGTCCTTGAATTTGCGGATGTCGACCTGGCCTTCGGTGCCCGGCAGCCAGCCCAGCACGGCATCGGTGGGCTGATAGATGCTGTACAGCAGGCGCAAAATCGCCAGGGTGACGGCAAACACGATACCGGGCAGCACGCCCAGGCCCAGCACCCCCGCCGTGGTAAGCAGGCACAGCCAGAACTCGAAGCGGCTGAGACGCCGGATGCTACCCAGCGACTTGATGTCGATCAGCCCCCAACCGGCCATCAACAGCACGGCGCCCAGTGCAGCCTGCGGGATCCACGCCATCGGCGCGGTGAAGAACAGCAGGATCAGGGCGATGACCAGGGCCGCGATGATGCCCACCAGCTGGCTTTTGCCACCGACCATGTCATTGACCGCCGTACGTGAGTCGGCGCCACTGATGGCAAAGCCCTGGGAAACCCCGGCGGCCAGGTTGCTGACGCCCAGGGCGACAAACTCGTGGTTGGCGTTGATCGCATAGCCATGCCGGGCGGCGAAGCTGCGCGCAGTGAGCATGGCACTGCAGAAACTGACGGTGGCAATACCCAGGGCGTCGCGCAGCAGGCTTTTCATTTCCTCCAGGTTGCTGTGCGGCCAGGCCAGCTGCGGGATGCCGGCAGGTACCGGGCCGAGGACGGCAACGCCGAAGCGGTCAAGGCCGAACAGCCCGGCCAGCAGCATGAACAGCGCCACTACCGTGAGGGCTGCAGGCAGGCGCGGGTAGCGCCGCGGCAGCCAGACCAGCAAGCCCAGGGCGGCCAGGCCGATGAGCAACGTGACCCAGTGAATCTCGCCCAGGCGCTGGAAAAAGTTGATCAGGCTGAGGATGAAACCGTCGCCTTCGATCTTGAAGCCCACCACCTTGGACAGCTGCCCGGCGATCAGGCTAAGGCCGATGCCGTTGAGGTAGCCGATCAGGATCGGCCGCGAAAAGAAGCTGGCGATGAAGCCGGCACGGGCCAGGCCGGCGCCAATCAGCATCACGCCAACCAGCACGGTGACGATCACCGACAGTTCGACAATGCGCTGCGGATCGCCCATGGCCAGCGGTGCCACGGCGCCGGCGATCATCGCGCAGGTGGCAGCGTCGGGGCCGACCATCAGTTGGCGCGAGCTGCCGATCAGGGCGTAGACCATCATCGGCAGGACGCAGGCATACAGGCCGTATTGTGGCGGCAGGCCGACGATTTGCGCGTAGGCGATGGCAATGGGGATCTGGATTGCCGCGACCGAGAGCCCGGCCTGCAGGTCGGCATGCAGCCACTCGCGCCGATAGTGCAGGAGGTTGGCAAGGCCTGGTAGCCAGCGGGATAGAAACATGCGTCATCCTTTCGAAATGTTTCAAGATTCCAGTGAGCATATCCGCCACAAACCGTTTCGCTTGCAGGCGTATGCACCCGCTGCGCATTGAAGCGGATCGGCAGGCAAATGGCCATGGGCCAGGTCAACGTGGGGGGCAGAAACGAAAAAAGGAGCCAAGGCTCCTTTTGACTGCGATGACGTTGCTGGAACGTCATGCTGGAATGCGATGTGGAGCGGGTAGAGGGAATCGAACCCTCAACTAAAGCTTGGGAAGCTTTCGTTTTGCCACTAAACTATACCCGCGTCTGCGCAGCACTTTTTACCAGAACCCTTCACGAATTAGAAGCCCAAGTTATAAAAAAGCTTGTCGGCACCCCATAGCCTGCGGGTATCAGTTACAGAGTGCCGAGGCGCTCAGATAGCCAATGCATGCTGCCCCTGTTGAACGTGCTGGTAGCGGTGACGAGGTTCACGCACGGTCGGCTTGAGGAAGCCAAGCAAGACGCTGCGGGTGTTTTCACAGGCGGTCTTGTTTTCCATGTCGAGGAAATGGCCCGCGTCGCGGATCACGCTGAAGTGGCTTCTGCCCACATGCTTGCCAAACTGCCGGGCATCTTCGGCCGTGGTGTACTCGTCGCGGTCACCGTTGACGAACAGTACCGGGATGTCGATATTTCGCGCACCATCCAGCGCTCGCTCCAGGTCGTGCTGCAGCACCTGGTTGATGTGGAAGTGCATCTGCGCGTACTCATGGCTGTCCAGGCTGCTGACGTGCCGGTAGTTGAAGCGCTTGAACAGTGACGGCAAGTGCTTGCCGATGGTGTCGTTGACCAGGTTCCCGACCTGATACCGGTCGCAGGCGGCCAGGTACTGGCAGCCACGGTCCAGATAGTCGCGCATCGGCTCGTTGATCACCGGCGAGAACGAACTCACCACTGCCTTCTTCACGTTACGTGGCTGGTGCGCCAGCGCCAGCAGCGTACTTGCGCCACCCCACGAGAATGACATCACGTGGTCTGCCTGGAAGTGCTCGATCAGCTCAAGGAGGATATGCGCCTCGGTCTCCTTGCTGATCAGGCGTTCCTGACGGTTGTGCGGCTTGGACTTGCCAGCATACGGCTGGTCGAACAGTACTACGTTGAACTGCGGGTGCAGGTTACGTACCGTCTGGGCGAACGAGGCGGTGGTGGCGAGCGAGCCATTGATCAGGATGATCGTATTCTCGGCCGCATCCGCGCGATAGAACTCCGTGTAAACCCGATACTGACCTTGGATATCAAGTACAGCGATTTCTGGCCTCATGTCATCGACTCCTGGCGCAAAAAGGGTATTCGCGTCACCTAGGGTGCACGTTCTTTATGACAGGTAGGCATTTGCCTGAAGAGAAAACCGGGGGCCCTGTGTCGATCCTTGGCACTTGCGTCGACGGTATTGTTTTTGGCGGGGCAATTTGCCGTGCCCCAAGGCATCGAGGCCTTGGGTAGCCGGCAAAAGGTGTCTTCGACTGCGGGCGTGACTTGGTAGTCACATGCAGACTGACGATTTGGATTCAAGCAGTGGGTCGTGGATCGCGCAAGTGCCGTTCGGGGAGAAATGTGACTTTTGTCGCTGAGCGGTCGTATGATGACCCTGTAGTGTCTGCCCCGGCCTTCTCGCGGGCGCGCCCGCTCCCACAGGAAAAACACAAGCCCGGGGCATTTCGGGTATGGGTGGGAGCGGGCATGCCCGCGAAGAGGCCCGGGCAGGCGGCCTAGACAGTGGCTATTTCTTCCGCTGTGAGTTCACGAAACGCCCCAGGTGCCAACCCAGGGTCCAGCCGGATCGCCCCCATGCTCTCCCGATGCAGCCCCACCACCTTGTTGTCGAAGAACCCGAACATGCGTTTGACCTGGTGATAGCGCCCTTCGACGATCGCCAATCGAGCGCGTCGCGGCCCGAGGATGTCCAGCTGGGCAGGTTGGGTGGTGAGGTCTTCGAAGGCGAAGTAGAAACCCTCACGGAACTTGGCCACATAGTGCTCGGCAATGTCGTCTTCGGTTTCCACCAGATAATGCTTGGGGAGCTTGGTGACAGGCTGGGTCAGGCGCCGTGACCACTGGCCATCGTTGGTCAGGATCATCAGCCCGGTGGTGTTGAAATCCAGACGCCCGGCAATGTGCAGGTCATCGCGGAGCGCTGTTGGCAGCAGGTCGAGCACGGTGGGGTGCTGCGGGTCCTGGGTGGCGCTGACGCAACCCTGTGGCTTGTGCAGCATCAGGTAACGCGCGGGGCGGCCCGCCTGGAGCAACTGGTCGTCCAACTCGACACGGCTGAATTCACGTACCTCGGTCAGCGGGTCGCTGACCACCACGCCCTCCACTCGCACACGGCGTTGCGCCAGCATCAGGCGAACTTGCTGGCGGTTGTGGCTGGGGAGGTTGGCGAGGAAACGGTCGAGGCGCATTGGAACAGGTCAGTGGGGAGTGGTTGATCGGAGTTGCTCTTCAACGGCAGCGCAACGCGGGCACAGGCAGGCTTTGTTCCGCAACTCGGCGGGCAGGGCCTGTAGCACGGCGGGGTCGATGGTCACGCTGTAGCACCAGCAGGCCTGGGTAGCGCGGCGCGGGTCGGCCAGGCTGCATTGGTTGAGGGCACCGCAAGCGGGGCAGTGTTGGCTGTCATTCATGGCGGGTTTCACTGCAGACGCGGTTGCGGCCGGCCTGCTTGGCACGATAGAGCGCACGGTCGGCGCGGGTCAGCAGGGCGTGTAGGGTATCCCCTGGCTGCAGGCTGCTCAGGCCGATGCTGGTGGTGAGGCGCAGCGGCTGTTCTTCGTAGCTGAAGGTCAACTGTTCGGTGCGGCGGCGGATCTTTTCCGCCACCTCGATGGCCTGCCGGCCTTCGGCTTCACGCAGCAGCACGATGAATTCCTCACCGCCCCAGCGGCACAGTATATCCGACTGGCGCAGGCTGCCTTGCAGTACATTGGCAAATTGGCGCAGCACTTCGTCGCCTGCCAGGTGGCCGTGGGTGTCGTTCAGTGCCTTGAAGTGGTCCAGGTCGATCAGCAACGCCACCAGCGGCCCACTGTCGCGCTGGGCTTCGTGCAAAGCCTGGGCGGCGAGCAGGTCGAAGCTACGCCGGTTGGGCAGGCCGGTGAGGCTGTCGAGGGTGGCCAGGGCTTCGGTGCTGGCCTGGTGACGGCGGACCATGGCATGCACCAGCGCCAGCACCACCAGGGTGATCATCGCGCAGATGGCCAGGTTCAGGTACAGGGAGTGGCGGATGCGGTCGAGGGCGCCGGTTTCGCGCTTTTCCACCAACAGGTACCAGTCCAGTTCGGGCAGGTGGCGCACGTTGAGGAAGTGGCTGTGGTTGTCGCTGTCGCGGTATTCGTGGCTGCCTTCACCGGGCACCAACTGCTCGGCCAGTACGTCGTTCAGTTCAGGGTTGTCGCTGAGCGGCTGGCCGACCCGCAGACCATGCGGGCCACCTTCCGAGCCGGTCATCAGCACCTTGCCGTTGGCGTCGGTGAACAGCACAGAGCGCTGGTAGCGGCGTTGGTACTGGTCGATCAGCTGGACCACCGACGATACGCTCAGCCCGACACCGGCGGCTCCGATGAAGCGGTGCTGGTAGTCATGTACCTGGTAGTTGATGAACACGGTCAGGCTGTCCTGGTTGGCCATGTCCAGATCGACGTTGATCTCATAGGGCGCCTTGAGGTCGCGCAGGCGGAAATACCAGGCATCGCGCCAGGTGCCGGGCTCTACCTTCTTGAGCACGCCTTTGGCCTGGTAGTAGGTGAGGGTGCGGTCCGACACGAAAAACGACGTGAAGGTGTCCTGCTTGCCCATGACTTCGCCAAGGTAGCGGGTCATGCGCTCGGTATCCTGCTCGCCGGACAGCACCCAGTCCCGCAGGAAGGTGTCCTGGGCCATCATCGAGGCGATCAGCACCGGGCGAATCAGGTCCTTCTGGATTTCCGAGTAAACCGTGTCGGACGTAAGCGGCAGTTCCGTATTGATGATGCCGTCGCGGATGGCGCTGCGTGAGGAGAAGTAGCTGAGTAGCGAAGTGGCGAGGAAGCCGCACGCCAGTAGCACCAGCAGGGTAAGGATCAGCGAGCGCTGCGAGAACAGAGCGGAACGTAGCGGCATGATCTTCCCGTGATGTGTGCCTGGGCGCCCATTCTAGTGAGATGACCGGCAAATGACTGCAAGTTTTTCAGGGTTATCGCAGCTGTATCAAATTGTTGCAAAAATGGCACTGCACCTCGGCGTCACTGTCCTATTCAGTGTCGATGAACGCATTACGCATCGACGCTCGCCAGCGCCGCTGTTCGGGCACTCCAGCGGTCCAGGAGGCCGCCATGTCTTATCGAATCCTGTTGATCGCCCTGCTAGGGCTGATGACTTCCGCCTGCGCCCCGTACTACGAGAGCGGGGGCTATTACCGTTCGGATTACTACTCCACCGACCGCTACGTGTCGCCAGGGTATTACCGCTATGACCGCTACTACGTGACGCCGCAACCGCGCTATTACTACCAGCCGGCACCGCGCTATTACCATCGGTCGGCGCCTGGGCCGCAATACCGGCCGTATCCGCAGCCGGGGATGCAGCAGTGGCACGGCAACCCGCGCAATGACTACGGCAACCGCCAGCGCCAGGACTACAGGCAGGATCGGGACCGGCATGATTATCGTGACGGCAGCCAGCGCTACCAGCATGGCAACTGGCACTCCAATGGGCAGCGCAATGACGGTGGGCGCTGGGATGGCCGACGTGGCCAAGGGCGCGGGGGTAACTGGCAGCGGTAGGTGATTGAACCCAGCCCCAGGTTGTTGAAGTCAACTCAGGTCCGCCAATGGATGCCGCCCTTCCCATGCCTTGGAAAAATGCGCTTCGACCACCGCCGCCGGTACCTGAGCTACATCCGGCCAGTGCCAGCGGGGGTGGTTGTCCTTGTCGAGCAAGCGGGCTCGCACGCCTTCGCTGAACTCCGGGTGGCGGCAGCAATTCAGGCTCATGCAGTACTCCATCTGGAACACCTGCGCCAATGAGAGGTGACGCGCCCGGCGAATCTGCTCCCATACCAGATGGGCGGTCAGCGGGCAGCCTTCGTGCAGCCGCTGGCCTGCTTCTGCAAGCAGTGGGTCGTCATGGTGCTTGAGCCCCTCCAGTGCACGCCAGGCCGCCGCCGCATCGGCCACGTCGAGCAATGCATCGATCACCTGCCGCCGCGGCAACCACTGGGCTTCGGGCAACTCGGCGCAGGCGCGGTGCTGTTCGGCCTTGAGCAGGCTGTTCAGTTGCAGGGCGGTCTGCTCCTGCCAGTTCAGTTGCAGCAGCTCTTCGACCAGCGCCTCTTGCTGGTGCTCACCAAAAAAACGGTCGGCCAGGCCCAGGTCAAGGGCGTCGCGTGCGTTGATTGGCGCGCCCGTCAGCCCCAGGAACAACCCCAGTTTGCCCGGCAGCCGGGCGAGGAACCAGCTGGCACCCACGTCGGGGTACAGCCCGATACTGATTTCCGGCATGGCCAAACGGCTGCTGGGTGTGACGATGCGTACACTGGCGCCCTGCAGCAGCCCCATGCCACCCCCCAGCACATGCCCGTGGCCCCAGCACAGCAGCGGTTTGGGGTAGGTGTGCAGGGCGTAGTCCAGGCGGTACTCTGCGGCAAAGAAAGAGGCGGCCAGGGGCGGTACGCTTCCGGGGTGGTCACGGCAGGCCTGCACCAGCGCCCGCACATCGCCTCCGGCGCAGAAGGCTTTGGCGCCGTTGCCGCGCAGCAGCACGCAGACAACCCCCGGGTCGCGGGCCCAGGCGTGCAATTGCTCGCCCAGCACCTCGATCATCGGCAGGCTCAGGGCATTGAGCGCCTTGGGCGCATCCAGGGTGGCGATGCCGATGCGGGCGCCGTCGGCGCCGGTGAGTACCTCACAATGAATGGCCATGGACTACCTCGCTCAGTCATCGCACAAGTATGGCCTGCCTGACCGAACATGCCGGTCGTCGGTCGGATCGTTTGACAAGCGGGAAGGGCTTACCTAGTGTCGCGCCATTGATTACGGATGGCCCCATGACTGACGACGATCGCATCAAACTCGAACCCAGCTGGAAAGCCGCATTGCGTGCTGAATTCGACCAGCCCTACATGCATCAACTGCGCGAGTTCCTGCGCAGCGAGTGTGCCGCCGGCAAGGAAATCTACCCGCCAGGGCCGCTGATCTTCAATGCGCTGAACTCGACGCCGCTGGACCAGGTGAAGGTGGTGATACTCGGGCAGGACCCCTACCACGGGCCAGGCCAGGCGCACGGCCTGTGCTTTTCGGTACAGCCGGGCGTGGCCACGCCGCCGTCGCTGGTCAATATCTACAAGGAAATGCAGCGCGACCTGAACATCCCGATCGCCAGCCACGGCTACCTGCAAAGCTGGGCCGAGCAGGGCGTGCTGCTGCTCAACACCACCATGACCGTGGAACGGGCCAATGCGGCGTCGCATGCCAAGAAGGGTTGGGAGTTCTTTACCGATCGGGTGATCCAGGTGGTCAGCGAGCAGTGCCCGAACGTGGTGTTCCTGTTGTGGGGGGCACATGCGCAAAGCAAGCAGAAGCTGATCGACGGGACCAAGCACCTGGTGCTGAAGTCGGTGCATCCGTCGCCGTTGTCGGCTTACCGCGGGTTCCTGGGGTGTGGGCATTTCAGCCGGACCAACAGCTTCCTCGAACAACGTGGGCTGGCGCCGATCAACTGGGCGGTGCCACCGCTCTAATCACCTGAAACACCGCGTCGCCTTCTTCGCGGGCTTGCCCGCTCCCACAGGGATGGCACCTGCCTTGTGGGTGGTGCAGTACCTGTGTGCGGGCAAGCCCGCGAAGCAGGCGACGCGATTATTCCTGGTTTGCGTTCCACAGCCGGAATAACGGCTCCGCCAGAAACAGCACGAACAGCAAGCGCATCACCTGCAGCGCCGTCACCAAAGGCACGGACAGTTGCAGGGTCTCTGCTGTAAGGCTCATTTCGGCAATGCCCCCCGGCATCATCCCCAACGTCAGCGAACGCAGGTCCAGCGCTGTCATCACGCTCAACACCCACGCGGCACTGCCGGCAATGGCCATGCACAGCGCCGTGGCCAGAAGCGTGCGCCCCAGGAACGACGGGGCCCGGCGGAAGAAGGCGCGGTTGAAGTGGCAGGCCAGGCCACTGCCGATCAGCCACTGGCCGATCTGGCTGGCGCCATTGGGCAGGGCGATCTGCAGGTTGCCGGCCAGGCTGACCGTGGCCGCCACCAGCAATGGCCCGAACAGCCAGGGGTTGGGCTGGCGCAACCGTTGCCAGAGCAGCGCAACGGCAACGCCGAGCGGGCTGATCAGGGCCAGCCAGCCCCAGCTGACACTGCCGGCATGATTGAGCGGCACCCCGTCACCCAGCAGAAACTTGAACAGCGCGGGCACGCACAGCACCACTGCCAGCACCCGCAGGCTCTGCGCTGCCGCCACCTGGCTGAGCACTGCACCGTTCCGGGCACCCAGGTTGACCATCTCCCCCGAGCCGCCAGGCATGCTGGCGAAGAATGCCGTGGCGCGGTCTTCACCGGTGCGCCGCAGCAGCCACACGCCGATTACGCTGGACAGGGTGGTGAACAGGGCACCGAAGAAGATCAGCGCAAAATGGCTACCCACCTGCTCGATCACTGCCGGCGTAAAGTGCAGGCCAATGCCGATGCCGATGATGCACTGCCCGCATTTTCGGCCGTTGGGAATTTCCGACAACTGCCAGGGCGTCAGGCAGCGCACCAGGATGATGGCCAGCAGCGAACCCACCATCCACGGCAAAGGCCAGCCGACCTTGCTGGCGAGGTAACCGCCAGCAAGGCCGACCAGCCCGGTTGCGACAAACAAAGGCAACGGTCGATCAGGCATCGGCCAAGGCCCGACGCTGCAGGCTGCGTTTACGCCAGATGCGCAGCAGCGGCAGGGCGAGCATCAGCGCCACCAGCGCCCAGACGCCCATGCTGATCGGGCTCGACCAGAGGATGCCCAGTTCACCGTTGGAGATCGACAGTGCACGGCGCAGGTTCTGCTCCATCAGCCCGCCCAGGATGAAACCGAGCAGGATCGGCGACAGTGGGAAGTCCAGCTTGCGCAGGATGTAACCCATGATGCCGATGCCGACCATCAGGAACAGGTCGAAGGTGGTGGCATGCACGGCGTATACGCCAATGGCCGTGATGATGGCGATCACTGGCACCAGCGCCCAGTTTGGCACGGCGAGGATGCGCGTGAAGATGCGGATCATCGGGATGTTGAGGATCACCAGCATGATGTTGGCGACGAACAGCGAAGCGATCAGGCCCCAGACGATGTCTGGCTGCTGTTCGAACAGCAGTGGGCCAGGGGTGATGTTGTACAGGGTCAGGGCGCCGATCATCACGGCCGTGGTGCCAGAGCCCGGTACGCCCAGGGTCAGCATCGGGACCAAGGCGCCACAGCAGGACGCACCAATGGCAGTTTCCGGCGCTGCCAGGCCACGGGCATCGCCTTTGCCGAACTTGCCGCTTTCCCCGGCCAGGCGCTTCTCGGTCATGTAGGCCACGGCACTGGCCAGCGTCGCGCCGGCGCCGGGCAGAACGCCCATGATGAAGCCAAGCAGGCC
The DNA here is from genome assembly GCF_029873175.1 of Pseudomonas sp. BN505. Lineage (NCBI taxonomy): Bacteria > Pseudomonadati > Pseudomonadota > Gammaproteobacteria > Pseudomonadales > Pseudomonadaceae > Pseudomonas > Pseudomonas sp. BN505. The sequence continues at coordinate 324,612 of NZ_SSOI01000045.1, forward strand.
GCAACGGATGTTGACCACGAATACCGAAGCCGCTTCCTTGAAGTTGAACAGCATGCGGCCGGTAGCTTTTACTGCCTGGTGACCATGGTGGGTCTTTTCCAGCAGCAGCAGTATTTCACTGATGGAGAACAGGCCTAGCACCAGCACCACGAACTGGATGCCGTCGGCCAGGTGCACGCTGTCACCGGTGAAGCGGTAGACGCCGCTGTTGGCATCGATGCCGACCGCCGAAAGGAACAGGCCGATCAGTGCGGCAATGAAGGTTTTTAGCGGTTTGTCACCTGCCATGCCACCCAGGGCGACGATGGCAAACACCATCAGTACGAAGTATTCCGCCGGGCCGAAGGCGATGGCCCATTTCGCCAGCAGCGGGGCGAACAGCACCATGCCGCAGGTGGCGATGAGGGCGCCGATGAACGAACTCCAGGCCGACAGCGACAGTGCGACGCCCGCCAGGCCTTGGCGAGCCATCGGGTAGCCGTCCAGGGTGGTCATCACAGTCGAGGCTTCGCCCGGGATGTTCAGCAGGATTGAGCTGATACGCCCGCCGTATTCGCAGCCCAGGTACACCGCGGCCAGCAGGATCAGCGCAGACTCTGGCGGCAGGCCCAAGGCGAAGGCGATGGGGATCAGCAGGGCCACGCCGTTGATCGGGCCCAGGCCCGGCAGCAGGCCGACCACCGTGCCGATCAGGGTACCGGAGAGGGCGGTGACCAGGTTGTAAGGGGTCAGGGCAACGCCGAAGCCCTGGCCCAGGTAGCTCAAGGTATCCATGTGTCAGTTCTCCAGTACGCTCAGCAGGCCAAGGGGCAGGGGCACGTCCATCACGCGGTCGAACAGCCAGTAGAGCAGCAGGCTCATGCCGACGACCACGAGGGCGCTGTGCAGCCAGCGGCCGCCATACAGGCGGGCCATGGGCAGGCCGACAAGGATGGCGCTGAGGATGAAGCCCAAGGCTTCGAAGGTGGCCGCGAAGACGATCAGCAGGCCGACGCAGGCGGTGATCTTGGTCAGGGTTTCGCGGTCCAGTTCCGGTTCGTCGTCCTTGCGCACGATGGGCGTGGGGCGGAACACCAGGTACAACAGGCCCAGGCCCATCAGGCCGAGCATCAGCAGCGGATAGGCACGCGGGCCCACCGGTTCATAGGAAAACGCCGCCTGGTAGGGCCAGGCCATCACGGCCAGGGCGGCGCACACCGCCAGCAGGACCAGGGCGAAGATGCGTTGCAGGATCATTGGGGAATCCTCGTCGGGATTGCTCAAGTGAGATGCAAATCCTGTGGGAGCGGCCTTGCGTCGCGATCGGGCGCGAAGCGGCCGCTAAACCTGCCGATGCGATCTGTCCGAAGCGTCGTATCGGCTGTGCCAGGGGCCGCTGTGCGGCCCATCGCGGCTCAAGGCCGCTCCTACAGGGGTGGTGGTGAGTCCGACAGGCTTACTGGATCAGGCCAAATTCCTTGGCCAGTGCCTTGTAGTCGGCCACTTGCTTCTTCACATAGCCGTCCAGCTCTTCGCCGGTCATGGCGAACGGGAACAGCTCGCGCTGGTCGCGCAGCTCGGCGAAGTCTTGCGAGGCCAGCATCTTGTCGAACGATGCCTTCCACCATGCGTAGTCCTCGTCGCTCACCTTTGGCCCCAGGTAGAAGCCGCGCACTACCGGCCAGACGATGTCGTAGCCCTGCTCCTTGGCGGTAGGGATGTCTTTCATCTCGGGCTCGTCCAGGCGGTTTTCCGAGAACACCGCCAGGATGCGCATGTTGCCGCTCTGGATGTGCGGCATGGAGTCGGAGATGTCGGTAGAGCCGACCTGGATATGGCCGCCCAGCAGCGCCGTGGCAATTTCGCCACCGCCTTCCAGGGCAACATAGCGCAGGTCACGCGGGTTGATGCCGGCGGCCTTGGCGATCAATGCGGTTTGCATCCAGTCCTGGCTGCCGACGGTGCCGCCAGAGCCGATCACCACCTTGCTGGGGTCTTTCTTCAAGGCCGCGACCAGGTCGTCGAGGGTCTTGTAGGGCGAGTCGCTTTTCACCGCGATGGCGCCGTAGCTGGTGCCGACAGCTGCCAGCCATTTCACGGCGTTCTCGTCGAAGCGGCCGAACTTGCCTTGAGCCAGGTTCAGCAGGGAGCCACTGGACCAGGCCACCAGGGTGCCGGCATCGGCCGGGCGTTGAGCGACCACGGCGTTGTAGGCCACCGCGCCGACACCGCCGGGCATGTAGGTGACGCGCATCGGCTTGCTGAGGATCTTTTCCTGCACCAGGGCGCTTTGCACCAGCTTGCAGGTCAGGTCGAAGCCACCGCCGGGCGAGGCGGGGGCGATGCATTCAGGGCGTTTCGGTTCGGCGGCAAGGGCGTTGCCGGCCAGCAGCAGGCAGCCGGTAGCGAGGACGAGGCGGCGCAGTGAAAAGGTCATCGTCTATCTCCGTGAGCGTTGTTGTTTTTGGATTACCGCTATGGGGTTACCACAGCGCTACGCTGTAGCTCACCAGCAGCCTCACTTCGTCCGCGTCGCGGGCGAAGTTGGAGCGGAAGGTGGCATTGCGCAGGCGCACGGCGACGTTCTTCAACGGGCCGCTTTGTACCACGTACTTCAGTTCGGTGTTGCGTTCCCACTCTTTGCCTTCGCCACCGGCGGCACGGCTGACGTTGTCACCGCTGATGTAGCGGGTCATGAAGGTCAGGCCGGGTACGCCGAGCGCGGCAAAGTTGTAGTCGTAACGCGCCTGCCAGGAACGCTCGTCGGCACCGGCGAAGTCGTTGATCTGGACGAAGTTGACCAGGTACGGGTCGGCGCCATCGACATACGGGAAGGCGCTGTCGCCGGACAGCTGCTGCCAGGCGGCGCTGACCTTGTGCCCGCCCAGGGCGTAGCTGAGCATGCCGTTGACGGTGGTGTTGTCGATGTTGCCGGCTTTGGCAGCGCCAGCATCGTCACTCACTGCCAGGCGCAGGTCGGCGCCCAAGGTGCCCGGCCCCCAGGGTTGGGTGGCGACCATGCCGATGAAGTGCTGGCGGTAGATGTCGTCGAGCTGGGCGAAGTGGTAGCTGCCGGTGATGCGGTCGGTGAACTGGTAGTCCAGGCCGGCCAGGGCCAGGTTGTCGGCGCTGAACGTGCCACCAAAGCGGCCGTTCTTGTTGTTCAGCGCCAGGTCTTCCCAATTGGTGTCGTTGCGGTCCTTGGCCTTGTCCAGGCGCCCGCCCGTGAAGGTCAGGCCCTTTATCTCTTTCGAAGTGAGCAGGCCGCCCTCGAAGGTTTGCGGCAGGATGCGCCCATCGTTGGGCTGCAGCGTCGGCAGCTCAGGGATCAGGGTGCCGAGCTTGAGTTCGGTCTGGGAAATCTTAACCTTGCCGGTGAGGCCCAGCTTGGAGTATTCGTCGGCGGCCTTGCCGTCATCATGGGTCGGCAGCAGGCCGGTATCGGTGCGGTCGGGGCTGGAGTCGAGCTTGACGCCGAGCATACCCAATGCGTCCAGACCGAAGCCTACGGTGCCATCGGTGTAGCCGGACTCAAAATTGAGGATGAAGCCTTGGGCCCACTCGTCGCGCTTGGATTGCTGCGCGCTGGTGCCATCGCGGAAGTCGCGGTTGAAGTACATGTTGCGGGTTTCGAAGGTGGCCGTGCTGTCTTCGAGGAAGGCGGCCTGGCTCATCGGGGCGACACCGGCAAGCGCGAGGGCGCTGGCGATGGCAGAGGGGCGTGCGGCAAAGGAACGGGTAGGCGCGAACGCCTGCGGCTGCGATGACAGCATCGTCGATGACTCCGTTTATTGTTCTTATTCGTTGCACCTTGCTGGTGCTTTTTTCGGCGCGAGGAGCGACCGTGGTGCGATGCTAGGCAACGAACCTTTCGCTAACCTTTCAACGAGAAAGGTTTGTCAGAAGGGGCTTCACAGGCCTGGCGACAGCGGTACACTCCGCGCCACCGCCCCACCCGAGCAGGGAGAAACCGATGCGTGTGCTGCTGGTCGAAGACCACCTGCAACTGGCCGAAAGCGTGGCCCAGGCCTTGAAAAGCCACGGCCTGACCGTGGATGTGCTGCATGACGGAGTGGCCGCCGACCTGGCCCTGGCCAGCGAGGAATACGCCGTGGTCGTGCTGGACGTCGGCTTGCCACGCATGGACGGCTTCGAGGTACTGGCGCGCCTGCGCGGCCGTGGCAAGACCGTGCCGGTGCTGATGCTGACTGCCCGCAGTGACGTCAAGGACCGTGTCCATGGCCTGAACCTGGGTGCGGACGACTACCTGGCCAAGCCGTTCGAGCTGACCGAGCTCGAAGCACGGGTCAAAGCCTTGCTGCGCCGCAGTGTGCTAGGTGGAGAGCGCCAGCAACGTTGCGGGCCGCTGGTCTACGACCTGGATACCCGGCGCTTCGCCCTGGGCGACGACAACCTGACCCTGACCTCGCGCGAGCAAAGCGTGCTGGAGGCGCTCATCGCCCGCCCGGGCCGGGTGATGAGCAAGGAGCAACTGGCTGCCCAGGTATTCGGCCTGGACGAAGAAGCCAGCCCCGACGCCATCGAAATCTACATCCACCGCCTGCGCAAGAAGCTGGATGGCCACCCGGTGGCCATCGTCACCTTCCGCGGGCTGGGCTACCTGCTAGAGCACCGCGATGCGTGACAACGGCAGCCTGCGCGGGCGACTGCTGGGCAACCTGGCCTTGCTGCTGGTGGTGCTGATGCTGGCCAGCGGCCTGAGTGCCTACTGGAACGGCCGCGAAGCCGCCGACACGGCCTACGACCGCACCCTGCTGGCCTCGGCGCGAACCATCGCCGCCGGGCTTTCGCAGCGTGACGGCTCGCTGAGCGCGGATGTGCCCTACGTGGCGCTGGACACCTTCGCCTACGACAGTGCCGGGCGTATCTACTACCAGGTGCTGGACATCAAGCAGCGGCTGATTTCCGGCTACGAGAACCTGCCACCGCCGCCACCCGGCACGCCACGTACTGATGATTACCCGGCCTTGGCGCGGTTCTACAACGCCACCTACCTGGGCCAGGACGTGCGCGTGGTCAGCCTGCTGAAGGCAGTGAGCGAGCCGAACATGAACGGCATGGCAGAAATCCGTGTAGCCGAGACCGAGGAGGCGCGGGTGCGCATGGCCCGTGGGTTGATGGCCGACACCCTGCTGCGCCTTGGCATGCTGGCGCTGGGAGCGCTGGTAATGGTGTGGTTTGCCGTGAGCGCGGCGTTGCGGCCGCTGGAGCGCCTGCGCACGGCGGTAGAGGAGCGCCAACCGGATGATCTGCGGGCGCTGCCGGTGGTGCAGGTGCAGCGTGAGCTCAGCCCGCTGGTGCGGGCCTTGAACCACTTTACCGAGCGTTTGCGCGGCCAGTTCGAGCGCCAGGCACAGTTCATTGCCGATGCCGCCCATGAACTGCGCACGCCACTGGCGGCCTTGAAGGCTCGGGTCGAGCTGGGGTTGCGCTCTTCCGAGCCGCAGGAGTGGCGGCAGACCTTGGAATCTGCGGCCCAGGGCACCGACAAGCTGACCCATCTGGCCAACCAGTTGTTGTCGCTGGCGCGGGTTGAAAACGGTGCACGGGCGATTGCCGAAGGCGGTGCGCAGCGCCTGGACCTGAGCCAGCTGGCCCGTGAGCTGGGCATGGCCATGGCGCCTTTGGCGCACAAGCGCGGGGTGGCGCTGGCCCTGGAGGCCGAGGCCCCCGTATGGCTCAAGGGTGAACCGACGCTGCTCAACGAACTGTTGAGCAACCTGGTGGACAACGCCCTGGCGCATACGCCAGCGGGGGGCAATGTGATCTTGCGGGTAGTGGCGCCGGCTGTGCTGGAGGTGGAGGATGACGGCCCGGGCATTCCCGAGGCTGAACGCGAGCGGGTGTTCGAGCGGTTCTACCGGCGCAGTGCGCAGGGTAGCGGGCTTGGCCTGGCGATTGTCGGCGAGATCTGCCGGGCGCACCTGGCGCAGGTGAGCCTGCATGATGGCGAGAAGGGTGGGTTGCGGGTGCGGGTGAGTTTTATTGCCGATTGATGTGTTGCCAGTACCTGCCTCTTCGCGGGTAAACCCGCTCCCACAGGTAATGTACATGCCTGTAGGAGCAGCCTTGTGCTGCGAAAGGGCCGGCACAGGCTGAGGCAAGTCAGCGCAACATGCTTCGCGCCTCGAGCAGTTCATCCACTTCCAGCTCTGTACCGAACGGCAGCCCAAGATGGCGGTACGCCGGCAGTGCCGCCAACGGTCGATGGCGGCCACGCTGGCTGATGCAGCGGGCGATCTGCACGATGTCGATGTAGTCGACCTTGTCGGTCTGCCGGTCCAGGTCCTGAACCTGGCTCGGCAAGTTGATCAACTGCTCCGGAAACTCCCAGGCCTTGAGGATCTTGTCCCCCAGCACTGGCTGGATCTGCTCGATCACGTAATGCAGGCAAACCGGGTCGGACAACAGCTCGTTGTGCTCTTCGGCATAGATCAGCACCGGCAACGCGCCGATCTGGTTGACCAAGCCGCCCAAAGTGGCCTGTTCAGGCTTGAGCTGTGTATAGCGACGGCAGATTTCGTAGCTGATGCCTGCCACTTCCAGGCTGTTGGTCCAGATATCGCGAAGCTTCTGTTCAACCGCCGGTGAGCGGGCATGGAAAATCTGCTCGATCACCAGGCCGATGGCCAAATTGCAGCTGTAGTTGATACCCAGTCGCGTGATGGCGGTATGCAGGTCGGTGACCTCGACCGCCGCGCGCAGCAGCGGGCTGTTGACCACCTTGATCAGGCGCGCTGAAAGGGCCGCGTCGCGACCGATCACCTTGCTCAGGGCCGCTACGCTGATCTCGCTGTCTTCCGCCGCCTCACGGATGCTCAAGGCAACCTCCGGCAGGGTCGGCAAGACCAGGTCATCCTTTTCGATGGCATCGAGCAACTGTGCTTGAACCATCTCGGCCAGCTTGTTCATGGGCGTGTCTACCGCAGTGGTGGTGCGGCCCCGCCACGGTGGCGGGGCAGGCTGGTCAGCGCTGGATTTCCCGGTCGCGGTCCAGTTCGTAGGGCAGGGTCAGCACCTGCAGGCGCGGGCCTTCGAGGCTGCCCAGGTGCAGGTTGTCGTCTGCCACCGCGTCGGCGCTGAGCACCGCGAGCAGTTCACAGCCGGCGCCGTTGCCGGCAGCAATGACCACTTCACCGACCGACGAACCATGGGTGGGCGAGAAGATCTCGGCACCTGGGGCCGGGATCGCCTGCTGGTCCAGTGCCAGCCGGTACTGACGGCGTTTGAGCTTGCCCAGGTACTGCATGCGGGCAACGATTTCCTGGCCGGTGTAGCAACCTTTCTTGAAGCTGACGCCGTCGACGGCCTGCAGGTTGATCATCTGCGGGATGAACAGCTCACGGGTCGGCCCCATGACCTGGCCGATACCGGCACGCACCTGCCCAAGCAGCCAGTCGTTCAGGCTGCCTTCAGGCAGGGCGCCGGCGAGGGCCTGGCGTACCGTGTCGGCGTTTTCCGCCGGCACCCACAGCTCCACACGCCCCTCGGACACGGCAATGGCGATCAGGCCTTCATGGCGCACGGTACTGCCGGCGCCTTCGGGCACGTCGAGCCCCAGTGCCAGCAGCGCAGCGTCACCGCCTTGCAGACCAAAGCGTGCCCAGGCGGCGCTTTCATCGGTCAGCGTGGCCTTGGAAAATACAGCGTATTTCTTCAGGTCGGCCAGTTGCGCCTCAAGCAGTTCGCTGGCCATGGCCAGCAGGTAGCCGTTGCCTTCGGGCAAGATGCGGAAGCTCGATTGCATGCGCCCCTTGACCATGCAGCGGGCGCCCAGGCTGGCGTGTTCCTGGCTGAGGTAGTTGATGTTGCAGGTCAGCTGGCCTTGCAGGAACTTGCCTGCATCGGAGCCGCGGACGGCGAGGATGCCCTCGTGGGACAGGGGGCAGAAGAAAGCGGAATCGGCCATGGGTCATCGCGGTGGCTAAAGACTGACGGCCATCATAGAACGCCGGTAACAAAATAGGTAGGTGACTAGACCAACGCCCGGTGTCGCTGCGCTCGCCGGGCTGTATACTGGCGGGCCATTCGAGGAGGGCCCCATGGTCGAACAAACTGAACTCAACCGGCTTTTCTGGCATAGCCGCCGCGGCATGCTGGAACTGGACGTACTGCTGGTGCCTTTCACCCAGGAAGTCTACTCCACCCTCAACGAGACCGACCGCGAACTGTACGTGCGTCTGTTGAGCTGCGAGGACCAGGACATGTTCGGCTGGTTCATGGAGCGCACCGAGTCCGAAGACCCGGAGCTGCAACGCATGGTCCGCATCATCCTGGACCGTGTCCAGCCCAAGTGAGTGTTTCGAGTGCCGCTGGCAAGGCTCGCGCCTGCTGCTAGCGGCCTACCTGGGTTGCCAGGTGCTGGCGTGGCTTGCCGTGTGGGCGAGCCCGTTGCCTGATTGGCTTTGCTTTTCTGTTGTCGCCGCCTGTATCACCCACGCTGGCTGGGCCATTCCCCGACGAATCCTGTTGACCCATGAGCATGCCGTTGTCGGCCTGCGCCGTGATGTGCGCGGCTGGCAGGTGTTCTGCCGTGCCCGTGGCTGGCAACCGGTGCGGTTGTGCCGGGACAGCGTGGCGTTGCCGCGGCTGGTGGTGTTGCGTTTTGAGCGAGCGGGGCAATGGGTGGGGCAGAGCCAGTGCATACCCCAGGATGCGTTGGGGGCGGATGAGCATCGGCGCTTGCGGGTGCGGTTGAAGTTCAGCCGGCGGCGCTGGGCTGCGGTGAGCCGGGCATAGATCAAGATCGGGCTAGCTTCTTCGCGGGCTCGCCCGCTCCCACAGGTATTGCGTAAAGCTGCAAGGCAGTGGAATTCCTGTGGGAGCGGGCGAGCCCGCGAAGGCCCCCGCCACCGTTTTCAAAGCGGACTGAGGATGGTGTCCTTGGCCTCGTCCAGCATCCCCGGGTAATCCAGGGTGTAGTGCAGCCCGCGGCTTTCCTTGCGCTGCATGGCTGACAGGATCATCAGTTCGGCCACCTGCGCCAGGTTGCGCAGTTCGATCAGGTCGCGGCTGACTTTGTAGTTGCTGTAGAACTCGTCGATTTCGTCCAGCAGCAGGCGAATGCGGTGCTGGGCGCGCTGCAGGCGCTTGCTGGTACGCACGATACCCACGTAGTCCCACATGAAGCGCCGCAGCTCGTCCCAGTTGTGCGCGATGATCACGTCCTCGTCCGAGTCGGTGACCTGGCTGGCATCCCACCCCGGCAGCGCCGTGGGCATGGACACGTGTTCCAGATGCGCCTCGATGTCGGCAGCGGCGGCACGGCCATAGACAAAGCATTCCAGCAGCGAGTTGCTGGCCATGCGGTTGGCACCGTGCAGGCCGGTGAAGCTGGTTTCGCCGATTGCGTACAAGCCTGGCACATCGGTGTGGCCGCGATCATCGACCATCACCCCGCCACAGGTGTAGTGCGCCGCCGGTACGACCGGGATCGGCTGGCGGGTGATGTCGATGCCAAAGGCCAGGCAGCGCTCGTACACGGTGGGGAAGTGGGCCATGATGAAATCGGCCGGCTTGTGGGTGATGTCCAGGTACACGCAGTCCACGCCCAGGCGCTTCATCTCGTGGTCGATGGCGCGGGCCACGATGTCGCGCGGGGCAAGCTCTTCGCGCGGGTCGAAGCGTGGCATGAAGCGCTCGCCATTGGGCAGGCGCAGCAGCGCACCTTCACCGCGCAGTGCTTCGGTAACCAGGAAGCTCTTGGCCTGCGGGTGGTACAGGCAGGTCGGATGGAACTGGTTGAATTCCAGGTTCGCCACCCGGCAACCCGCCCGCCAGGCCATGGCGATGCCGTCACCGCAGGCGCCATCGGGGTTGCTGGTGTAGAGGTAGACCTTGGCTGCACCGCCGGTGGCCAGCACGGTGAAGCGCGCGCCGAAGGTGTCCACCTCACCGGTGTTGCGGTCGAGCACGTAGGCGCCCAGGCAACGCTCGCCCGGCAGGCCCAGGCGGCGTTCGGTGATCAGGTCGACCGCCACGCGTTGCTCCAGCAGCTGGATGTTCGGGCGCCGACGCGCCTGTTCCAGCAGCGTTGTGAATATGGCTGCGCCGGTGGCGTCGGCGGCGTGGATGATGCGTCGGTGGCTATGGCCGCCCTCACGGGTGAGGTGGAACTCAAAGCCGCCATCGTCAACGCTGGAGTGCTCGTCGCGGGTAAAGGGCACCCCTTGCTCGATCAGCCACTGGATGGCTTCGCGGCTGTGTTCGACGGTAAACCGCACTGCATCTTCATGGCACAGGCCGCCGCCGGCATTGAGGGTGTCCTCGACATGCGACTGCACGGTATCGGTATTGTCCAGCACCGCCGCGACGCCACCTTGGGCCCAGAAGGTCGAGCCGTTGGCCAGGTCGCCCTTGCTGAGCACGGCAACGCGCAGGTGGCTGGGAAGGTTCAGTGCCAGGCTGAGACCGGCGGCACCGCTGCCGATCACCAGGACATCATGTTGGAATTGTTGGCTCATGTCGGGACACTAGTAATCTTTAGAGGGGGCGCGGCACAATAGTCACGCGCAGATGGCATTGTGAAACTATCGTTAAACTTGGCCAGGTTGCCTTTATAGCAGCCCGAGGTGGCCAATTTCCATGCCACTTGGCCACTTACCGAGGCGCGCGGCAACCTTTGTGGGAACTTTCCGGCATGGCCGGAAATCCTATGAAGGTTGCCCGCACGTCACAATTTGCCGGGGCGACGCAGGGGTACAGGCCTGTCCGGGCTGTCCGTGCGTATTCGAAACCTGATTATCGACGTAGCCGGCCATGACCGCGCCACGTCTTCCGTGCCAGCCGACCAAGGGCTGCAGGAAACTTGCTTGGAGGGGAGAACTTTTGCGTAAAGCCCGAGTCTATGGTTGCAAGCCTGATCGATGGGTGTTGCACCGCTCCTTCGAGTTCACTGAGGAGTGTTCATGCTAACCCAGGAAGAGGATCAGCAGCTTGTCGAGCGCGTGCAGCGCGGTGACAGGCGAGCGTTCGATCTGTTGGTGCTGAAGTATCAGCACAAGATTCTCGGGTTGATCGTGCGGTTCGTTCACGATACCCACGAGGCCCAGGATGTAGCACAGGAAGCCTTTATCAAGGCCTACCGTGCGCTTGGCAATTTCCGCGGTGACAGTGCGTTTTATACCTGGCTGTACCGCATCGCCATCAACACGGCGAAGAACTACCTGGTGTCCCGTGGAAGACGGCCGCCAGACAGCGATGTGAGCTCCGAGGATGCGGAGTTTTATGACGGCGATCATGGCCTCAAGGATCTCGAGTCCCCAGAGCGCTCGTTGTTGCGGGATGAAATCGAAGGCACTGTCCATCGCACCATCCAGCAACTGCCCGAAGACCTGCGTACGGCGTTGACCCTGCGCGAGTTCGACGGGCTGAGTTACGAAGACATTGCCAGTGTCATGCAATGTCCGGTGGGTACCGTGCGCTCTCGAATCTTCCGCGCTCGGGAGGCCATAGATAAAGCCCTGCAGCCGTTGTTGCAGGAAACCTGAGACAGCGGCGACAGCCAAGAGAGGAACCGCCATGAGTCGTGAAGCTTTGCAGGAATCGCTGTCCGCGGTGATGGATAACGAAGCGGACGAGCTGGAACTGCGTCGGGTGCTCAGCGCCGTAGACGATGCCGAAACCCGTGCCACCTGGTCGCGTTACCAGGTAGCCCGTGCAGCCATGCACAAGGAGCTGCTGCTGCCCAACCTGGATATCGCCTCGGCGGTGTCTGCGGCGCTGGCTGACGAAGCCGTGCCGGCCAAGGTCAACAAGGGCCCATGGCGCAGCGTCGCTCGCCTGGCGGTCGCCGCCTCGGTCACCGTTGCGGTGCTGGCAGGCGTGCGGATGTACAACCAGGACGAGATCACCGGCGCCGAGCTGGCTTCGCAGCAGCCTGCACAACAGGGCCTGAGCATGCCACAAACTCAGGGTCCGGCAGTATTGGCAGGCTATAGTGAAAGCAGTGAGCAACCGACCGGTCCGATGGCCAACGGTGTGCTGCAAAACCAGGCTGGCTGGGATCAGCGTCTGCCGGGCTATCTGCGTCAGCATGCCCAGGAGTCCGCACTCCAAGGCACTGAGACTGCCCTGCCGTACGCCCGTGCCGCCAGCATGGGAAACCCCGCTAAGTAAGGAGGATCATGCGCGCGCTACCTCTTCTGTCGCTGCTGATTGGCAGCTGCATGACCGTGCCGGTATTGGCAGCCAACTCCTCGCCCCAGGCGAGCGAGTGGCTTGGCAAGCTGGCACAAGCCGAGCAAAAGCAGAGTTATCAGGGCTCGTTCGTCTACGAACGCAACGGTAGCTTCTCTTCCCACGATATCTGGCACAGGGTCGAGGACGGCAAGGTCAGCGAGCGGCTGCTGCAGCTCGATGGCGCCGCCCAGGAAATCCTGCGCGTGGATGGCAAGGTGGAGTGCGTCAGCGGGGCGTTGGTCAGCGGTGTGACTACTCCTGCGGATGCTGCTCAGCGTGTGCTTGATCCGCTGAAACTGATGGGCTGGTACGATTTGAGCGTGGCGGGCAAGTCACGGGTCGCCGGGCGCGATGCCGTGATCGTGACGCTCACTCCCCGCGACCAGCACCGCTATGCCTTCGAACTGCACCTGGATCGCAACACTGGCCTGCCGCTTCGCTCGTTGATGCTCAACGACAAAGGGCAGTTGCTGGAGCGCTTCCAGATGACTCGCCTCGATACCACCAAGCCGCCCAGCGACGATGACCTGCGCCCCAGTGCTTCCTGCAAGCCGGTGCAGCGTGTTGCCCCTGCCAGCAGTGACAGTGTCGCCGGCTGGCGCTCGGACTGGCTCCCGCCAGGGTTCGAGCTGGTCAACAGCTCGGTACGGCGTGACCCCAAGCGTGACAGCACGGTCAGTAGCCTGATGTACGATGATGGCCTGGCGCGCTTCTCGGTGTTCCTTGAGCCCGTGAAGGACGATGCCGGGACCGATGTGCGTACCCAGCTTGGCCCGACCTCGGCCGTTTCGCGGCGCCTGAACACGCCCAAGGGCAAGGTGATGGTCACCGTGGTTGGCGAAATTCCGCTGGGTACGGCAGAACGCGTCGCATTGTCGATGCGCCCTCAGGATGCCCAGGCGCGCCAGTAATGGTGCGCTTTTGCGGGCCATGCCAAGGCGAACGGATATGCGCCTGAAATGAAATTAAAGCATTGTCATTTGCAATCTACTGGCAAATTTTCTATAGGTCAGGCTTCTTGGAGCCTGGCCTTTCCTGCGTTGTGCAGGGGCCTTTCTAAACTACCGCTCGTTGTGACGGGAGTCGTATGTCAACACCACGCTTGAAATCCTACCTATCGATGTTCGCCGCCGTGCTCATGCTCGGCCAGGTGCTCACCGCCCAGGCCGAGGAAGCCCTGCCCGACTTCACCACGCTGGTAGAGCAGGCCTCGCCGGCAGTGGTCAACATCAGTACCAAGCAGAAGCTGCCGGACCGGCGGGTTGCCGCTGGGCAGATGCCGGACCTGGAAGGCCTGCCGCCGATGTTCCGCGAATTCTTCGAGCGCAACATGCCGCAGCAGCCGCGCTCGCCGCGTGGCGACCGTCAGCGTGAGGCGCAATCGCTCGGTTCGGGCTTCATCATTTCCAGCGATGGTTATGTGCTGACCAACAACCACGTGGTGGCCGACGCCGACGAAATCATTGTCCGCCTGTCGGACCGCAGCGAGCTGCAGGCCAAGCTGGTCGGCACTGACCCGCGCACCGACGTGGCCCTGCTCAAGGTCGAAGGCAAGAACCTGCCGATCGTGAAGCTGGGTGACTCCGAGAAGCTCAAGGTGGGCGAGTGGGTGCTGGCCATCGGTTCGCCGTTCGGCTTCGACCATTCGGTGACCAAAGGTATCGTCAGCGCCAAGGGCCGCACGCTGCCCAACGAGACCTATGTGCCGTTCATCCAGACCGACGTGGCCATCAACCCGGGTAACTCGGGCGGCCCGCTGTTCAACATGAAGGGCGAAGTGGTGGGTATCAACTCGCAGATCTTCACCCGTTCTGGCGGCTTCATGGGCCTGTCGTTCGCCATCCCGATCGATGTGGCGATCGATGTGTCCAACCAGTTGAAGAAAGACGGCAAGGTCAGCCGCGGCTGGCTGGGCGTGGTGATTCAGGAGGTCAACAAGGACTTGGCCGAATCCTTCGGCCTGGACAAACCGGCGGGTGCGCTGGTGGCCCAGGTGCTGGAAGACGGCCCGGCAGCCAAAGGTGGCCTGCAGGTGGGTGACGTGATCCTGAGCATGAACGGCCAGCCGATCGTCATGTCGGCGGACCTGCCGCACCTGGTCGGTAGCCTCAAGGACGGCGAAAAGGCCAAGCTGGAGATCATCCGCAACGGCAAGCGCCAGACCCTGGATGTGGGGGTCGGCGCGATGCCGGATGACGATGCCGAAATCGGTGCCGGTGTCGAAGGCAGCGCCGAGCGTAGCAGCAACCGCCTTGGCGTTTCGGTGGCCGACCTGACCGCCGAGCAGAAAAAGTCCCTCGAACTCAAAGGCGGCGTGGTTATCAAGGAAGTGCAGGATGGCCCGGCAGCGATGATCGGCCTGCGCCCGGGTGACGTCATCAGTCACCTGAACAACCAGGCCATCGGTTCGGCCAAGGAATTCACCGAAATCGCCAAGGAACTGCCGAAGAACCGCTCGGTGTCCATGCGCGTGCTGCGTCAGGGGCGTGCCAGCTTCATCACCTTCAAGCTCGCTGAATAAGCGGTTTTGCAGGCAGGAAAGGGCAGCTACGGCTGCCCTTTTTCATGAAAATTCACAATTGCGGGCGCCAAAGCGCGGTACAGCCCGATAGAGGAATCTCCCATATCCCTGCTGCTTGAGGTACAATTCCCGGCTATTTTTCGGCGGGCGTCCCGGCTCGCAGCCTTTTCGAGTGTTGACCCGTGAGTGATTTGAGTCATATCCGCAATTTCTCCATCATCGCCCACATCGACCATGGCAAGTCGACGCTGGCCGACCGTTTCATCCAGATGTGCGGTGGCCTGTCGGCGCGCGAAATGGAAGCCCAGGTGCTTGATTCGATGGACCTGGAGCGCGAACGCGGGATTACCATCAAAGCCCACAGCGTCACGCTTCACTACAAGGCGCAAGACGGCAAGACCTACCAGCTGAACTTCATCGACACCCCCGGCCACGTCGACTTCACCTACGAAGTCTCGCGCTCGCTGGCGGCCTGTGAAGGCGCACTGCTGGTGGTGGACGCTGGCCAAGGCGTTGAAGCCCAGTCCGTTGCCAACTGCTACACCGCCATCGAGCAGGGCCTGGAAGTCATGCCGGTCCTGAACAAGATGGACCTGCCCCAGGCCGACCCGGACCGCGTCAAGGACGAGATCGAGAAGATCATCGGCATCGACGCCACCGACGCCGTGGCCTGTAGCGCCAAGAGCGGCATGGGCGTAGACGAGGTGCTCGAGCGCCTGGTGCACACCATCCCCGCGCCTGTAGGCGAAATCGACGCGCCCCTGCAGGCGCTGATCATCGACTCCTGGTTCGACAACTACCTGGGCGTGGTCTCGCTGGTGCGTGTGCGTCAGGGCCGCGTCAAGAAGGGCGACAAGATTCTGGTCAAGTCCACCGGCAAGGTGCACCTGGTCGACAGCGTGGGTGTGTTCACCCCGAAACATACCCAGACCGCTGATCTGAAAGCCGGCGAAGTAGGCTTCATCATCGCCAGCATCAAAGACATTCACGGTGCGCCGGTGGGTGACACCCTGACCTTGTCCTCGACCCCCGAGGTCGAAGTACTGGCGGGCTTCAAGAAAATCCAGCCGCAGGTCTACGCTGGCCTCTTCCCGGTCAGCTCCGACGACTTCGAAGACTTCCGCGACGCATTGCAGAAGCTCACCCTCAACGACTCGTCGCTGCAGTATATGCCGGAAAGCTCCGACGCCCTGGGCTTCGGCTTCCGTTGCGGTTTCCTCGGCATGCTGCACATGGAGATCATCCAGGAGCGCCTGGAGCGCGAATACGACCTGGACCTGATTACCACCGCACCGAGCGTGATCTACGAGCTCGAGCTGAAGACCGGCGAAACCATCATCGTCGATAACCCGTCAAAACTGCCGGATGTCTCGGCTGTGACCGACTTCCGCGAGCCGATCGTCACCGCGACCATCCTGGTGCCGCAGGAACACCTGGGTAACGTCATCACCCTGTGCATCGAGAAGCGTGGCGTGCAGCGCGACATGCAGTTCCTCGGCAGCCAGGTGCAGGTGCGTTACGACATGCCGATGAACGAAGTGGTCCTGGACTTCTTCGACCGTCTCAAGTCCACCAGCCGCGGCTATGCTTCGCTGGATTATCATTTTGATCGCTACCAGTCGGCCAATCTGGTCAAACTGGACGTACTGATCAACGGCGACAAGGTCGATGCCCTGGCATTGATCGTGCACCGCGACAACGCGGCCTACAAAGGCCGTGCGTTGACCGAGAAGATGAAGGAACTGATCCCTCGGCAGATGTTCGACGTGGCGATCCAGGCAGCCATTGGCGGCCAGATCATCGCGCGGACAACCGTCAAGGCGCTCAGAAAGAACGTACTGGCCAAGTGCTACGGTGGTGACGTCAGCCGTAAGAAGAAACTGCTGGAGAAGCAGAAGGCCGGTAAGAAACGCATGAAACAGGTAGGCAACGTGGAAATTCCACAAGAAGCCTTCCTCGCCGTGCTCAGGTTGGATAGCTAGGTCCTATGTCGCTAAATTTCCCGCTGTTGCTAGTCATCGCCGTCTTTGTCTGCGGTCTGCTGGGCTTGATCGACCTGCTGTTCCTGGCCCCGCGCCGGCGTGCGGCAATCGCCAACTATCAGGGCAGCGTCAGCCAGCCCGAGATGGCCGTTGTCGAGCGCCTGAACAAGGAACCGTTGCTGGTCGAGTACGGTAAATCGTTCTTTCCGGTGCTGTTCATCGTGCTGGTGCTGCGTTCATTCCTGGTCGAGCCGTTCCAGATTCCTTCGGGGTCGATGAAACCGACCCTGGAAGTGGGCGACTTCATCCTGGTGAACAAGTTCTCGTACGGTATTCGCCTGCCGGTGATCGACAAGAAGGTCATCGAGGTGGGTGACCCGCAACGCGGTGATGTAATGGTGTTCCGCTATCCGAGCGACCCGAACGTCAATTACATCAAGCGAGTGGTCGGCCTGCCGGGCGACCAGATCCGCTACACCAACGACAAGCGGCTGTTCGTCAACGGCCAGCCGATTGCCGAACAACTGGTGGGCACCGAACCGGGCACCCTGGGCAGCGCCGAGCTGTACAAGGAAAAGCTCGGCGAGGCCGAACACCTGATCCGCAAGGAAATGAGCCGTTATCGCATGCCGCCGGACCAGCAGTGGACCGTGCCGGCAGGCCATTACTTCATGATGGGCGACAACCGCGACAACTCCAACGACAGCCGTTACTGGGATGATCCGAACATTCCCAAGGAACTGCACGGCATGGTTCCGGACCGGAACATCGTCGGCAAGGCCTTTGCGGTGTGGATGAGCTGGCCAGAGCCCAAGCTCAGCCACCTGCCCAACCTGTCGCGGGTCGGGCTGATCCATTGATACCCATCGGCGCTGTCCAGCAGACAGCGCCGAATGCATTTCTGACATAGGCTGTGTTCTCAGGGATCGGGAGATTCGTCGCATACGGCGGCGGGCCACAGCCAAACAGTCTTTTCAGGATGTTGATTTGAACAACGCGTTGAACAACAAACGGGTGGTTGCATGAGTGCTTCCCTTGCCCATCTGGAGCGCAAGCTCGGCTATACCTTCAAGAATCAGGACCAGATGCTTCTGGCACTGACCCATCGCAGCTATGCCGGGCGCAATAACGAGCGCCTGGAGTTTCTCGGTGACGCCATTCTCAACTTCGTCGCCGGCGAAGCGCTGTTCGAGCGCTTCCCGCAGGCCCGCGAAGGCCAGCTGTCGCGCCTGCGCGCGCGCTTGGTCAAGGGCGAGACCCTGGCCCGCCTGGCCCGTGGTTTCGACCTGGGCGAATACCTGCGCCTGGGTTCGGGTGAGCTCAAAAGTGGCGGTTTCCGTCGTGAGTCGATCCTGGCCGACGCCCTGGAGGCACTGATCGGAGCCATCTACCTGGACGCCGACATGGACACGGCCCGGGAACGCGTCCTGGCCTGGCTGGCCGACGAGTTCGAAGGCCTGACCCTGGTCGACACCAACAAGGACCCGAAAACCCGCCTGCAAGAATTCCTGCAATCGCGCAGCTGTGAGCTGCCGCGTTACGAAGTAGTGGATATCCAGGGTGAACCGCACTGCCGTACTTTCTTCGTCGAATGCGAAGTCGTGCTGCTGAACAACAAAAGTCGTGGTCAGGGCGTTAGCCGGCGTATTGCCGAGCAAGTCGCTGCCGCGTCCGCACTGATCGCCCTGGGCGTGGAGAATGGCAATGACTGATAACAACCCGACGCGCTGCGGCTACGTGGCCATTGTCGGCCGCCCCAACGTGGGCAAGTCGACCTTGCTCAACCACATCCTGGGCCAGAAGCTGGCGATCACTTCGCGCAAGCCGCAGACCACCCGCCACAACATGCTCGGCATCAAGACCGAAGGTGATGTGCAGGCGATCTACGTCGACACCCCCGGTATGCACAAGGCCAACGACAAAGCCTTGAACCGCTACATGAACCGCAACGCCTCGGCGGCCCTGAAGGACGTCGACGTGGTGATCTTCGTGGTCGACCGGACGAAGTGGACCGACGAGGACCAACTGGTGCTGGAGCGCGTGCAGTACGTGACCGGCCCGCTGATCATCGCGGTCAACAAGACCGACCGCATGGAAGAGAAGGCCGAGCTGATCCCGCACCTGCAGTGGCTGCAGGAGCAACTGCCAAACGCCGAAGTCATGCCTATTTCTGCGCAGCAGGGGCACAACCTCGAAGCGCTGGAAGCACAGATCGCCAAGCACCTGCCCGAGAACGATCACTTCTTCCCGGAAGACCAGATCACCGACCGCAGCAGCCGCTTCCTGGCCGCCGAACTGGTGCGCGAGAAGATCATGCGCCAGTTGGGTGCCGAGCTTCCGTACCAGATCACCGTGGAAATTGAAGAATTCAAGCAGCAGGGCCATGTGCTGCATATTCACGCGCTGATCCTGGTCGAGCGCGACGGCCAGAAAAAAATCATCATTGGCGACAAGGGCGAGCGCATCAAGCGCATCGGCTCCGAGGCGCGCAAGGACATGGAAGTGCTGTTCGACTCCAAGGTCATGCTCAACCTATGGGTCAAGGTGAAGGGCGGCTGGTCCGACGACGAGCGCGCCCTGCGCTCGCTGGGCTACGGCGACCTCTAAGGCTCAAGGCGGCCCTTGTGGGAGCGGCCTTGCGTCGCGAAAGGGCTGTGAAGCAGCCCCAGCCATTTTGGCGGCAATGCTGAAATCCGGGGGGCCGCGTTGCGGCCCTTTCGCGACACGAGGCCGCTCCCACAACCACGGGCTGGGTAAACGCTAATGGAACAACCTGTCGGCCAGCCAGCCTACGTGCTGCACAGCCGTGCCTACAAGGAAACCAGCGCGCTGGTGGACTTCCTCACGCCGCAGGGCCGCATGCGCGCTGTACTGCGGCGTGCGCGTGGCAAGGGCGGCAGCCTGGTGCGGCCGTTCGTGCCGCTTGAGGTGGAGCTGCGCGGGCGTGGCGAGCTGAAGAATGTCGGGCGGATGGACAGCGCCGGCATCGCCGCCTGGCTGCACGGCGATGCCCTGTTCAGCGGGTTGTACCTCAATGAACTGCTCATGCGGCTGCTGCCCGCCGAAGCGCCGTTCCCGGCCCTGTTCGAGCACTACGCCCTGACCTTGCAGGCCTTGGCCGCCGGGCGCCCGCTGGAGCCGCTGCTGCGTTCGTTCGAATGGCGGCTGCTGGACGAACTCGGTTATGCGTTCTCCTTGAATCATGACGTCAACGACCAACCCATCGCCGCAGACGGGCTGTACCGCTTGCGTGTGGATGCCGGCCTGGAGCGGGTCGAACTGGTGCAACCCGGCCTGTTTCGCGGCATCGAGCTGATGGCCCTGGCCGACGCCGACTGGGACACCCCAGGCGCTTTGCTCGCGGCCAAGCGCCTGATGCGCCAGGCACTGGCGGTTCACCTGGGCGCAAAACCGTTGGTCAGCCGGGAACTGTTTCGCAAGCGCTGATCACGACGTATGCTGTGGGGCTCAACCTTCAGGAGAGCCTTTCGTGACTCACAGCAACCGCATGCTTCTTGGCGTAAACATCGACCACGTGGCGACCCTGCGCCAAGCCCGGGGCACGCGTTACCCTGACCCTGTCAAGGCTGCCCTGGACGCCGAGGAAGCGGGCGCCGATGGCATCACCGTGCACCTGCGCGAAGACCGTCGGCACATCCAGGAACGCGACGTGGTGCTGCTCAAGGATGTGCTGCAGACGCGCATGAACTTCGAAATGGGCGTCACCGAAGAGATGATGGCCTTTGCCGAGAAGATCCGCCCGGCGCACATCTGCCTGGTGCCTGAAACCCGTCAGGAACTGACTACCGAAGGTGGCCTTGACGTGGCGGGGCAGGAGGCACGGATCAAGGCGGCCGTGGAGCGCCTTGCCCGCACCGGTGCCGAAGTGTCGCTGTTCATCGATGCTGACGAGCGCCAGATCGAGGCCTCACGCCGGGTGGGTGCGCCGGCCATCGAGCTGCATACCGGGCGTTACGCCGACGCCGAAACCCCGACCGAAGTGGCCGAGGAGTTGCAGCGTATTGTTGATGGCGTGGCGTTTGGTGTGGGGCAGGGGTTGATCGTCAATGCTGGCCACGGGCTGCATTACCACAACGTCGAGGCGGTGGCGGCGATCAAAGGTATCAATGAACTGAACATTGGCCATGCCTTGGTGGCGCATGCGCTGTTTGTCGGCTTCAAGGCGGCGGTGGCCGAGATGAAGGCACTGATCGTGGCGGCTTCGCGCTGACTGATTGGTTGCCTGTACTGGCCTCTTCGCGGGTAAACCCGCTCCCACAGGGATTGCACAAGCCTTAAGGCCTGCGGAGTACTTGTGGGAGCGGGTTTACCCGCGAAGAGGCCGCTACAGGCAGCCGATTACTCGGCAGGAAACACCAGGGTGAAGCGGGTAGGCCCCAAGGGGCTGCTGTTCACTTCGACCCGCCCGCCATGCAGCTGCATGATCGACTTCACGATCGCCAACCCCAACCCGGTTCCGCCCTCCAGCCGCGAACGCCCCGGGCCCACCCGGTAAAACCGCTCGAACAAGCGCGACTGGTGTTCTGTAGCAATGCCGGGCCCCTGGTTCTCTACCGAAAGCCATACTTCGCTGCCTGAACGTTCAATCCGCAACTCGACGCGCTCACCCTCAGGGCTGTGGCGGATGGCATTGCTCAGCAGGTTCGACAACGCCCGCTGAAACATCAGCCGATCCGCCAGCGCCGTTCCCCACCCCAGCACACGCAGCTCGACTGATTTCCCCTCGGCACTGAAGGCAAACAGCTCGACAACTCGCGCTGCCTCGTCAGCCAAGGCCAAGGGTTTCAATGCAACCTGCGTTTGCGGCTGGCTGACCTGGGCAAGAAACAGCATGTCATTGATGATGCGGTTGAGCCGGGTCAGCTCCTCGATACTGTCTTCCAGCACTTCCCGGTAGTTGGCGTTGTCCCGCTCACGGGCCAGGGTCACTTGCGCCTTGCCCATCAGGTTGCTCAACGGGGTACGCAACTCATGGGCCAGATCGTCGGAGAACTGCGACAACTGGCTCACGCCCTGATCGAGGCGGTCGAGCATCACGTTGATGCTGCTGGCCAGTTGCGCCAGTTCTTGCGGCAGGCCGGTAACCGGCAGGCGATGTTGCAGGTCCTGGGCCGACACTTGCCCGGCAATGCGCCGGAAGCGCCGCAGCGGTTTCAGGCCGCGCTGCATCAGCCACCAGGCGCCCGCACCGATCAATAGCAGCAGCAGTGGCAAGGCGAGCAAGGTCGAATGCAGGTAGGCCTGCAGCAGGGCGTTGTCGTCGGCGCGGTTGAGCGACATCATCACCTTCACCGGCGTGTTGTCACGCAGGCGCATCAGCCGGGTCACTGTGAGGAACTGGTTGCCGCTGCTGTCGCGCCATGCGTGAAAGGCCAGGCGGGCATCGGTGTGCAACTCGCTCACCCGCGACTCCAGGGCCGGGCCGAGGCTGAGCAGGTGCGGATGGCGGCCGTCAAGGGCCAGTACGCTGAGGCTGAGGTTGTCATGCCCCATCACCAGGTCGAGCAGTGGATGGGCGCGGGTGCCCAGGTCCTCGCTGCGCAGATCGACGCGCAGGTTGTGTTCAACCTGCAGCATCTTGCGCGCCAGGTCCTTGCGGGCGCGGCTGTCCAGTTCGTGATCCAGGGCGAACACGGCCAGGCAGGCCAGCAGCAGCACCAGTGCGGCGCCCATCAGTGTCACGCTCAGGCCCAGGCGCAGTGACAGGCTGGCGTTTTTCAAGCGCGCGCCTCCAGTACATAGCCTACGCCGCGCAGGGTATGGATCAGCTTGTTGTCGAACGGGTCGTCGATCTTCGCCCGCAGCCGACGGATCGAAACTTCGACCACGTTGGTGTCGCAGTCGAAATTCATGTCCCATACCAACGAGATGATCTGGGTGCGCGAAAGCACTTCACCACTTTGGCGCATCAGCAGGTGCAGCAGGGCGAACTCCTTGGCGGTCAGGTCAATGCGCTGCCCGGCGCGGTAGGCGCGGTGGCGGCCGGGGTCCAGTTCCAGGTCTGCGACGCGCAGGGTGCTGGGCTGCAGCTGCTGATCGTTACGGCGCAGCAGGCTGCGGATACGCGCCAGAAGTTCAGGGAATTCGAAGGGCTTGAGCAGGTAGTCATCGGCGCCCAGGTCCAGGCCTTTGACCCGGTCGGCCAGGCGACCATGGGCGGTCAGCATCATGATGCGCGTGGCCGATTCGGCACGCAGCCGCTGCAGCACGGTCCAGCCATCGATTTCAGGCAGGTTGACGTCGAGGATGACCAGGTCGTAGGGCTGTTGGCGGGCCAGGTGCAGGCCGTCGGTGCCGGTGTGGGCGCAGTCGACCACGTAGCCGTTTTCGCGCAGGCCCTGTTGCAGGTAATCGGCGGTACGCAGTTCGTCCTCGATGATCAGTAGGCGCATGGGAGGCTCGATGTAATGAAAGGGGGGCGATTCTCGACCCTGTAGTGACATCAGGGTCAAGGAGCAGGATGTTACGGCATGCATATGGCGCTGCGGCGCAGATAACGGATTTGTAATGCTGCTGTTATCTGGCTATCTGTCAGGGCTCTTTCGCGGGTGAACCCGCTCCCACAGATCCTGTACTAGCAGCCTGGTGCTGCGAAGAGGCCCCGACAGGCAGCACAAGGCCACATTGCAGGACTGTAATCCCCGCCTCACCTTGCTGTTAGCCGCCCCTCGCTAGGATGGCCGCATCTGATCGGTTATCACGAGGTAAACACGATGAACCTGACCAAGTACCTGCTGTTGGCCACCCTTGCCCTGGGCAGTGCCAGTGTCTATGCCGAGGGCGGTGCGGAGCGCTCGAAGCAGTTCTGGCAAGCGTTCCGCGAAGACCAGCAGCGCCTGCACGGCGACAAGCAACAGGCCGTTGCAGAGCGTGAGCGCAAAGCGCAAGAGAAGGCCCGCGAGGTGGCCAAGGATTGAGGTCACAAACACCTGCGCCGCGACAGCTCCTCGGCGCAGGTGCATTCAGGCGCCCAACCGGGCGCCTTTTTTTATTTGCGCGCCAGCAGGGTGGCGCGGCGTGGGGCAGGCAGGCCTTCGATGGTCTTGCTGTGGTCGTTGGGGTCGAGGAAGTCGCCCAGCGACTGGTAGCGCATCCACTCGGTGCTGCGCTGCTCCTCGACGCTGGTCACACTCACATCGACGCAACGCACATCGCTGAAGCCGGCACGGCGCAACCAGCGCGCCAGGGCGGGTACCGACGGCAGGTACCAGACGTTGCGCATCTGCGCGTAGCGGTCCTCGGGAACTAGCACCTGGTTTTCATCGCCCTCGATCACCAGGGTTTCCAGAACCAGCTCGCCCCCTTTGACCAGGCAGTCCTTGAGCGCCAGCAGGTGCTCGATGGGGGAGCGGCGGTGATAGAACACGCCCATGGAAAACACGGTGTCGAAGCCTTCCAGATTGGCAGGCAGCTCTTCAAGGGCGAAGGGCAGGTGCCAGGCCGGCAGCTCCGGCAGGTACTGCTGCACGGCCTGGAACTGGCAGAAGAACAACCAGTTGGGGTCGACACCGATCACCATCTCGGCGCCGGCACCGAGCATGCGCCACTGGTAGTAGCCGTTGCCACAGCCGACGTCGAGCACGCGTTTGCCCTTGAGGTCCAGGTGCGGGCCTACCCGCGACCATTTCCAGTCCGAATGCCATTCGGTGTCTACGTGCACGCCAAACAGATCGAACGGCCCTTTTCGCCACGGCGACAGGCCCATCAGTGCCTGACGCATCTGCGCGCGGGTAGCGTCGTCGCAGTCGCAGTCCAGGCGCAGCCCGTTGACCAGGTCGATTTCACTGGGTTTCAGGGCAGGCAGGGCGTCGAGCGCACCGCGCCAGCGGTCGAGGTCGCCGTGGCCTTTCTCCAGCTTGGCTTCCAGTTGCGCTTGCAGGCCTTGTGACCAGGAAGCCAGGGGCGTGCCCGCCAGGCGGCGGACGAGGGGGGACAGATCGATCATGGCAGGGCTATCAACGAGGCGAAGTTAAGGCATTGGAACCAGGGCACCACTTTGGAGAAGCCGGCGGCGCGCAGGCGTTCTTGATGGGCTTCGAGCGTGTCGGGGCGCATCACGTTTTCGATGGCGCTGCGCTTCTGGGCGATTTCCAGTTCGCTGTAGCCATTGGCCCGCTTGAAATCCAGGTGCAGTTCATTGAGCAGGTCCTGCGCTTGCTCATCGGCGAAGCGCAGTTTCTCCGAAAGGATCAGCGCACCACCCGGTAGCAGTGCCTGTCGGATGCGCCCGAGCAGTTCCAGGCGCTGGTCGGGGGCGATGAACTGCAGGGTGAAGTTCATCGCCACTACCGAGGCGGGCTCGAAGGGCAGGGCGAGGATATCGGCTTCCAGCACATCAACCGGCAGCAACTCCTGGAACATCGAGTCCTGGGCGGTGAGGTACTGGCGGCAGCGCTCGACCATGGCCGCAGAATTGTCCACCGCGATCACCCGGCAGCCGTCGCTGCGCACGTGGCGGCGCAACGACTGCGTGACTGCACCCAGCGAGGCGCCCAGGTCGTACAGCGCGGTGTGCGGCTGGGCGAAGCGGGCGGCCAGCACGCCGAGGTTTTCGACGATGGTTGGGTAACCGGGCACCGAGCGCTTGATCATGTCCGGGAACACGCGCACCACGTCTTCGTTGAAAACGAAGTCGGGCACCTGTTCCAAAGGTTGGGAGAAAAGGCGGTCGGGTTGTTTGCTCACGGCGAATCCAGGCGGCTGGTGATAGGCAGGGGGCGCATTCTAGCCAAACCGCAGCCTGGATGCATGGTCGGCTGACCAGCGCTGTGCGTTCAATTGACCCGGATGGCGCAATCGAAGGTCTGCACCGGGCGTACTTCCGGAGCCCAGGGTTGCTGGTAGACCAGTACCAGCTGGCCGTCGCCGGTAGCTCGGGCCTGGAAGCGCCAGGTCGAAATACCCGAGCTGCCGACGATACCGGCGTCTTCCGGCGCGCTGTAAACCTCGGGGCCAAGGCTTTGCAGCACGTTGGGTGCCGGGTTTTGTACCAGCCAGCGGTAGCCGGTGGTCGGGTTGCTGGGCAGGGTGAGGGTCAGCATCTGACCGACCTGCAGGCGCTTTGGGCATTCACTTTCGGCGTCCAGTTCTACGGGCTGCGTGGGGTGTTGCGTGCAGGCAGAAAGCAGGGCGAAGCTCAGGGGAACGAGCAGACGAGGGGCGGTCATGTTGGCTCCGGGGGGCTGACGATGACCTGAGAATAACCGATGATCGACGAGTTTTGTGTTGCCAGTGCCGGCCACTTCGAAGCCAAAGCCGCGAAGTGGCCGGTGCAGGTTAGAACAAGACTTTGGCCACGTCGGCAAAGCGCTTGGCAAAATGCACTGTCAGGCCTTCGCGCAGGTAGTCCGGCAGTTCCTCGAAGTCGCCACGGTTAGGCTCCGGCAGGATCAGTTCGAAGATCTTCTGCCGGCGCGCCGCAATCACCTTCTCGCGCACCCCGCCAATCGGCAGCACCTGCCCGGTGAGCGTCAGCTCGCCCGTCATGGCCACGCCCTTTTTCGGTGCCTGGTCGCGGGCGAGCGACAACAGGGCACTTGCCATGGTGACCCCGGCACTCGGGCCGTCCTTGGGCGTGGCGCCTTCAGGAACGTGCAAGTGGATGAACGCTTCGTTGAAGAAGCCAGGGTCACCGCCAAACTGCTTGAGGTTGGAACTGACGTAGCTGTAGGCAATTTCGGCCGACTCTTTCATCACGTCACCCAGTTTGCCGGTCAGTTTGAAGCCGCGGTTGAGGGTGTGGATGCGGGTTGCCTCGATCGGCAACGTGGCGCCGCCCATGCTGGTCCAGGCCAGGCCGGTGATCACGCCTTTGCCCGCCAGTACCTGCTCACTGCGGAATACCGGTATGCCGAGTGCGGCTTCCAGGTCCTTGGTGCCGATCTTCAGCTTGGCTTCGGGGTTTTCCAGCAGCTTGACCACGGCCTTGCGCACCAGCTTGCCCAGTTGCTTCTCCAACTGGCGCACGCCCGCCTCGCGGGCATAGCCTTCGATCACCAGGCGCAGGGCGCTGTCGCTGATGCTCAGGCTGGCCTTTGAAACGCCCGCTTTTTCCAGTTGTTTAGGCCACAGGTGGCGCTTGGCAATGGCCAGTTTTTCCTCGGTGATGTAGCCGGACAGGCGGATCACTTCCATGCGGTCGAGCAACGGCCCGGGGATCGAGTCGAGGGTGTTGGCGGTGCACACGAACAGCACTTTGGACAGGTCCAGGCGCAAGTCGAGGTAGTGGTCGAGGAAGTCGACGTTCTGCTCCGGGTCGAGGGTTTCCAGCAAGGCGGAAGCCGGGTCACCCTGGTAGCTCTGGCCCATCTTGTCGATCTCGTCGAGCATGATCACCGGGTTCATCACTTCGACGTCTTTCAAGGCCTGTACCAGCTTGCCAGGCTGGGCGCCGATGTAGGTGCGGCGGTGGCCCTTGATTTCGGCTTCGTCACGCATGCCGCCAACGCTGAATCGATAGAACGGCCGGCCAAGCGACTCGGCGATGGACTTGCCGATGCTGGTCTTGCCCACCCCGGGCGGGCCCACCAGCAGCACGATCGAGCCACTGATTTCGCCTTTCCAGGCGCCCACGGCGAGGAATTCGAGGATGCGATCTTTGATGTCGTCGAGCCCGGAATGGTACTGGTCGAGGACTTTGCGCGCATGCTTGAGGTCGAGCTTGTCCTTGCCGTACACGCCCCACGGCAGCGCGGTGGCCCATTCGAGGTAGTTGCGGGTGACGGCGTACTCGGGCGAGCCGGTTTCGAGAATGGCCAGCTTGCCCATCTCTTCATCGAGGCGCTTGCGTGCCTGGGGCGGCAGGGTCTTGCCTTCCAGGCGCTGTTCGAACTGCTCGAGGTCGGCGCTGCGGTCGTCCTTGGTCAGGCCCAGCTCCTGCTGGATGACCTTGAGTTGCTCCTTGAGGAAGAACTCGCGCTGGTGTTCGCCAATCTGTCGGTTAACCTCGGCCGAGATCTCGTTCTGCAGGCGCGCGACTTCCACCTCTTTGCGCAGCATCGGCAGGACTTTTTCCATGCGCTTGAGCATGGGCACACAGTCGAGCACTTCCTGCAACTGGTTGCCGGTGGCCGAGGTCAGCGCCGCTGCGAAGTCGGTGAGCGGTGACGGGTCGTTGGGGCTGAAGCGGTTGAGGTAGTTCTTCAGCTCTTCGCTGTACAGCGGGTTGAGCGGCAGCAGTTCCTTGATCGCGTTGATCAGGGCCATGCCGTAGGCCTTGACCTCGTCGGTCGGCTCGGCGGGCTGGCGCGGATATTCAACTTCGACCAGGTAGGGCGGGCGGTGGTGCTTGAGCCAGTTGCGGATGCGTACGCGGGTCAGGCCCTGGGCGACGAACTGCAGTTTTCCGTTTTCGCGGCTGGCATGGTGCACCTTGACCAGCGTGCCGTACTGCGGCAGGGCCGAGGTGTCGAAATGGCGGTGGTCTTCCGCCGGGGTGTCCATGAAGAACAGCGCCAGGCAGTGGTCGGGTGACTTGGCCACCAGGTCGAGGGTTTCCGCCCAAGGTTCTTCATTGACGATGACCGGCAGTACCTGGGCCGGGAAGAACGGGCGGTTGTGGATCGGGATCACGTAGACTTTGTCCGGCAGGTTCTGGCCGGGCAGGGCGAGGGCATGGCCGGGTTCGGCCGGGGTGGTGTGCTCGACTTCGCTGTCTTCGTCGGGGTGTTCCGGGAAATCCTGCTGGTTGCTCATGGGGCACCTGCGTGAATGGCTATGGTGCTTAGATGGGGCGCAGGGGAATCGGTTTCAATGGTAGATGAAGGGAGCAGGGGAGGGTTTCATCTGTGATTGCCTGCACCGGCCTCATCGCCGGCAAGCCAGCTCCCACAGGTAATCCACCATTTTCAAGGTCGGTGGAATACCTGTGGGAGCTGGCTTGCCGGCGATGAGGCCGGTACAGGGGAATGAGCCCTGCAAGCAGGGCTCGGTAACTTAGTCAGCGAGTTTGTAAGCGATGATGTAATCACCCATTTTGGTGCCCAGCGAGCCATGGCCGCCAGCAGTCACCAGCACATACTGCTTGCCATCCTTGCCGGTGTAAGTCATCGGCGTGGCTTGGCCACCCGCTGGCAGGCGGGCACTCCACAGTTCCTTGCCGTTGTTCACGTCATAAGCACGCAGGTACTGGTCGAGGGTGCCGCTGAGGAAGCCGACGCCGCCTGCGGTAACGATCGAACCGCCCATGCTCGGCACGCCAACCGGCAGGCCGATCGGTACCGGGGTGCTGTCGCGGGTGGTGCCGTTCTTGTGCTTCCACACCACCTTGTTGGTGAACAGGTCGATGGCGGCGACATAGCCCCAGGCCGGGGCCTGGCACGGTACGCCCAGCGGCGACATGAACGGGTGCATGGTCACCGCGTAGGGCGCGCCAGTATTGGGCTGCACGCCGCTGGTCTCGCTTTCGCGCTTGCTGCCTTCGGCGACCTGCTCGCGCGGCACCATCTTCGACACGAAGGCCATGTAGTTGGGCGAGGTGAACAGCAGTTGGCGCACCGGGTCGACCGACACGCTGCCCCAGTTGAAGACCCCCACGTTACCCGGATAGATCAGCGAGCCCTGCTCGGATGGCGGGGTGTACTGGCCTTCGTAGCGCAGTTCGCGGAACTGGATGCGGCACAGCATCTGGTCGAACGGCGTGGCGCCCCACATGGCCTGTTCGGTCAGCTCAGGGCCGAGCAGATTGAGGTCGGAGCGGGCCTGGGTCGGCGAGGTGTGGTCGCCCTTCACTGCGCCTTGCGGGGTTGGGATTTCGCGGATCGGCACGATCGGCGTACCGTCGCGGCGGTCGAGCACGTACAGGCTACCTTGCTTGGTCGGCACGATGATCGCAGGTTTCACGCCATCGTCAGTCTTCAGGTGGACCAGGGTCGGCTGGCTGCCGACGTCCATGTCCCACAGGTCGTGGTGGGTGAACTGGTAGTTCCAGCGGGCCTTGCCGGTGGCCAGGTCCAGGGCGACCACGCCGGCGCTGTACTTCTCGGCGCCCGGGGTACGGTCGGCGCCCCACTGGTCCGGGGTCTGGTTGCCCAGCGGCAGGTAGATCATGCCCAGGTCTTCGTCGACGCTGGCGATCGACCACATGTTGGCCGAGTTGCGGCTGTACATCTTGCCTGGGGCCAACGGCTTGGTGTCTTCCGGGTTGTTGCTGTCCCAGTTCCACACCAGGTGGCCGTCGTGCACATCGTAGGCGCGGATGACGCCCGACGGCTCGTTGGTCGACTCGTTGTCGGTGACATGGCCACCGATGATCACCAGGTCACGGGTGACAGCGGCAGGCGAGGTGGAGTAGTAGCCGCCGGCAGTGAACGGGCCGATGCCGGTGGTGAGGTCGATCACGCCCTGGTTGGCGAAGCCTTCGCACACTTTGCCGTTGTCGGCGTTGATGGCGATCAGGCGAGCATCTGCGGTAGGCAGGTACAGGCGGCGCGGGCAGGCCTGGGCCACCGCTTGGCCAGCGTCGGTAATTTTCGGTACCGGGCTGCCGTCGCGGCTGACGTAGCGGTTTTCGTCATAGTACGAAACGCCGCGGCAAGTCATGTGGGCAAAGCCCTTGAAGGTGCCGGTCGGGCTCTTGACCTGCGGGTCGTAGCGCCAGATTTCTGCGCCGGTGTCCGGGTCCAGGGCCAGCAGGCGGCTGTGTGCGGTACAGGCGTAGAGCATGCCGTTGACCTTCAGCGGGGTGTTCTGGTTGGTCAGCTCCACCGGGTCGTTTTCGGTCGGCAGGTCACCCGTGCGAATGCGCCAGGCTTCTTCCAGGCGGTAGGCATTCTGCGGGGTGATCTGGCGCAGCGGCGAATAGCGGTCGCCATGCTCGGTGCGGCCATAGGCCTGCCATTCGCCTTCGGGCATGGCCGGGGCGGCGCTGGCCATTTCGCTGCTTTCGCGGCCCAGTTCGCCGAACACTTCGCCGGGGTGGGTGAACTGGCTGCCCAGGGCACATGCGCCCGAAGCAACCACGGCAACGCCCAGCAGTGCAGTGTTGGCCTTGCTGGCCGGGCCGGTCAACGGGCGACGTGCCCATGGCAGCAACAGCACCACGCCGATGGCAAACCAGATGGCTAGGCGTGGCACCAGTTGCCACCAGTCCAGGCCCACTTCGAGCAGGGCCCACACGGTGCTGCCCAGCAGCACCAGGCCGTACAGGCCCAAGGCAATGCGGCGCTGGGCCAGCAGCAAAATGCCCGACAGGGCAAAGCCGATACCGGCGATCAGGTAGTACAGCGATCCGCCCAGCTGGCTCAGTTTGATACCGCCGGCCAGCAGGGCCAGGCCCATCAGCAACAGCAGCGCGCCGATCAGGCGAGGTAGCCAGCGGCTTCCTTGGTTGGCACCTTCAGTGCTCATCGTAGGTTCTCCGTCAGGTCAAAAAGGGGGTTAGAAACTGCTCTGGATCTTCAGGCCGCCGACCAGGGCGCCATCGACCTGCGACACCCCGCCCGGGTGGCGGATGTACTGCAGGTTGGGGCGCACCGTGAGCCAGTCGGCCAAATGGATGCCGTAGTACAGCTCGGCGCTGTACTCGGTGTCCTGCACAGGCAGGAAACCGGGGTTGTCGTAGTCGTAGAGCCCGGCGGCCTGGTTGGCCAGGCGGGCGTTCTTGCGGTAGGCAGGGTTGACGTGCACGCGGGCGACGGCGAAACCGATGTCGTCCTTGGCGCGGGCGTCGAAAGGCCCTTTGTATACCAGTCCTGCCTGCACATAGTTGTCGATGGCATTGGTCTTCTTGTCATGCACCGTGGCGTTGGCGAACAGGCTCAGGCCACGCGACTGGTCGGAGGCCAGCGAAGTTACCTGCTGCTGGGCGCCGAGCCACATGCCGTGCTTGCTCGAACTGCTGCGGTAGGCGGCGCCGCTGACGGCGGCCGGCTGGCCGTTGCTGTCCTTGAGAACATCCTGTGCCTTGGCATTACTGTAGTAGTAGCCGGCGCGATATTCCCCTTTCAGGCCTTGGATGCGTGGGGTCCATACCAGTTCGATCGGCATTACCGCGCCCTGGGTGCCGCTGCCGCTGAGCTTGAAGCCGTTGCCCGATTCCAGGTTGGAGGGGTTCTGCTCGAACACGCCGACCTGGGTGTAAAGCTCGTCGCTGAGGTTGTAGCGCACGCGCAGGGCCCACTGGCTGACCGGCCAGTTGTACCAGATGCCACCCACCCAGTTGCCCACCTGCGAGCCGCAGAAGGCCAGGTTCTGGAAGTCGCAAGGGAAGCTGTTGAAGTCCTCGCCTTCGCCGAAGCGGCCGAATTTCACGTCCAGCGCACCATCGAAGTACTTCTGCTTGATCCACATCTGCGTCAGCCTCCAGGTTTCGCCACGGCCCCAGACTTCCTGGGCCGAGGTGAAGCCGCCAACGCGGGGGTCGTTGATGCGGTCGTTGCTGATGTTGTCGCCGTGGCGCTCGGTGATGGTCAGCTGGAATTCGGCGTCTTGCCAGCCGAGGATCTTGTCCAGGTCCAGGTGGCTGCCAAAGGTGAACTGGTCGCTGTAGCGTGCGGTACGGTCGTGGTCGTAGCCACCGTGCAGGTTGCTGCCCATCTCCCCGGTGTAGCCGAGGGTGAAGTCGTAGCCTTTTTCCAGCAATTCGCTGCGGGTGCCGCCCCAGTCGCCGAGCATCCATGGGGAGTCGCTGGCAAACATTTCGCTGGCGGCGGCGGGTGTCGCCAAGGCGCTGAGGGCAAGGCCGATGTAACAGGTTTTGGGCAGTTGGAGCATGAGATAGCGCTATCTTTTGATTATTGAAAAAACGGCAAGCGCATCGAAGGGCATGCCCTTCAATGGATCTGGCGACAAGATGGATTCAGTGAAGCGATTCAGCTTCAGGCGGGGAGGATATAGCGGAAGTTGTAAGAAAAAAAGACAAATTGTCGCAGGGGATTGTTGTTCAGAGGGTAACAATGGTCTGAAGGGGGCTGCTTTGCAGCCCATCGCCGGCAAGCCAGCTCCCACAGAATTGCGCTAGCACTGAGGACAGTGCAGTACCTGTGGGAGCTGGCTTGCCGGCGATTGGGGCGCAAAGCGCCCCCGCGATTTCAGAAGGTGGTACGCAGGCCCACTTCCACGCTACGCCCCGGCGCCGGCGCAATATCGCGCAGGATCGAGCTGGCATAACGCACGGTCTGGTCGGTCAGGTTTTCGCCGCGTACAAACGCCAGCCACTGGCTCTGGCCAATGTCAAAGCGGTAACCCACGCTTGCACCCAGTGTGGTGTAGCCATCGGTGCTGGTTTCGTTGGTCGGCCTGCGGTGCTGCGATGCCGCATGTTGCACATCTACCCGCGCCTGCCAGCGGTCCAGTTCCCACACCAGGCCGCTGTTCAAGCGCAGCGGGGCGATGCGTGGCAAAGGTTCGCCACTGTCGAGGTTCTTGGCCCGGGTGTAGTCACCGGACAACTCCAGCGCGAAGCTGCCGTAGCGGTTCTCGACCAGCTGCCAGCGGTCTTGGGCCTCGATGCCGTAGAAGCGCGCGCGCACGCCCTGGTACTGGTATTCCGGGAAGCCCTCGTGGTCATGATCGTGGTCGTGGTCATCCTCGCCATGGTCGTGGTCATGCCCGCCCTCGCGCAGGTTGCCGGTGCCGATCAGCCCGATGTAGTTGCGGAAGTGGCTGTAGAACACCCCGACACTGCCTTTGTGGGTGCCATTGTCGAAGCGCAGCGCCAGGTCGGCGGAAATGGCCTTTTCCTTGTTCAGGCTGGCGTCACCCACTTCAAAGGCGCCGGTGGCCACATGCGCACCATTGGCGTACAGCTCGTAGAAAGTCGGGGCGCGCTCGGTGTAGCCAAGGTTGGCGGCCAGCGACCAGATCGGGTCGAGCTGGTACACCGCACCGGAAGACAGGCTGAACGCGTTGAAGCTGCTGGCGCTGTCGGCATCGACGAAGTTTTCGTTGCCTTTGGCGTCCGGGTCTACCCGGGTGTGCTCCAGGCGTGCGCCCAGGCTCAGGTTCAGCCGCTCTGTGGCCTGCCATTGCTCCAGCATGAACAGCGCCAGGCTGTCGGTGTTGGTGTGTGGGACAAAGGCTTCCTCGCCGAGGGCAGAGAATTCGTTGCGGCTGACCTGGGCACCGATCACCCCCTCCACCGGCCCGAGCGGTTGATGGCGGGCTTCAATACGTGCTTCGTAGCCCTTGTTCTTGAAGGTGGTGTGCACCTCGCCTTCTTCGATCTCGCTGTGTTCGTAATCTGTATAGCCAGCATCGACCTTGACCGAGCTGAACGGGCCGTCCAGGTCGCGCAGCTCGGAGGCGAAGGCGTAGTGGTCCTGTTTCATGTCCAGGCGTACACCGGACTCTGCCACCGAGCCGTAATTGCTGTCGTAGCCACTGTACGACAGGCCGGCGTAACCATGATCCCAGTGATAGGCACCACCGACTGCACCGCCGTCCTGACGGCCGTCGCTGTTTTCCAGGCGGTGTTTGCCGCCGGGCTCATCGGCGTCACGCACCTTGGAACTGCGGGCGTAGCCGGGGATGCGCAGGTCGTTGAACTGACGGCTGTTGGCATCCAGGTGCAGGGCGAAGGCACCGTTACCCGCCTCCAGCTTGCCAGCGCTGCTGCGCGTGGTGTCGGCGCCACCGTAGCGCAACTCACCGGCACCGTGGATGCCTTCGATCGGTGCATCCGGGATGCGGTTGTCGAAGGTATTGACCACGCCACCGATGGCGTTGCCGCCGTAGAGCAGGGCGGCCGGGCCACGGACGATTTCGACGCGCTCGACGGTGACCGGGTCCAGCGGCACGGCGTGGTCATAGGACAGCGACGAGGCATCCAGCGCGCCGACGCCATTGCGCAGGATGCGAATGCGGTCGCCGTCCAGGCCGCGGATTACCGGGCGACTGGCGCCAGGGCCGAACCAGGTCGAGGCGACACCGGGTTGCTTGTTCAGGGTTTCACCGAGGCTGCCGTGCTGTTGCTGCAGCAGGTTGTCGCCTTCGAGCACGGTGCTGGGGGCGGCCAGCTGGCGGTTGCCCAGCGGATTGGCAGTAATCACCTGAGGTTCGAGTTCCACGGCCTGGCTGGGCGATGCAGCCAGCCAGAGCGCGACGGCAAGGGGGGAGAGGCGAAGCGGTGTGTACAACATGGGGATGGGGCGTTCCTTGGCAGATGCTTTTGTAATGTTACAACATAACATAACTATTTCAGCACAGAGGTTTTGCCCCTGGCCAGCATTTTTTCTGTGGGCTTGACGCATCCCACCCGCCACTACACTCGTGTAAGGTGCGCATCTTTCCTACGGAGCACAGCATGAGCACGGCCCAACACAACGCACTGCACGGCAAGACCCTTGAACAGATCCTCACCGAGCTGGTGGCGCACTACCAATGGCAGGGCCTGGCCGAGCGCATCGATGTGCGTTGCTTCAAGAGCAACCCCAGCATCAAGTCGAGCCTGGCATTTTTGCGCAAGACGCCGTGGGCGCGAGAAAAGGTCGAGCAGTTGTACGTGAAGCTGCAGCGCAAGGCCTGATATGCCGCGCCGCCCCTGGCTGACCGGCATGGCCGTGCTGGGCTGGTTCGGCCTGACCGTGCAGGTATACCTGGTGCTGCTGGCGCGCTGGCAGGAACAGGCCAGCCTGATTGGCGGCCTGATTAATGTGTTCGGCTATTTCACCGTGCTGACCAACACCTTGGTGGCGACGGTGCTCAGCTATGCGGCGTTCGGTCGTGAAGGCCGCGCCAGGCGCTTCTTCCTGTCGCCGTCGGTGAGTGCTGCAGTGGCAGCCAGCATCGTGCTGGTGGCGCTGGCCTACAGCGTGTTGCTGCGCCACTTGTGGCACCCGCAAGGCTGGCAGTGGCTGGCGGACGAGTTGCTGCACGATGTGATGCCGCTGCTGTATGCCTTGTACTGGTGGTGCGAGGTGCCCAAGGGCAGCCTGCGGCTATGGCACCTGGCAGTGTGGGCGATGTACCCGGCGGTGTATTTCGCCTATGCGCTGTGGCGCGGGAGCGAGATTGGCATGTATGCCTACCCGTTCATCGATGTGGCTAGCCTGGGGTATGGGCAGGTGATGCTCAATGCCCTGGGGGTGCTGGCGGGGTTCTGGGGGATCGGGTTGGTGCTGCTGGGGCTGGATCGGTGGCGCGGGGTGCGGAAATTTGCCTAGCCTGTGCTGGCCTCTTCGCGGGTAAACCCGCTCCCACAGGTACTTCACAAACCTTTAGGGCAGTGGAGTACCTGTGGGAGCTGGCTTGCCGGTGATGGGGCCGGTGTAGGCAATCAAGATCACTCGTCGTCCGCAGTCCCGTCGGCACGCCAGTAGGCCGCAGCCTTCAGCGCATCCTCACGCACCCCTTTTTCCAGCAACAGCGCCTTGGCCTGGCGGGTCAGGGCTTTTTCCAGCGCCACCCAGCCATACAACCGGCCTTGCGGCAAGGTCAGGTTCTTCACCAGTTCCAGCAAATCTTCTTGCTGGCGACGCACCCAGATGACTTCGACCTGTGCCTTGCTCGGCAACGGCTGGCGCTCCTGCTCGTCTTCGATCTGGATCACCGCCAGCACCTGGCGGCCAGCCGGCAGTTCGTCCAGGCGCCGACCAATCGCCGGAATGGCGGTTTCGTCACCGATCAGCAGGTAGCTGTCGAACATATCCGGCACTACCAGCGAGGCCCGTGGCCCGGCGATGTCCAGGGTTTGCCCCGGGGTGGCCTGGGCGGCCCAGGTGGAGGCTGGGCCGTCACCGTGCAGCACGAAGTCGATGTCCAGTTCATTGGCCACCAGGTCGATGCGACGTGGCGTGTACTCGCGCATGGTGGGCCGTGCGCCACCGTCCCGGCCCATATTACGGGCCTCGATGGCCTGTTGTTGCTCCGGCGTTTCGGCGAACAGCAGCTTGATATGGTCGTCACTGCCGACGCTGCTGAAACCTTGCAGTTCGGC
Source organism: Pseudomonas sp. BN505 (assembly GCF_029873175.1). NCBI lineage: Bacteria > Pseudomonadati > Pseudomonadota > Gammaproteobacteria > Pseudomonadales > Pseudomonadaceae > Pseudomonas > Pseudomonas sp. BN505. The sequence goes on from NZ_SSOI01000045.1 coordinate 361,189, forward strand.
ACCGCCGAGGGTGATGCGGCGCATGCGTGGGGTCAGCTCGGTGACGCGCAGTACCTGCAGACGGCGTTGGCGGATCTCGTGGTTGACGCGGTGGATGGTGTCACTCATGGGAAGTCTCCCCGACAGGGTCGGCCGGCCCGGAGGCGATGGCCTTGGCGGTATGGTTGAGCAAGTCGCGAACCCGTTGGATTTCTTCCGGAGTCCAGCGGCCGCTGTGCATGTGCAGTGCGTGGCGCAGGTTGCCGACCGCTTCATGGATTTCAGGCGGGCGGTCATGGCCGCGCAGGGCGCGTTTGCTGACTTCGATGCGCATGCGCACGCCGTCCATGGCGACAGCTTGCTCGGCCAGGGCGCTGCGCCCGGCGTCGGTGATGGCATAGAGGCGTTTGCTGCCCTGCACCTGGCCGCTTATCAGCTCGGCCTCTTCAAGAAAATTCAGCGTGGGGTAGATCACCCCAGGGCTTGGGCTGTAGCTGCCGTCGAACAGGTTTTCGATCTGGCGGATCAGGTCATACCCGTGGCCGGGTTGCTCGGCCAGCAGGTCCAGCATCAGCAGCTTGAGGTCACCGGGGGCGAAGACGCGTGGGCCGCGCTCGCCGCGGCCGGGGCGCCGCTCGAAGGGATCATGGGGGGTGTGTTCGCGCATGGGGACAGGGCTCCGTCGTTTGCGATATATCGTAAGATATTACTCAAGATATATCTAAAGACAAGCCCTTTAATGCAGATGATTATCATCTATTGATTCGATGCATTCCCCGCTGCGGGTGGTGTATGCAGCGCAACCTGCGGCGGTTTGCATTCATTCGGATTGCCCGGCTGCAGGTATGGCATGAGGATCGGGGCCATGCCCTTGAGCACCTGCACCGGCAGCGCCGAGGTGAATTTGAACGCTTCTGCCGAGCGCCCAGGCACAAAGGCAGTGAGGGTGCCGAAGTGGTTGTCGCCCAGGAAGAACACGAAGGTGGCGGTGCGGTTAAGCGAGCGCGAGCCAATCAGCCGACCGCCGGCGCCGAAGCTTTCGATGCGGTTGTCACCGGTACCGGTCTTGCCCCCCATCACCAGTGGCGTGCCGTCCTGCAGCTTGAAACTGCCGGAAATACGCCGCGCAGTGCCTGCATCGACCACCTGCGACATGGCGCCTTTGAGTGCGCGTGCCACTTCCACCGGCAGAATCCGCACGCCCCGGTCTGGGTCGGTGATCAACTTGGTTTCATAAGGTGTGTTGGCTGCAAAGTGCAGGGTGTCGATGCGCAGGGTGGGCAGTCGGATGCCGTCGTTCTGGATGATGCCGACCAGTTCGGAGAGGGCGGCGGGGCGGTCGCCCGAACTGCCGATGGCGGTGGCCAGGGAGGGCACCAGGTGGTCGAATGGATAGCCCACGCGTTTCCAGCGCTGGTGGATGTCGAGGAAGGCTTCGATCTCGACCATGGTGCGGATGCGGCTGTCGCGTGCCCCTTGGTGGCGGCTCTTGAACAGCCAGCTGTACACCTCCTGGCGCTCGAAGCGGCTGGCGTTGACCATTTCGGTCAAGGTCGAGCTCGGGTTTTTCAGCAGGTAGCCAAGCAGCCACAGGTCCAGCGGGTGGACCTTGGCAATGTAGCCCTGGTCGGGCAGGTCGTACTTGCCCGGGCCATAGGCGTCATACATCTCTGACAGGCGGCCGTCGGTCAGCTTGCCCAGGGTAATCTTGTCGCCCTTGAGGTGGGCACGTACGAACGCATTGAAGGTTTCCTGCCCTGCTTCGGGGAACAGGTAGCGGTGCACCGCCGCCAGCCGTTGCGGGGTTACGCGCATGCTGTCCAGGAAGGTGTCCAGGCGCTGCTGCGAGGTCTTGCGCTGGTATTTCTTCCAGAAGCGCATCAGGTAGTTGGTGCCTTCCTTGTCGGCGAAGCGGGCCAGGTATTCCTGGCGGCGAGGGTCGGCGTCGTCCTTCAGCAGCGGCACGCGGTTGTACGGCTGCTGGTAGGTCACGTAGCGCACCAGGTCGCGCATCAGGCGAATGAACGGCAGGTTGATCGATTCGCGCAGCGCATCCTTGAGCGTCGGGTTGCGGCTGTTGTCTTCCTTGCGGAAGTTGTTGAACACGTGCATGCCGCCGCCTGTGAAGAAGGCTTCACCGGTATTGGCGGAGTACTTGCGCTCCAGCGCGGCGTCGAGCATGGCGTCCAGGCTCTGGTTCTTGCTGTTCTGCGTCAGCCATTCCAGCGACCACTGGGTGATGCGGTCGAGTTCGGCGACTTCGACCTTCTTCAGCTCGGCAGCGGGTTTGCCGGCGTACTTGTCGTGCAGTTCGGCGATGATCTCCAGGTACGTGGTCAGCACCCGCAACTTGGCGGTGGAGCCGAGTTCCAGCTTGCTGCCTTCGTTGATGTCGAAGGGCTGGTTGGTGCTGTCGGTCTGCACCCGTACCCGCGAGCCGTCGGCGGTGCGCTCGAACAGGGTGAAGCTGTAGCTGACCTGGTCGGTGGTCTTGCTGGTGAGCAGGCGCTCGCCGATCAGCCCCATCTGCGCGGCAAACTCCGGGTCGGCAAGGTTTTTCAGGTACTGGCTGACCTGCAGTTGCAGGTCGGCCTGCAGGGTACTGGTGGCCGATACATCGAGGCGGTCGAGGTCGTACAGCGGGCGGTTGAGCATGGCTGCCAGGCGGTTGCGCGCCAGGCTGATGCCCTTGTTGGTAACGATCGGCACGATGGTTGGCTGCGCTACCCAGTCGCGGTAGACCGCCTTGCTGGCCAACGCGGCTTCGGCCAATGGCTGCTCGATCACCTTGTTGGCGGCGAGCACGCGGATGTGCGAATCGGTGAGTTCGGCCAACTCCACGCGGCCCTTGGACAAGTAGTGGGACGGGCGGCGCTGGGCAATCATCAGCGACAGCACCTGGCGCAGGGCAAGGCCGCGTGCAGCCATGCTTTCGGCGTCAGTGGCGGTGGAAGTCAGGGCCTGGTTGACCTGGTCGAAGTCGGCGCCGTACCACACCCGCAGGCCTTCGGCCATGCCGTGCACTTCGCCGTGCCCGGGCACGGCCGACAGCGGCACACTGTTGAGGTAGTCGCGCACGATGCGCTGGCGTGCTTCAGTGGTATCCGGGCCGCCCTGGTAGGCACGCACGCTGGCAGAAATCATCTGGCGGATTTTCTCGGCACCGGACACGGTCAGGCCGTCCGGTGAGTGGCGATACTTCTCCAGCTGCGTGGCCAAGGTGCTGCCACCCGCGGACTGGCCGGGCAAGGCCAGGTACTTGGCCACCTGGCTGTAGGCGGCCTTGGCGAAGCGTGGCCAGTCCACGGCCGGGTTGTTGCGTGGGTCCTGGGTATCGAGCAGGTCGCGGTTCTCGATGAACAGCAGGCTGTTGACCATCACCGCCGGGATCGCGGCAAAGTCCGGGTACAGGTGCTGTGGGTAGTTGTACTGGTACAGCGTGTCGCCGCGGCAGTCGGTGATCGACAGGCCGGCCTGGATCTTCTCGATATAGGGGGCGAACAGCCCATGATCGACGTAGTTCATCAGCGCCGGTGAGAACTTGACCTGCTCACTGATCAGGTAGTCGCGCTTGAGCAGGCGTGGCAGGAATTCGCCCAGGGCGCTGTAGCCAAGGCGCCTGTCGAACGGCCCGTCACCGGGATAGATGATTGCATCACTAGGGCCGGGCTCCAGCGAGTAGGTCAGGGTACCGGCCAGTTTGCTGAACTCGCGTGATTGCAGTTCGGAGGTGCGGAATTCGTCATACGCAGCGAAGCCGATGGCCACCAGCGCCACCAGCAGGATGAGGATGATCAGCCGCCACCATAGCCGACGCTGACGGGGGGACTTCGGTTGTGGCGTCTCGGCCGGAGGTATCTCGGGTGCTTCCGTTCTGCTTGGTTCCGATTGCCACAGTGCGCCCATAGTCTTCAATCCGGCCAGGTGTTTTCGTCTTGCTTGACTGAAGCTTAGACGTTGAGCGGGTGAGGTGAAAATTTTGTAGGAGGTGGAGAAAAGCGGGGTAGGGCTATGCGGCTTTGGTGTGGGTTTCTTGATACGGCGATGTTGTTATGGTGCCGGGGCAGCTTTCAGGGCCGCTGCGCCCGCCAGAAAACTTGCTGATTATTCCTGTATATACAGCGAAAATCCCTGCAACGGTCTTCCTATACTGCTCGGCCCCTTCGCCCTGCCGGGTGCTCTACCCCGGCACACGGGCCGGCCCACGAGGCCAGCCTGGCAAGCCTACGTCACGCCTATCGGCATGGCCGGTGCTGCACGAAGGTCAAATCCAATAACAAAATGAGGTTGTATTGCTATGCCAGTCGGCAACCACTCTGCCCATGGCCAGGCCAATGAAGGCGGCCCGCTCAAGCGTGAACTGGGCGAACGGCACATCCGCCTGATGGCGCTGGGCGCCTGTATCGGCGTCGGTCTTTTCCTCGGTTCGGCCAAAGCCATCGAAATGGCCGGCCCTGCCATCATGCTGTCCTACATCATCGGTGGCCTGGCCATCCTGGTGATCATGCGCGCCCTTGGCGAAATGGCCGTGCATAACCCCGTCGCCGGCTCGTTCAGCCGCTATGCCCAGGACTACCTCGGCCCGCTGGCGGGCTTTCTCACCGGCTGGAACTACTGGTTCCTGTGGCTGGTGACCTGCGTTGCCGAAATCACTGCGGTGGCCATCTACATGGGCATCTGGTTCCCCGATGTACCGCGCTGGATCTGGGCCCTGGCGGCCTTGGGCAGCATGGGCGCGGTCAACCTGGTGGCAGTGAAGGCCTTTGGCGAATTCGAGTTCTGGTTCGCCCTGATCAAGATCGTCACCATCATCGCCATGGTCCTTGGCGGCATCGGCGTCATTGCCTTCGGCTTCGGCAATGACGGTGTGGCGTTGGGTATCTCCAACCTGTGGAGCAACGGTGGTTTCATGCCCAATGGCGTGACCGGCGTGCTGATGTCGCTGCAGATGGTGATGTTCGCCTACCTGGGTGTGGAAATGATCGGCCTCACCGCCGGCGAAGCACGCAACCCGCAAAAGACCATCCCGCAGGCCATCGGCTCGGTGTTCTGGCGCATCCTGCTGTTCTACGTCGGCGCGCTGTTCGTGATCCTGTCGATCTACCCGTGGAACGAAATCGGCAGCCAGGGCAGCCCGTTCGTCATGACCTTCGAGCGCCTCGGCATCAAGACCGCCGCCGGCATCATCAACTTCGTGGTAATCACCGCGGCGCTGTCTTCGTGCAACGGCGGCATTTTCAGCACCGGGCGCATGCTCTACAGCCTGGCGCAGAACGGCCAGGCCCCGGCGGCCTTCGCCCGCACCTCGAAAAACGGCGTACCGCGCAATGCGCTGCTGCTGTCGATTGGCGCGCTGCTGCTGGGCGTGCTGGCCAACTACCTGGTGCCGGAAAAGGTGTTTGTGTGGGTCACGTCGATTGCCACCTTCGGTGCGATCTGGACCTGGGTGATGATCCTGCTGGCGCAGCTCAAGTTCCGCGCCGGCCTGACTACCGCCGAACGCAAGGCGCTGAAGTACCGCATGTGGCTGTGGCCGCTGAGCTCATACCTGGCGCTGGGTTTCCTGGTGCTGGTGGTTGGCTTGATGGCGTACTTCGAGGATACCCGTGTGGCCCTGTACATTGGCCCGGCGTTCCTGGTGCTGCTGACGGTGCTGTACTACGCGTTACGTCTGGCGCCGAAAGACGTGCAAGGTGTAGCCAGTACTGCTTCCTGATCTGAAACCTCTGGGGCCGCTTTGCGGCCCATCGCGGCGCAACGCCGCTCCTACAGGAGATCGCGTATTTCTGTGGAGCGGCCTTGTGTCGCGATCGGGCTGCGCAGCAGCCCCAGGGCTCTATCAGGCCGCCACTTCGCTGTGCGGCTCGAAGCTGTCGGCCCGGGCGAGCTGCCACATGCGCGAATAGAATTGCCCATCCACCTCGCCGGTCAGCAACTCCCCCGGCTTCAAGAACACATGCATCTGCGAGAACAGCTTGATCTCGGTGGCCGAGACGCGCCGCACCAGGTGCTTGGCCTCCAGCTGCGCCGGGTGCTCCAGGCCCGCCGCCGCGAGCATCTCGGCCAGGGCACGCAAGGTGTTGTGGTGAAAGTTCAGCACCCGTTGGGCCTTGTCCGGCACCACCAGGGCTCGCTGGCGCAGCGGGTCTTGCGTGGCCACGCCAGTCGGGCACTTGTTGGTGTGGCAGCTTTGCGACTGGATGCAGCCAATGGCGAACATGAAGCCGCGCGCCGAGTTGGCCCAGTCGGCACCGATGGCCAGCACGCTGGCGATGTCGAAGGCGCTGACGATCTTGCCGCTGGCCCCTAGCTTGATCTTGTCACGCAGGTTCAGGCCAACCAGCGTGTTGTGCACAAACAGCAGGCCTTCGCGCAGCGGTACGCCGATATGGTCGGTGAACTCCACCGGTGCGGCGCCGGTACCGCCTTCCTTGCCATCGACGACGATGAAGTCGGGCAGGATGCCGGTTTCCAGCATGGCCTTGGCAATGCCCATGAACTCCCACGGGTGGCCCAGGCAGAATTTGAAGCCGACCGGTTTGCCGCCGGACAGCTCACGCAGCTGGGCAATGAACTGCATCATCTCGATCGGCGTGGAGAAAGCGCTGTGGCGCGACGGCGAAATGCAGTCTTCGCCCATCAGCACGCCGCGGGTCTCGGCGATTTCCTGAGTGACCTTGTGTTTGGGCAGGATGCCGCCGTGGCCAGGCTTGGCGCCCTGGCTCATCTTGATTTCGATCATGCGCACCTGCGGGCTGCGCGCCTGGGCGGCGAAACGTTCGGGGTCGAAGCGCCCGTCCGGCGTGCGGCAACCGAAGTAGCCGCTGCCCAGCTCCCAGACCAGGTCGCCACCATGCTCGCGGTGATAGGGGCTGATGCTGCCTTCGCCGGTGTCATGGTGGAAGTTGCCCAGCTTGGCGCCCTGGTTGAGGGCGCGGATGGCATTGGCGCTGAGCGAGCCGAAGCTCATGGCCGAAATGTTGAAGATCGAGGCCGAGTACGGCTGGCTGCACTGCGGCCCGCCGACAATGATGCGGAAGCTGGCCGGGTCGGCCAGCGGCGCCGGGCGCATGGAATGGCCGATGAACTCGAAGCCGGACTCGTACACGTCGATCAGGGTGCCGAACGGTTTGTCCGAGGCTTCGTTCTTCGCCCGGGCATACACCAGCGAACGCTGCGCGCGGGAGAATGGCAGGGCGTCGCTGTCGGACTCCAGCAGGTACTGGCGGATTTCCGGGCGAATGGCCTCGACCAGATAGCGGATATTGCCCAGGATCGGGTAGTTGCGACGTACGGCATGGCGTTGCTGCAGCAGGTCGAACAGGCCGATCAGGCTGAGGAGGCCCGTGGTCAGGGTGAACGGCCACAACCATTCGTGGTGGATGAAGGGCAGGCTCGCCAAGGTGAACAGCACACAGGCTGCGAAGAAGGCATAGCGACTGAGTAGTGACAGGCTCATACAGGGTCCTTGCGATGGCGCGGTCAGGCTCAGGGCCTGGGGGCAAACCCCGACCATAGCCAAGTTGCAGGGCCCTGCAAATTAAAATCGGGGTAGCGAAAATCATTCTCGCCAAGTTATGTACTGGCTGTACCGGCCCTATCGCCGGCAAGCCAGCTCTTACAGGTCATCACCACCGTCAAGCGAAGTGACATCTCTGTGGGAGCTGGCTTGCCGGCGATAGGGCCGGTAAACCCAATAATGCTCAGTGCTTGTCACGCAGCAGTTTCTGCCGCCAGATTTCCTGCTCTTGTGCGGGCGCCTCGACCAGATACGTGTAACGCCCGGCCACCCGTACCGCCACCGGTACCCCGTCGCGATACAACAAGCGGTTCCCACTCACCGCTGGCACTTTCGCCCCGGGCAGCAACGCGCCGATCAGGTTCAGCGGGTCACTGGCACTCACTACCAGCAATGTCCCGTCCGGGTCGCGGCGGCGGACCTGGCGCAGCAACCCCACCGCCTCCGGCAAGGCGAACTGTTCACCCGCCAGCCCGGCAATGAAGCGCCCGCCACGGATCTCGCCACGCGCCTCCAGCCGGTGATAGCAGCGCAGCAGTTCACGCCAGGGCGGCAGCACATCACTCTCGCGCTCAAGCAGCCGCCAGCAGATCACCCCATAGCGGCGCAGCAGGGTGCGAGCGACGTCCTCCAGGCGCTGGTCGTGATCCGGCGGCGTATCGCTGCGACGCAGCAGTGCCCAGCGCCCGGCATGCACCATGCTGCTGGAAAGCGGGGGGTGACCTCGGCGGCTATTACGTGAACTGCGCTTGGCCGCAGGCGTGATCAGGCTGCGCAAGCCGGTGAAACTGTCAGCGCCGACCAGGCCCGAGCCCACCAGTTCCTGCAGCGCGGTTTCCAGTTCGCTGGGCAGCAGGTGCGCCTCCTGCGCCAGTTCATCAAAGAACAGCGCCCCCTGGGTTTTCAGCGCTTCGTACACACGTTGCGCACGCAGGCCAAGGGCATCCACCGTTGGTGCGGGCGCCAGGCTGCGCCATGTGTTCAGCTGGTCGCGCGGCAGCAGCACCACTGGGGTACTCGATAGGGTGCTGCTCGCCACCGTTGCCGCCAGCCGGCTCCAGGCGAACTGGCCGCTGCGGCAGGCATCGTCCAGCCAGTGCGGGCTGTAGTCTTTGATGCGCGAAGGCAGCAGTTCCGCCTCCCACGCCCCGGCGGCGCTGGGGAACCCCTGCAATTGGCCCAGTACTTCGGCCACCGCCTGCGGGCCACGCAGGCGCTCGTCGGGCGCCAGGCGCTGCCAGTCGAATAGAAAGCGCATGAAGTCCTGCAGGCTGACCGGTTCGATCTCGCGGCGCAGGCGCTTGACCGTGTAGCGGTGAATGCGCGCCAGCAAATGGCGTTCGCACCATTGCAGGTCGGTGGCACCAGGGCTGAAGTGCCCGCGCAGCACATAGCCTTCGGCTTCCAGGCGGGCCAGCGCCTGTTCGATTGCTTGCAACGGCTTGCCAAGCGGTGCCGCAATCTGCGTCGCGGTCCTGGGGCCATGGCCACTCAGGCGGGCACGTAACAGTTCACTCAGGGCAAGGTCCGGGTCGATGGCCTGATCAAACCCTGGCAACACCTGCAACGCAGGCTCCAGTAGAGCATCCGAATACAGCACCCTCAGCAGGCCCAGTCGCTCACGCGCCAACCACAGTTTCTCGTCCGCCAGGCGCAAGGCCCGACCGTTCTTGGCCAGTTGCCTGAGCAGCAGGTCCCAGCTGGCATTGCCTTGCACTTCAGCTTGGCTGATCGCGCCCAGGCCCATCAGCGCTTCGTGCATTTCGTCGGCATTGCCCGGTTGCGGCCAGGCTTCGGCCGCGACGGCGGCAATGGCATCAGCGTCCAGGGCGCCCAGGTCGTCGCCACTGCGCACCTCGCTCCAGCGTCGGTTGAGCACAGCCTGGGTGCGCCGTTCTTCCAGCGGGGCATCGTCCAGAAAAGCGTACGGCCTGGCGTTGAGAATGGCCGACGCCAGTGGCGAAGGGGCGGGCAGGTCGCGGCACAGCAGGCGTACCGCCCCGCTTTCCATGCGTCGCAACAGGGCCAGCCAACCTTCACTGTCCATCGCCTCGTGCAGGCAGTCGTCGAGTGTTTGTTCGACCAACGGGTGATCGGGTATCTGCCGCTCGCCGGCGATGTTCTCTAGGCAGGCGATCTGGTCTGGGAACACGGCGGCCACCAGGTCTTCGCTCTTCATGCGCTGGATCTGCGGCGCTACCTTGCGCCCGCCCACGAAGCGTGGCAGCGCCATGGCCACGCCAGCGTTCCAGCGCCAGCGCACGCCAAACAGCGGTGCATCCAGCAGGGCCTGGACGAGGATCGGCTCGGCGCTGCGGCTGTTCAGGTAACGCCACACCTCGTCCAGCTCGAAGCTGTGGCTGGTCGACAGTGAAAGTACGATGGCATCTTCGCTGGCGGCAGCCTGCAGCTCGAAGTTGAAGGTGCGGCAGAAGCGCTTGCGCAAGGCCAGGCCCCACGCGCGGTTGATGCGGCTGCCGTAGGGTGAATGGATGATCAGTTGGGTCCCGCCCGACTCATCGAAAAAGCGCTCCATCACCAGCGTGTCCTGCGAAGGCAGGGCGCCAAGTACCTCGCGGGTGCGGGCCAGATAGTCGAGCAACTGGCTGGCGCTGTCTTCGCCCAGCTCAAAGGTAGCCTGCACCCAGGCCAGTACTTTCAGCATGTCGCCGTCAGCTCGATCCAGTTGCTGGTCGATTCGCGCCTGCAGCCGGGCTACGGCGGCAGACAGCTCGTCACTGCGCCCCGGCGCTTCACCCAGCCAGAACGGAATGGTCGGCGGCAGGCCATGGGCATCTTCCACCCGTACGCGGCCCGGCTCGACGCGCAGAATGCGATAAGAGGCGTTGCCCAGCTGGAAGATATCGCCGGCAATGCTCTCCACGGCAAAGTCTTCATTGACGCTGCCAATGTTCAGCGCCTGCGGTTCCAGCAGCACGGTGTAGTCGGCGTTGTCAGGGATGGTGCCGCCGCTGGTCAGCGCCGTCAGTTGGCTGCCGCGACGGCCGCGCAGCGTGCCGCTGACCGCATCGCGGTGCAAATAGGCGCTGCGGATGCCCTGGCGGCCGTTATAGCCCTCGGCGAGCATGGTGAGCAGCGCCTGGTAGTGGCGCTGGTCGAGCTCGGCGTAGGGGGTGGCCTGGCGCAGGCAGTCGAACAGGGCTTGTTCGTGCCAGTCCTGGTTGCTGGCTTCGGCGACAATCTGCTGGGCCAGTACGTCCAGCGGTGCCCGGGGTATGTGCAGCTCGTCCAGTTCGCCTTGGCGCACGCAGTCCAGCAGGGCCACGCATTCGATCAGGTCATCGCGTGAGGTGGGGAACAGGCGCCCCTTGGGCACACCGTCAACCTGGTGGCCGGCGCGGCCAACCCGTTGCAGGAAGGCGGCAATCGAACCCGGCGAGGCGATCTGGCACACCAGGTCGATTTCGCCGATATCAATGCCCAGCTCCAGCGAAGCGGTGGCTACCAGCACCTGCAAATGGCCGCTCTTGAGCCGCTGCTCTGCATTCAGGCGCAACTCCTTGGACAGGCTGCCATGGTGCGCGGCTACCGCCTCCTTGCCCAGCCGGTCGCTGAGGTGACGGGTGATGCGCTCGGCAAGGCGCCGGGTGTTGACGAATACCAGCGTAGTACGGTGTTCGCGCGCCAGGGTGGCCAGGCGGTCGTAGACCAGGCCCCAGACATCGTTGGCCATCACCGCGCCCAGTGGCACCGGCGGCACTTCGATAGCCAGATCGCGTTGGCGCGCATGGCCAACATCGACGATGGCGCAGGGGCGCCCGCTACCGGCCAGAAACCCTGCCACCCGCTCGACCGGGCGTTGTGTGGCGGACAGCCCGATGCGCCGCAGTGGCCGTTTGCACAAGGCTTGCAGGCGTTCCAGGGTCAGCGCCAGATGGGCGCCCCGCTTGTTGCCGGCCAGGGCGTGGATTTCGTCGACGATTACCGTATGCACAGTACCCAGGCCTTCACGGCCTGAAGCAGAGCCCATCAACACGTACAGCGATTCTGGGGTTGTCACCAGAATGTGCGGGGCCAGCTTGCGCATGGCGGCACGTTCCTTTTGTGGCGTGTCGCCCGTGCGTACGGCCGTGGTGATGCGTGGGGCTTTCAGGCCCTGGTCTGCGAGGGCCTGGCTGATGCGTTCGAGCGGGGCTTGCAGGTTGAGGCGGATGTCGTTGGACAAGGCCTTCAGCGGCGAAACGTAGATCACCTGGGTTTGAGCGGGCAGTTCGCCTTGGTGCTCCAGGCCTTCACGGAACAGTTCGTCGAGCACCGCCAGGAAAGCACTGAGGGTTTTGCCCGAGCCCGTCGGCGCGGCGAGCAGCATCGACTGGCCGGCGTGGATCAGCGGCCAGGCTTGTGCCTGGGCTTCAGTGACCGTGGCGAAATGGCGACGGAACCAGGTGCGCACGGCAGGGTGGAACAGCTCGAGCACCGGGTGGTGTTTGGCGGGCAGGTTCATGTGTTGGTTATGGAGGGTATGCCGCGGGTTGGCAAGGGGCCGTTCGTCGCGGATGCTATGTTGCCTGCGCCGGCGATAGGGCCGGCGCAGGCGATATCTTCTTTGATTTCTTGAGTGAGCTGATCCATGCCGAACATAATCCGCATCGCCGCCGCCCTGCTGATCGATCCCCAAGGCCGCACCCTGCTGGTGCGCAAGCGCGGCACCGGCGCTTTCATGCAGCCAGGCGGCAAGATCGATGCCGGTGAAACGCCGGTGCAGGCACTGGTGCGCGAGTTGCACGAGGAGCTGGGCTTGCACATCGACCCGGCCCAGGCCGTGCACCTGGGCCAGTTCAGTGCCCCAGCCGCCAACGAGCCAGGCTTCGAAGTGCAGGCCGAGCTGTTCCGTGTCGACAGTGCCGCAGCCGTGGTCCCGGCTGCGGAGATCGAAGAGGTTGTCTGGCTGGCCGCTGACCAGGCGCCCGTCATGCAACTGGCGCCGCTCACCCGCGACCTGATCCTGCCGCTGTACCGCCAGGCACTCAACGCACCGCGCTGACCCCATCGAGGGTGGCGAACGAGGTGTCTTTGGCGGTCAGCAAAAAGTCGCGCATGTAAGGCGCATCGAGCATGTCGGTGCGCACGGCGGCATAAAGGGTGGCGAACAGGCCTTTCTCACCCAGGCGTTTGCCCTTCACATAGCCGCGCGAGCTGTACTCGTGCAGTGCCCAGTGCGGCATGCCGCATACCCCACGGCCGCTGGCTACCAGCTGCATCATCATTACCGTCAGCTCCGAGGTGCGTACGGCGGCCGGCTCGATGTCGGCCGGCTCCAGGAAGCGGGTGAAGATGTCCAGGCGGTCGCGCTCCACCGGGTAGGTGATCAGCGTCTGGTCGAGCAGGTCTTGCGGCACCATGTAAGGCTTGCTGGCCAGCGGGTGCTGGTTGGCCACCGCCAGCATTGCCTCGTAGGTGAACAGCGGCACGTACGTAATGCCTGCCAGGTCCACCGGGTCGGAGGTTACCACCAGGTCCAGGTCACCGCGGGCCAGTGCTGGCAGGGGGGCGAAGGCAAAGCCGGAGGCCAGGTCCAGCTCAACTTCCGGCCAGGCATCGCGGAACTGGTCGATGGTCGGCATCAGCCACTGGAAGCAGCTGTGGCATTCAATGGCCATGTGCAGGCGCCCGGCAGTGCCACCGGCCAGGCGTGCGATGTCACGCTCGGCGCCGCGCAGCAGTGGCAGGGTGGCATCGGCCAGTTGCAGCAGGCGCAGCCCGGCGCTGGTGAAGCGGATCGGCTTGGTCTTGCGCACGAAAATGGGCAGGCCCAGGCGCTCTTCAAGCTCCTTGAACTGGTGCGACAGCGCCGACTGGGTCAGGTGCAGGCGCTCGGCGGCCTCCACCAGGCTGTCGGCTTCGCGCAGGGCATGAAGGGTTTTCAGGTGACGGATCTCCAGCACTGCTGACTCCGGGGTGTAGGTTTGAAGAAACAAGGAATGAGTTGAGTTTCTCTCATGTTGGCGCGGCTGTCGACTGGGCGTTCGGCCGCACCGCCTGGCGGGAGTCATGAAACTGTCACCGAACTGTGGCAGCGCGCTCGAACAGAATTCATCAGACTCGCGCTCTACTGGGGATCTGCATTCTGGTGTTTCTTCCATGCGGGCTTTTTGGCTTTTGCTTTTCTTGATATTCAGCGTACCTGCGAGTTTCGCCGAACAGCGTTGCGACGCCCAGGTGCCGGTGCAGCGTGCCGAACTGGGTGCGGTCAGCCTGGTGTACCAGAGCGTCGGGGCGCCTGGTGACCCGGCCTTGCTGCTGGTCATGGGCCTGGGCGGGCAACTGATCCATTGGCCGGACGATGTGGTCGAGGCCTTGTGCCGCCAAGGCTTTCGGGTGATCCGTTATGACAACCGTGATGTTGGCCTGTCGCGCTGGAACCAGATGCCTCCGTCGGCCAACCTGACGGTCGAGCTGTTACGTTACAAGCTGGGCCTGCCGGTGGCGGCGCCCTATACGCTGACGGACATGGCCGATGATGGCTTGCGCCTGATGGACGCGCTGGGCGTGCGCCAGTTTCATGTACTGGGCGTGAGCATGGGCGGCATGATCGCCCAGCATCTGGCGGCCATGGCACCCGAGCGCGTGCGCAGCCTGACCTTGGTCATGTCCAGTTCAGGGGCGGCTGGGCTGCCGGCGCCGGATCCGGCATTGGTGCAGTTGCTGGCCCGGCGCAGCGCGCCAAACCGCGAAGTGGCCATCGAGCAGCAGGCCGACCTGCTGGCGGCCCTGGGCAGCCCCGAGGTGCGGGACGACCGCAGTGTGTTGCTGCACCAGGCGGCGGTTGCCTATGACCGGGCGTTCAACCCCGACGGGGCCAAGCGCCAGATCATGGCGATACTGGCCGAGCCGAGCCGTGTCGAGCTTTTGAACCAGCTTCGGGTGCCGACCCTGGTGGTGCATGGCACGGCCGACCCGTTGTTGCCGGTCATGCACGGCGTGCACCTGGCGGCGCACATTCAAGGCAGCCAGCTGCGGCTGATACCGGGGCTGGCGCACCGCTTTCAGGAGCCGTTCAAGGCGCCGCTGCTGGGGGCCGTATTGCCTTATTTGCAGGCGCACAGGCAAGAGGTCACGCACATCGCAGGGCTCTGACTCCGCGCTGGCTTCTTCGCGGGCTTGCCCGCTCCCACAGGTCCCGCACCAATCTCAGGGATTGTGGAGAACCTGTGGGAGCGGGCAAGCCCGCGAAGAAGCCAGCGCGAATTTTGATCAGTGCATCCGCACCCACAAGGTCACCAGCACGGTAGCGGCTATCAGCCACGCTACTGTGGCCAGCGCCATCGACGCCTCCAGGCGCAGGCGGTCGACCAGCACATACAGGGTCGCCAGGTACACGAAATACGGAATGATCGACCACATGCCGAACAGGATGGTGGTCTTCAGGTCGGCAATGCTGCGCCCCTTGCCAACGATGTAGTGGGCAATCAGGGCAAAGGTGGGAAACAGCGGCACCAGCCCGGCGATGTAGTAGTTGCGCGTCTTCGACAGCACCGCCAGCAGCAGCACCACGCCAGCGCCCAGGGCAGCTTTGAATACCAGATCCACGTTGTCTTTCCAGTTCAGGTTGAGGTCAGCCGAGGCCGTACTTTTTCACTTTGTCGAACAGCGTGGTCTTGGCCATGCCCAGCTCCTGGCTGGCCTGGCTCAGGTTGCCCCCCGTGCGTTGCAGGGCATCGCCGAGCAGGTTGCGTTCGAATGCTTCCACCGCTTCGGCAAAGCCCAGGCCCTGGCTGGCGCCGCCGCTGGGGCCTTTCTTGAAGGCTGGCAGGCCAAGGGCATGGCGTTCAGCCACGTTGCGCAACTCGCGCACGTTGCCCGGCCAGTCGTGGGCCATCAGGCGTGAGAGGATCTGGCTGTCCAGCGCCGGTGCTTCACGGTCGAAGCGCAGTGCGGACTGCTGGAGGAAGTGCTCGAACAGCTGCGTGATGTCTTCGCGGCGCTCGCGCAGGGGTGGCAGCTCGAGGGTCACCACGTTCAGGCGGTAGTACAGGTCGCTGCGGAACTGGCCGCTCTGGCCCATGCTGTCGAGGTCGGCCTTGGTCGCGGCGATTACCCGGCAGTCCACCGGGATGCTTTGGTTCGAACCTAGCCGCTCCAGCGTGCGTTCCTGCAGTACGCGCAGCAGCTTGATCTGCAGGTTGATCGGCATGCTCTCCACTTCATCGAGGAACAGCGTGCCACCGTTGGCGTGTTCGATCTTGCCGATACGGCGTTTGCCGGCGCCGGTGAAGGCGTTGGCCTCGTGGCCGAAAATTTCGCTTTCGAACAGGTTCTCCGGCAGGCCACCACAGTTCAGCGCCACAAAGGGCTGGCCCTGGCGCCGGCTGAAATCGTGCAGGCAACGGGCGACCAGTTCCTTGCCGGTGCCGGTCTCGCCTTCGATCAGCACGTTGGCCGACGTATCGGCGACGTTGGCAATCAGTTCGCGCAAGTGTTCCATGGCCGACGAACGACCGATGATGCGTCCCTCCAGGCTGCTCTGCTCGGCCAGTTGGCGGCGCAGGGCCACCACTTCGCGCGACAGCCCGCGATGTTCGAGGGCGCGGCGCACCACGTCGACCAGGCGTTCGGGGGAGAACGGTTTTTCCATGAAGTCGTAGGCGCCGTTGCGCATGGCACCGACCGCCATGTCGATATCACCGTGGCCGGTGATCAACACCACCGGCAGGCTGCGGTCACGGGCCTTCAGGCGGTTGAGCAGCTCCAGGCCATCGATGCCCGGCAGGCGGATATCGCTGACGACGATGCCGGCGAAATCGTCGCCGATGCGTTCCAGCGCTTGTTCGGCGCTGCCCACGCCTTCACAGGCGATATCCTCCAGGGCCAGGGCCTGCTGGCAGCCGAGCAGCACATGCGGGTCGTCTTCGACGATCAGGACGGTAAGAGGCGCTTGGTTCATGGGTGCTCTGCCGATTCGCTAGGGGGGAAGACCAGGGGCAGGGCCAGGACGAAGGCCGTGCCGCCGGTGACGGGGTGCTCGACGTTGAGGCTGCCCTTGGCGGCGGCGGCAAGGCTCGCCGACAGGGTCAGGCCCAGGCCCAGGCCATGTTCGCCCGGTTTGGTAGTGAAGAACGGTTCGAACAAGTGCTTGCGCGCCTCGGCGTCGATGCCGTGGCCATTGTCGCGCACCTGCAGGCGGTACTTGTCGCCTTGCAGCTCGCCTTCCAGCCACAGCTCGGGCATTGGTTGTGCGGCCATGGCATCGAGGGCGTTGCCGATCAGGTTGACCAGGATCTGCTCCAGGCGGGTTTGGTCGATGGCCAGTTGCTGGTCCTCGAACTGGTGGTGCAACTGCAAATGGCAGGCGCTGATACGGTTGGCCAGCACCTGCAAGGTGGCTTCAACCGCCTTGGCCAGCGAGGCCTGGCCGCTGTCGTCACCACGCCGGGCGAACGAGCGCAGGCTGGCGGTGATCCGCCCCATGCGGTCGATCAGGTCGTTCATGGTGCGCAGGTTGGTGCTGGCGGTTTCCAGTGCCCCGCGTTCGAGGAAGCGCACGGTGTTGCCAGACAACGTGCGCAGCGCGGCCAGCGGCTGATTCAGCTCATGGGCAATGCTGGTGGACATCTGCCCGATGGCGGCCAGCTTGCCAGCCTGCACCAGCTCATCCTGGGCGTGGCGCAAGGTTTGCTCGGCATGCCGGCGCTCGCGAATCTGGCCTTTCAGGCGTTCGTTGCTGGCGCGCAGGTCTGCCGTGCGTTCGGCAATGCGCCGTTCCAGCTGGCTGTTGGCTTCCTCAAGGGCCTCGCGGGCCGCCAAGCGGGTGGCGATGACCTTGCGTCGCTCGTTCCAGGCAATGCCGAGGATTGCCAGCAAGGCAAATGCCACGCCCACCAGGATGCCCTGCACCATGGATTCGCGGCGCAGGTCCTGCAGCGGGGTCAGCAGGGTAAAGTGCCAAGGCGTGTCGGCCAGGCGCCGGGTCTGGGCCAGGTAGGCGACTTCGTGCGGCTTGCCCTGGGCAGTCTCGCTGTTGGCCGGGAAGGTCAGTTTTTCCACACCATCGGCCAGGGTTTCCCGGGCCAGTGGCTGCAGTTCGTTGAGCGGCCACCAGTAGTATTGCAGGCTGCGCGCCAGGCGCTCCTTGATTTGCGGGGTCAGCGGGCGCACCGATTTCAGGCGCCGGGCGGGGTCACTGGAAAGGATGATGATGCCGTTTTCGTCGCTGACGAACGCCTCCAGGCGGGCACGCTGCCAGCGCTCTTCGAGGGTGTCCAGGCGCACCTTGATCACTGCCACGCCAATGATCTTGCCGTGCTCTTCAAGCCCATGGGCCAGGTAATAGCCGGCCTCGCCCGTGGTGCTGCCGATGCCGTAGAAACGCCCGGGCTCGCCGCGCACGGCGGTCTGGAAGTAGGCGCGGAACGACAGGTCTTCACCGAGGAACGAGTCGGCGTCGCGCCAGTTGCTGGTGGCCTGTACCCGGCCATTGGTATCGAGGACGAAAATGGCGCGGCTGCGGCTGCGCCTGTTCAGGCCTTCGAGGTATTCGTTGACCGCCTGGCGGGAGCCGCCGTCCGGGTCGGTGAGCAGGTGCGAGACGCTGTCTTCCAGCTCCAGCAAGCTCGGCAGGTAGGTGTATTTGCTGATTTCGCTTTCGACCGTGCGCGCATGCAGCTCCAGCTGGCGTTCGCCGTTTTCGCTGAGGGTGCGGATGCCATTGCTCTCGCTGATCAGGTAGCCAGCCAGCCCTAAGCCGACCATCAGCAGGATGATCAGTGGCGGTAACAGCAATTGGCGGATCAGACGGGATTTCACGGCAGGCTTGGCAGGGCGAAGTAGCGAGGGGTCGCATTTCATCACAGTGGCCTTGTCACGACCAGCATCCGCTGCCCGGTGGGTCCCGTGGCAGCGGATGCTGTGGCCGGATCAGTGCTGCAGGATCTTGCTGAGGAAGTGCTGGGTGCGCTGGTCGCGGGCACTCTGATCGCCGAAGAACTCTTCCTTGGTGCAGTCTTCGATGATGCTGCCCTTGTCCATGAAGATGACCCGGTTGGCGACCTTGCGGGCAAAGCCCATTTCGTGGGTCACGCACATCATGGTCATGCCTTCGTGGGCCAGTTGCACCATTACGTCCAGCACCTCGCTGACCATCTCCGGGTCCAGTGCCGAGGTGGGTTCGTCGAACAGCATGACGATCGGGTCCATTGACAGCGCACGGGCGATGGCCACTCGCTGCTGCTGGCCGCCGGAAAGCTGGCCAGGGTGCTTGTGCGCATGCGCTGACAAGCCCACCCGCTCAAGCAGGGCGAGGCCCTTCTTGGTGGCTTCTTCCTTGCTCCGGCCCAGTACCTTGATCTGCGCGATGGTCAGGTTCTCGGTGATGGTCAGGTGCGGGAAGAGTTCGAAGTGCTGGAACACCATACCCACCCGCGAACGCAGCTTCGGCAGGTTGGTTTTCGGGTCGGAGATCGACGTGCCGTCGACCACGATGTCGCCCTTCTGGAACGGCTCCAGCGCGTTGACACACTTGATCAGGGTGGACTTGCCCGAGCCCGAAGGGCCGCAGACTACTACCACCTCACCTTTCTTGACCTCGGTGTTGCAATCGGTCAGTACCTGGAAGTCGCCGTACCACTTGTTGACGTTCTTGATGGAAATCATACGGTGATCCTTTTTTGCAGGCGCTTGACCAGCCACGAAGCGGAGAAGCTGATGATGAAGTAGACGACGCCGGCGAAGATCAGGAACTCATGGGAGCGCCCGATGATATCGCCGTTGGAACGTGCCGAGTTGAGGAAGTCCACCAGGCCCACGGTGTACACCAGCGAGGTGTCCTGGAACAGGATGATGCTCTGCTGCAGCAGCAGCGGGGTCATCTTGCGGAAGGCCTGGGGCAGGATGATCAGGCGCATGGTTTGCGCGTAGTTCATGCCCAGCGCCTGCGCGGCGCCCATCTGGCCTTTGGAAATCGACTGCACGCCAGCACGCACGATTTCGCAGAAGTACGCGGCCTCGAACATCATGAAGGCCACCACGCAAGAGGTGAACGCACCCACTGGCGTGTCTTCGCCGGTAATCCAGCGCAGCACGAACGGCACCGCCAGGTAGAACCAGGTAATTACAAGCAGCAGCGGGATCGAGCGGAAGTAGTTGACGTAGGCACCTGCCACGCGTGACAGCAGCTTGCTCGACGACAGGCGCATCAGGGCCAGGATGGTGCCCAGTGCAATACCACCGACAACGCCCATGACCATCAGCTGCAGGGTCATGACCATGCCTTCCCACAGGGCAGGCAGGGCCGGGATGATTTCGCTGAAATCCATGTCCATTTACTTGCCCCCCACGGAAATCAGGCCAGGCACGGCGACTTTCTTCTCGACCATGCGCATCAGCAGCATCAGGCCCATGTTCAGGGTGAAGTAGATCAGCGTGGCCAGAGTGAACGCCTCAAACAGGTTGGCGGAGAACTCGGCGGTCTGCTTGGTCTGCGCCAGCAGCTCCATCAGGCCGATCAGCGACGCCACCGAGGAGTTCTTGAAGACGTTGAGGAACTCGGAGGTGAGCGGCGGAATGATGATCCGGTAGGCCTGCGGCAGCAGCACGTTGTTATAGATTTGCGGGAGGCTGAACCCCATGGCACGGGCGGCGGCTTCCTGGCCTTTGGGCAGCGCCTGAATCCCGGTACGCACCTGTTCGCAGACGCGGGCGGCGGTGAACAGGCCCAGGCAGACGACCACGCTGATCAGCGCCGAGGTGGTCGGGTTGAGGTCCTGCTTGAACCATTCCTGCAAGCCTTCCGGCAGCAGGTCCGGTACCAGGAAGTACCAGATGAACAGCTGCACCAGCAGTGGCACGTTGCGGAACAGTTCCACGTAGGCGGTAGCGATGCCCGATACCAGGCGGTTCGGCACGGTACGCATGACACCGAGGAGTGACCCCAGCAGCAGCGCAATGATCCAGGCGGTGATGGCGATGGCGATGGTCCAGCCCAGGCCGGTGATGTACCAGTCCAGATAGGTTTCGCTGCCCACGCCGGTGGACTTGAAGAACACGCCCCAGTCCCAGTTGTAATTCATCGGGATTTCCCCTCAGACGGTTGTTTCACGGGCACCTTCGAGCATCCGGGGGCGCTTGGCGCCCTCGGATGAAAGGTTAGACACTAATGAGTGGCCTGCAGAATTGATTCGTGCTGTTGAGCACCAGGCCACTATCTGAGGATCAGGACTTCTTCTCGTCCGCAGCCTTGTCGGTCGGCTCGGCGATCAGCTTTTTCAGCTCGTCGCTCATCGGGAACTGCAGGTTCAGGCCTTTTGGCGGGATCGGCTGATTGAACCACTTGTCGTAGCTCTTGTTGACTTCGCCCGACTTGAAGTAGCCCACGATGGCGTCGTCGACCGCTTTCTTGAACGCAGCATCTTCCTTGCGCACCATGCAGCCGTAGATTTCGTACGATTGCGGGGTACCGGTGATGACCCAGTCGGATGGCTTGCGCGCCTTGGCCATTTCACCGGCCAGCAGCGCGTCGTCCATCATGAAGGCCACGGCGCGGCCGCTTTCGAGCATGTTGAAGGCTTCACCGTGGTCCTTGGCGGAAATCACGTTCATCTTCATCTGCTTGTCGGCGTTCATCGCCTTGAGGATGCGCTCGGAGGTGGTACCGGCGGTGGTCACCACGTTCTTGCCGGCCAGGTCCGGGAAGTCTTTGTATGCAGGCGCACCGTCCTTGACCTTGGTCAACAGGCGGGTACCGACTTCGAAGATGCCGACCGAGAAGCCGACTTGTTGCTGGCGCTCGACGTTGTTGGTGGTGGAGCCGCACTCAAGGTCGACGGTGCCGTTCTGCACCAGCGGGATGCGGGTCTGGGAGGTGACCAGGTTGTAGCGGACCTTGATGTCCGTACCCAGTTGCTTCTTCAGGGCGTCGACGACAGCCAGCTGGATGTCATGCGAGTAGCCCACGGGCTCGGGTTTGCCGGCCAGGTAGGAAAACGGGATGGAGGAGTCGCGGTGGCCCAGGGTGATGGTGCCCGATTCCTTGATCTTCTTCAGGGTGCCAGTCAGTTCTTCGGCCATGGCCGGCGAAGCGATCACAGCGGCCGCGATGGCGGCGCCCAGCAATTGACGAACGATACGCATCAAATTTTCCTCGACGTGTTTGTTTTTTTTATGGAGCCGTTGGCGGACTCTTTCGTTCAACGAATACAGCAAGAAGCGAGTGCATTCGGCTACCAAGTGTAGAGCATGAGTCGTGCCAAGCCCTGCCAAAGATCATAACCCCGCGCAAAGCCTGGGCATGAACCCTGTATGCAGGTTTTTGAACATTCTTCTGCTGTCGGATCACCGAACGAGGGGTGGTATTTCGTTCGGCTATCCGAACGAATGTGGGGGCTCTGAACGGGGTGCTCCAGCAATAAGTAACACCTGTCGCGCAAGGCCAACTGTTGAGCTTGCTGCTTCATCTTCTGGAGCTCTTGCCGTGTCCGTGATCCCGATTCCTTCAGATTCCGTCGACGCCTTCATTGCCCGCCAGATGGCGGATTGGTTGAAAACGGCCGATGTCGATCAACTGTTGACCTTTCACCGCGCGCTGTCCAATCAGCAGGCTGTGGCCGAACGAGTGAAAACCAGATTGGCAAGCGTGCCCAGCCTGGAAGCCTTTGCCGCGCAGGTGCTCGAACCGGCATTACGCGCCGAAGGCCTGGCCGATGTCGATGTGCGCAGCATGCAGGTGCACATCGAGGAGGATGTGCCGATGCCCAGCGCTGCGCCACGCCTGCATACGCCCTGGCGTACCCTTTACAGCGTGCAACCTTTGGTCACGGCCGCGCTGCACAACTTCCACGAAGCCGATACCTTGCCGTCAATCCATAGGCGCGCCCACCTGCAGGGCGCTGATGGGGTGAAGCTGCAACTGACGTTCGAGGCATTTGCCCGCTGCTGCAGGAAACTCGACATCGGTGGGCAGTACCAGCAAAAGTTGCGCGCACAACTGTTTCCGAAAAGCCGGCCGCCAGCGCCTGAAAACCTCGCCCGAGAGGCCGTTCAGCGCATGCTTGAGGAAAACCTGCGCGCAAAGATGGAAGTCGCGGTACGCATGGCCCGCATCAAGTCCGAGCTGGACGAAGCCGACTACCTGCGCTTGTTGCCTGTGTTCGCTGCCAAACCTGTGGTGCCTGCCATCAGTGGCGTTGTCACACCGCGTCAGCTTTATCTGCTGGGCAAGCGTATCCATGGAATCGTCACGCTGGAGGTGCGCGAGCGCGCCGACGGACCACTGGAAGGGATCATCAGCTGGATACCACAGGACCCGCAGCGGCCGGTGACCAGGCACGTTTCCTGGGAGGCTTTGTACCAATGGTTGGCCAGGCGCATGCGTGCGCCTCACTACCGGTCGTTATTCCGTCGCTTCATCAGTGAACGCGACCGGCCGACGTTCACGGCAACCCTGGAGCGCCTGATCGAAGCCAGCAGTGTGCGAGTACCGGCTGTGCTGGATGGGCGCAATTTTGCCATCGATGTACCGCTGTTTGCCTACCTGCGTGGCTTGCAGGTGGACAAGATGCTGGATGATGCAAGAATCCTCGCGGTCCCCACCGCCGACGAAACCTCTATCGAGCGCCATCAGCGGCTGGAGGTGCTCAAGAGTGCAGGCCTCGATACGTTGAACCTGGCAGCACTGTTCATCCCGATAGTGGGGGAGGTGATGCTCGCCGTGGCGGCCGTGGATGTGGTCAGCGAGGTCTACAAGGGTTATGAGGATTGGCGCATAGGCGACCGCCAGGGGGCGCTGGATCATCTCATGGGCGTAGCACAGAACCTGGCAGCCGGCGCCGTGATAGGTGCCGTACACATGGGCATAAGCCGTGCACTCGAACGGGTGTCGTTTGTCGATGCGCTGACGCCAGTGCACGAGGGTGAGGGCCGGGCCAGGCTGGCGCACTGGCCGCCTTCTGCTCATCACCTTGATGGCGGCGGGCCGCTGTTACGCAGGTTTGGCGGTGTCTTTGCCGAAACCTCTGACCAAAGCGCTGAAACACTGCTTCGCATCACCGGGTTTGAAGAGGCCCAGGTGCGCCATATCCACCTTGACGGAGGGGAGAGCCCTGCTCGCCTGGGTGATGCCCATGAACGCTACGAACTCCACACCTTAGAGCCTCGATTACGAGGGCGCGCGTTCGAACGTGAACTGGCCGCTCGGCAAGGTGTGCCTTCGGTTGCAGGTGCCTTGCTGATCAAGGTATTCCCAGGCCTGTCGGTGCGTGGCGCCGAAGAAATCCTCGCGTCGGCCAGTGGTGCGCAGATCAAGGCGCTGCTGGCCACCGGCCGGGTCCCGCTGGCCATGGCTGAGCGGGCCCGCTGGTTCTTGCGCGAGAGCCGTGTGGACCGTGCCCTGATGGGGTTCGAGCACGAAGGGGCAGTTAATGCCGATACCCAGCGACTGGTGCTGGAATGGATCGCCCACCACGCACCTTGGCCAGCCTCGGTGCGGATCGAGCTGCGCCTCGGGGAGGCAGGCGGCCGTGTGTTGGCAGCCAAGGGTGCCGCCAGTGCCACCGAGATGAAAACCATCATCCACACCGAGCAGGGGTACCAATTGGCCGATGGCCAGCCGCCAGTGCTTGGCCAAGGCCTGTTGCCATGCCTGATCCGCACCCTTGACGAGGGCCAGAAGGCCAGTTTTGGGGGAAGTCAGCTCACGGCCCGCGACCTCGGCGAGCAGCTTGCGCACCTGGCTAGCTCGGATCGAGAAAGAACGGCGAAGTTGATGGGGCTTGCGCCTGTCGCAGAACGCTATCGCCCGCCGCTTCGAATCGCCGATGGCCGGATCGGTTACGCCTTGAGTGGACGGGGAGAAAGCAGCCGACGGGCACTGCGTCGCGGCATACATGACATATTCCCGACGTTGACCGATGCACAGCTGGACGCCTACCTTCGTGACCTGTCGGACCGCAGGGTCGGCCAGTGGGCACATCTCAGCGAGCTTCAATGGCAGATGCAAAGCCTGCGTGACGCGCTTGGCATGTGGCAGCGACAGCGCGTCAGTTTCATGGACGGGCTGCGCCGGCAACGCGTGGCCAACCAGATTCGTCGCGCCTGGCGGCGCAAGACGGCCGGTCTGGCCGGTGACGACTTTGTGCTGCACATAGATGGCGAACAGGTGGGCAGCTTGCCGACGTTGCCGGAGGGCATAGAGTTCGGCCATGTTCGGCGCCTGGCTTTGCGCAACATGAGCCTTGAACGGGTCGATGAGGATTTCCTGCGCAGGTTCACCCACCTTCGCGAACTCGACCTGCGCAACAACCAATTGACCCGCTTGCCCGCTGGCCTGGAGCGATTTACCGAATTGCGCAGCCTGCGTCTGGCGGGTAACCAGATCAGTGTCGATGCCCAAGGCAGCCAAAGGCTGGCCAGCCTCTCGATGCTCCAGGTGCTGGATCTCAACTACAACCCGCTGGGCCAGGTGCCTGATCTTTCGGGGCTGCGCCACTTGCGTGAGGTTTCGCTGCGCGCAACCGAGCTGCAAACCTTGCCAGGCGACGATGTGATGCCATGGCGGGGCCTGGTGGACCTGCGTGATAACCAGATTCGCCAGGTGAACGGGCACCTTCGCGCGCTGGGCGCGCGAATGGGACGCCTGTCGCTGCATGACAACCCGCTGGACGAAGCGAGCGCGGCGTCGCTTGCCGAAAGCCTTGGCGATTCGTCTGTAAACCGTAGCCCCTCCTACCATCACGCTATTGCCGATGCCGGCTTGCAGGACCAATGGCTGGGTAGCGCCACCGAGCCTGTCAGGGCACGGCGCGTGCAGATCTGGAACCAGCTGGCCGAGGAGCCGCAGTCGGTAGACCTGTTTCGTTTTCTGGCAGATTTCGCCAGTTCCGACGATTTCCTCGACCACCCGAACTACTACCGGGCAAGGGTGTGGCGGATTCTGGAACTGTGCACGGACAACACCGACGTGCGCGAAGCCATGTTCTGGCAGGCGCAAGGGCGCCGTACCTGTGAGGACCGACTGCTGCTGATCCTCAGTCAACTGGAAGTCAGGGCCCACATTGCCCTGCATTCCCCAGGTGAGGGTGCTCCCATGCAGGCCGAACAGACTTTATTGCGCCTGGGGCGTTCGCTGTATCGCCTGGATCAGGTAGACAGCATTGCCGCCCGACATATTCAGGAACTGCGCAGGGACCCATATGCTGTCGTGGATGATATCGAGGTCTACCTCGCCTTCCGCGTCAATTTGGCTGACCGGCTCGACCTGCCAGCGCAACCGCGGTCCATGAATTACCCCGAACACAGCCGTGTAACCGCCGCTGACGCAAGGCGCGCGGGTGCTCAAGTGCTCGCTGGAGAAAACCGCGAGGTACTGAGCCAGGCGCTGGCGCAGCGCGAGTTCTGGCAAGGGTATGTGCGTAATCGTTATGCCGAGCGTTTCGATGCCCTGGCCGAACCGTTTCATGAGCAGTTGGAGCAAGCCGAGGGTGAGGTCGGTGAGGCGGGTGAGCAGCACTACCTGGAGCGTGCCGCAGCCTTGATGGAGGCGCTCAATGCCCAGGAGCGGGCGTTGTACCTGGAACTGGCGAGGGAGGCCTACGGGCGGGAAGCCTGAGGGGGCAACCGCACAGCGGTCGCCCCAGCCGGATCAGGCGGCGTTGCTGCGCGCCTCGCTTTGCGCCAGGTAATCAGCCAGGGCCTGCTGCTCGCTGGCGCTGGTGAACAGGCCAAGCTTGCTGCGCCGCCACAGGATGTCCTGGGCGTTGACAGCCCATTCGCAATCACGCAAGTAGTCGACTTCACGGGTGAACAAGCCGCCGCCGATCACCTGGCCCAGGTCTTGCGGGCCATGCACGCCGTCCAGCAGTTGCCAGGTGCGGCTGCCATAGCTCACCGCCCAGCGTTTGGCGATGTCCACTGCCAGCCATTGATGCTGTGCCAGCAGCGCTTCGACCAATGCCTGCGGCGTGCTCATGTCTTCCCCGCCGGGCAGGGGGGCATCGGCGGTCCAGCTTTTGCCCATCTGGCTGAAGAACGGCTTGAGTTCGCTCATGGCCGACTCTGCCAGCTTGCGGTAGGTGGTCAGCTTGCCGCCAAACACCGACAGCAATGGCGCCTCGCCAGACGCTGCGCTGAGCGCGAGGGTATAGTCACGGGTGACGGCAGACGGGTTGTCCGACTCGTCGTTGCACAGCGGGCGCACGCCGGAGTAGGTGTGCAGGATATCGCCGTGGCTCAGCTGATGATTGAAGTGCGCGTTGACCACTTTCAACAGGTAGTCGGTTTCCTGTGCGGTAATCGCTACCTTGGCAGGGTCGCCGCTGTACTCGCGGTCAGTGGTGCCTATCAGGGTGAAGCGGTCCAGGTAAGGGATGCAGAAGACGATGCGCTGGTCTTCGTTCTGCAGGATGAAGGCATGTTCCCCTTCGTACAGGCGCGGCACGATGATGTGGCTGCCCTGGATCAGGCGGATGCCGTACGGCGCATCCAGCTTGAGGTCGTCCTTGATGAAACTGGCGACCCACGGGCCAGCGGCGTTGACCAGGGCGCGGGCGCGAATGCTCTGCAGGCTGCCATCGGCATGCTGCAACTCGACCTGCCACAGGCCGTCCACGCGCTCTGCGCGCAGGCAGCGGGTGCGGGTATGGATGTGCGCGCCGTGCTCACGGGCGGCCATGGCATTGAGCACCACCAGCCGCGCGTCGTCTACCGCGCAATCGGCGTATTCGAAACCGCGCGTGATCGCCGGCTTTAGCGGGTAACCGGGGCCAAAGCGCAGGCTGCGCGAGGCACCCAGGCGCTTGCGTTTGCCCAGATGGTCATACAGGAACAGGCCGGCGCGGATCATCCACGCCGGGCGCAGGTGTGGGCGGTGTGGCAGCACGAAACGCATCGGTCTGACGATGTGCGGCGCCTTGGCCAGCAGCACTTCGCGTTCGGCCAAGGCTTCGCGTACCAGGCGGAATTCGTAGTGTTCAAGGTAGCGCAGGCCACCGTGGATCAGCTTGCTGCTGGCTGATGACGTGTGCTGGGCCAGGTCGTCCTTTTCGCAAAGGAATACTTTCAGACCCCGCCCGGCGGCGTCGGCAGCGATGCCCACGCCATTGATGCCACCGCCGATCACGGCGAGGTCATAGCAGTCGGCGAGTGATGGCTGGGACGAAACGGGCTGGGACACGGGCAAGGCCTCCTGGGAGCTGTTCACATCGAAAGTGAACATTAATGTTCGTTTGCGAAAATACTAGCGCAACAGAACGCCCGTCGCCAGCCAGTCTTTATAGAAAAAACTGATCAGATGACAATAAAGTGAACATTTTCGAAAATTTCGGCTGGGCGGTCTGCATGCCACACAGGTTGCGGCAAGCCCCCGCCACCCTTTAAACGACGTCGAGGCGGATCTTGTACTGGTTCAGCAACTGAGTGAGGGTGGGGGTAGGCGCCTGATCGGTCACCAGGCAGTCGACCAGGCTGATCGAGCCCAGGCGCACCATGGCATTGCGCCCGAACTTGCTGGAGTCGGCGGCAAGGATCACCTGCCGGGCATTGGCGATGATCGCCTGGGATACCCGTACTTCCTGGTAGTCGAAGTCGAGCAGGCTGCCGTCCTCGTCGATGCCGCTGATACCCACCAGGGCGAAATCGACCTTGAACTGGTTGATGAAGTCGACACTGGCCTGGCCCACCACTCCACCGTCCCGGCGCACCGTGCCACCGGCCACCAGCACTTCGAAATCGTCCTTGGCAGCCAGGATCGCCGCCACATGCAAGTTGTTGGTGATGACCTTCAGGTGGTTGTGGTTGAGCAGTGCGCGGGCGATGGATTCGGTAGTGGTGCCGATGTTGATGAACACCGAGGCATGGTCGGGAATCTGCCGGGCCACGGCGTCAGCGATACGCTGCTTTTCATCGCGCATCTGGTCGGCACGCATGGCGTAGGCCGTATTCTCGATACTCGAGTCATAGGCCGCGCCACCGTGGTAGCGGCGAAGCAGGTTGAGCTCGGCAAGCTGGTTGATATCTCGACGGATGGTCTGCGGCGTCACGACGAACAGCTGCGCCATTTCTTCGATACTGACGTAACCGCGCTCGCGCACCAGTTCGAGGATTTGTTGTTGGCGGGGGGGCAGATTCATGGGCGGTCCTTTGGGGCAGCCGGACAAATTCTGCAATGATGCCGTAGGAAGGGGATGACGGCCAGTAGACGATTGGGGCCGCGTGGCGGCCCCAATGTGTTTTACGCCTCGTGCTCTTCCCAGTCACGGGTACGTTCGACGGCTTTCTTCCAGCCGGCATACAGCTTCTCTTTCTGCGTTTCATCCAGCTGCGGGCTGAACTCGCGCTCGATGATTGCCTTGTCGCGCAGTTCGTCCAGGCCGCTCCAGAAGCCGCAAGCCAGGCCGGCCAGGTAGGCGGCGCCCAGGGCTGTGGTTTCGCGCATTTGCGGGCGCTCCACGCACGTGCCGAGGATGTCGGCCTGGAACTGCATGAGGAAGTTGTTGGCCACCGCACCACCGTCCACACGCAACTCGGACAGGCGCTGGCCGCAGTCCTGCTGCATGGCATCGAGCACGTCGCGGGTCTGGTAGGCGATCGACTCCAGCGCGGCGCGGATGATGTGGTCCACCTTCACGCCACGGGTCAGGCCGAACAGCGCGCCGCGGGCGTACGGGTCCCAGTACGGGGCACCCAGGCCGGTGAATGCCGGCACCAGATAGACGCCGTTGCTGTCCTTGACCTTGCTGGCGAAGTATTCGGTATCCAGGGCGTCGTTGACGATCTTCAGCTCGTCACGCAGCCATTGCACGGTGGAACCACCGTTGAACACCGCGCCTTCCAGCGCATAGGCCACCTCGCCACGCGGGCCGCAGGCGATGGTGGTGAGCAGGCCATGGGACGATTTTACTGCCTGCTCGCCGGTGTTCATCAGCAGGAAGCAGCCGGTGCCGTAGGTGTTCTTGGCCTGGCCGGGCTCTACGCACATCTGGCCGAACAGTGCCGACTGTTGGTCACCTGCGATGCCAGCAATGGCAATGCCGCTTTTTGTCTGGCCGTACACTTCTGAAGAAGAACGAACCTCGGGCAGCATCTGCCGCGGGATGCCGAGGATTTCCAGCAGCTTGTCGTCCCACTCCAGGCTATGGATGTTGAACATCAGCGTGCGCGAGGCATTGGTGTAGTCGGTGACGTGCACCTTGCCGCCCGAGAACTTCCAGATCAGCCAGGTATCGATGGTGCCGAACAACAGTTCGCCACGCTCGGCGCGTTCGCGGGCGCCCTCGACGTTGTCGAGGATCCACTTCAGCTTGGTGCCGGAGAAGTACGGGTCGGTGACCAGGCCGGTGGTGTCGCGTATGTAGTCTTCATGGCCGTCGCGCTTGAGTTGGGCGCAGATCTCGGTGCTGCGGCGGCACTGCCAGACGATGGCATTGTAAACCGGGCGCCCGGTTTCCTTGTCCCACACCACGGTGGTTTCGCGTTGGTTGGTGATGCCGATTGCGGCTACCTGGGCATGGCTGATGCCTGCCTGTGCCAAGGCCTCGACCATGGTCGCGCTCTGCGTGGCGAAGATTTCCATCGGGTCGTGCTCGACCCAGCCCGCCTGCGGATAGTGCTGGGCGAACTCGCGCTGGGAGGTGCCCACCACATTGGCGTCGCGGTCGAAAATGATGGCACGCGAACTGGTGGTGCCCTGGTCCAGGGCGATGATGTAGTTCTTGTCCTGGGTGTCTGTCATGGTCGTAGGCCTTGCGAGAATGGGAGGTCAGGGCTGGGCATGTAGCCGGCATCAATTGGCTTGAGTATCGCCCTGGCGATTGTCATTTGTCTCAGGGTTCGCGGCAGCTGCCATTGGCAGGTTGCGGGCAATCAGGCCGCGATAGGTCGCGGCACCCAGGCAAGCGCCAAGGATCGGTGCAAACACCGGAACCAGGAAATACGGTATGTCCCGTCCGCCAGTGAAGGCGATTTCGCCCCAACCGGCCAGGAAAGTCATGAGTTTTGGCCCGAAATCGCGAGCAGGGTTCATGGCAAAGCCGGTCAGCGGGCCCATGGCGCTGCCGATCACCGCGATCAGCAGGCCGATCAGCAGCGGGGCCATGGCGCCGCGCGGCAGGCCGTTGTTGTCGTCGGTCAGGGCCATGATCACGGCCATCAGGATAGCCGTGATGACGACTTCAACCAGGAACGCCTGGCCGGTGGACAGCGAGGGGTGTGGGTAGGTGGAGAACACCGAGGCCAGCTCCAGGCTGGCTTCGCTACCGCGCAACATGGCGTGGGCCTGTTCGAAATCGAAGAACAGGTTGCTGTACAGGGTGTAGACCAGCGCCGCGCCGCAAAACGCGCCGCATACCTGGGCCAGCATGTAGAAGGGCAGCTTGCGCTTGTCGAAACCGGCGAACAGGGTGAGGGCGATGCTCACTGCCGGGTTCAGGTGCGCGCCGGAAATGCCGGCGGTGAGGTAGATCGCCATGCTCACGCCGACGCCCCAGATGATGCTGATTTCCCACAGGCCAAAGCTGGCGCCGGCGACCTTGAGCGCGGCAACACAGCCGGTACCGAAGAAAATGAGCAGGGCTGTGCCGAGAAACTCGGCCAGGCATTGGCTGGACAGCGTGGGTTGGCGTAGAGCAGTCGTCATGTATGACCTCGTTTTTTTTGTTGTGAGGCGCGTGGCGCTCGACAGCAAAGCCCGGTGTCGATCCCCATTGACCCCGGGCAAATACAGGAAACGCACCTTAAAAGTGCGCCATTTGTTCAGAAGCGAAAAAATATAGACAAGAAACGCTGATGTCAAAGGTCGAAAGTGAACGACCAGTCACGAAATGGTCGCTAAAATTGGCTGCGAATCCGCGTACTAGAGGTGCGCGATTGCGGTGCGCTGGCTGCGCTGTGGGAATTGTCCTAAAGTAGCCGCCGAGCCGTCCCAGACCGGAGCCCTTGCATGACCCCCGCCCTAGACCTGTTGAAGAAGCATCGCGCCGAGCACCGTGTGCACAGTTATGAGCATGACCCCAAGTCGGCGTCCTACGGTCTGGAGGCGGCGGAAAAGCTCGGGCTCGACCCGCAGCAGGTGTTCAAGACCTTGCTGGCGAGCAGCGAGAAAGGGGAGTTGCTGGTGGCGGTGGTGCCGGTTGTGGGCACCCTGGACCTCAAGGCCCTGGCCCATGCTGCCGGGGTAAAGAAATGCGAAATGGCAGACCCGGCGGCGGCGCAGCGGGCTACGGGTTATCTGGTGGGGGGGATCAGCCCTTTGGGGCAGAAGAAGCGCTTGCGAACCTTCATTGACGAATCAGCGCAGAATTTTGCAACCATCCATGTCAGCGCTGGACGGCGTGGGCTGGAAGTGGAGTTGGCGGCGGCGGTGCTGGCCGAGCATACCCAAGGCAAGTTTGCCGGGATCGGCAGAGGCTGAGCCGGGCTTGCCCGCTCCCACAGGAATACTTGACGCGAAACCTGTGGGAGCGGGCAAGCCCGCGAAGGGCCGCAAAGCGGCCCCAGGGATCTGCAATCAGGTCGCGGAACTGTACCGACGCACGCCATTCTCCTGCCGCGGCAACTGCGCCGCAACGCTACCCGGCACCGGGAACAGCACCAGGTGATCGGCTTTCACCGCAATCCCCACATCTTCACCGACCTGAAGGTCGTTATGGCTAGGGAAGATCGCTTCCAGCTGGCTGCCAGTGGGCAGTTGCAGGCGGTACAGGGTCGATGCCCCCAGGAAGCTCTTGCCAACGATGTTCGCCTGTAGCGCGCTGCCCGGTGCATACACGATATCGTCGGGCCGCAGCAGCACGTCCACCGAACTGCCCGGTGCCAGGATGTAGGCACGGTTGCCGCGCAGTTCTCCCAGCTCGGTATTGACGGCCTCGTGGCTGCTCATCTGCCCACGGATGAAGTACCCCTGGCCAATGAAGCTGGCCACGAACGGCGTCTGTGGTTCGTGGTAAAGGTTGTAGGGCGTGTCCCACTGCTCCAGGCGGCCTTCCTTGAACACACCGACCTGATCGCTGACGGCAAAGGCTTCTTCCTGGTCATGGGTAACCAGGATGGCGCTGGTGCCACGGCTCTTGAGAATATCGCGAACCTCATGGCTCAGGCGCCGGCGCAACTCCACGTCAAGGTTGGAGAATGGCTCGTCGAGCAGCAGCAACTGCGGTTCCGGCGCCAGCGCGCGGGCCAGGGCGACCCGTTGCTGCTGGCCG
The DNA here is from genome assembly GCF_029873175.1 of Pseudomonas sp. BN505. Classification (NCBI taxonomy): domain Bacteria; kingdom Pseudomonadati; phylum Pseudomonadota; class Gammaproteobacteria; order Pseudomonadales; family Pseudomonadaceae; genus Pseudomonas; species Pseudomonas sp. BN505. The sequence goes on from NZ_SSOI01000045.1 coordinate 393,829, forward strand.
CCAGACAATTCGTGCGGGTAACGCCCGCCCAGGCCGCCAAGCTTGACCAGTTCGAGCATCTCTTCGATGACGGCGGCCTGGCGTGGGTGCTTGGCGATGCCAAAGGCAATGTTCTGCGCCACGGTCAGGTGCGGGAACAGCGCATAGTCCTGGAACACCATGCCGATGCGGCGCTTTTCCGGGGCCAGGGTGAAGCCGGCGCGGGAAATGACCTCGCCGGCCAGCTGGATCTCGCCTTCGTGTACCGGTTCGAAACCGGCAATGGCGCGCAGCGTGGTGGTTTTCCCGCAACCGGAGGAACCCAGCAGGCAACCGATGTCGCCTGCGTTCAGGTGCAGATTGAGGTTCTGGACGATGCGCTGGTCGCCGTAGCCGCAGGCGAGGTTGCGCAGGTTGAGCAGTAGGGGTTGACTCATGCGTGGTGGTAAGCCGGTTCTACAAGGAATTCGAGAAGCGCCTTCTGTGCATGCAGGCGGTTTTCAGCCTCGTCCCAGGCGACCGAACGTGGGTCGTCGAGCAGGTCCTGGCTGATTTCCTCGCCACGGTGGGCGGGCAGGCAGTGCATGAAGAGGACATCGGGTGCCGCCAGGTCGAGCAGTTCGCGGGTGACCTGGTAAGGCGCGAAATGCGCCAGGCGCCGTGCAGTTTCCTCCTCCTGACCCATGGAAGTCCAGACATCGGTGACCACCAGGTGTGCATCACGCACGGCTTCCTTGGCATCGCGGATGATCTGCACGCGGTCACCGCCCAGCGCCATGAAGCGCTGATCCGGCTCGTAGCCTTCGGGGCAGGCGATGCGCAGCTGGAAATCGAACTGCCTGGCGGCCTCGATATAGGAGTTGCACATGTTGAAACCGTCACCGATCCAGGTCACGGTCTTGCCCTGGATCGAGCCGCGGTGCTCGAGGAAGGTCTGCATGTCGGCCAGCAGTTGGCATGGGTGCGACTCGTCGGACAGGCCGTTGATCACCGGCACACGCGACTTGGCGGCGAATTCGGTCAGGGTGCTGTGGGCGTGGGTACGAATCATCACCACATCGACCATGCTCGACAGCACGATGGCGCTGTCACCGATCGGCTCGCCACGGCCCAGCTGGGTGTCGCGTGGCGACAGGAAGATGGCCTGGCCGCCCAGCTGGATCATGCCAGCCTCGAACGACACGCGGGTACGGGTCGAGGATTTCTCGAAGATCATGCCAAGCACGCGGTTCTTCAGGGGCTCGAACAGCACGCCTCGTTTGCGCAGGTCCTTCAGCTCGATGCCGCGGCGGATCACCCCGAGCAATTCGTCGGTGGTGAAGTCCAGCAGGGAGAGAAAGTGCCTAGCGCTCATGATTGACTACCTTATCTGCAACGGTATGCAGGTCGACCGTATGGTTTTTTTTGACAACGGGATTGACCTGCGGCGTAAGCCGCACGGGGCGGACGAAAATAGGGAAAGGCGCAATACTATAAGTAAATGTCGCCTGAAGCCAAGGGGGAACAGCGGCCTGATTGAAAAGGGTGTTGCAAAGGGTGTCTTCACCCGTCGGCCTGTGCTGTTTTTTATTTGCTACACGAGGTTGTACAGGGCTTGCTGGCAATTTGGCAAATGGCTGTCGCAAATCGTGTGCCTGATGTCGGTGGATTCACGCGGCGAAGGGCGCTGGCCGGGGGCAGGGGGCGGGCGCATAGTCAATGTTCGACAACAACAAGGCAGAGGCGGCCATGACCAAGACCCTGCATCACCGTGCCTGTCACCTGTGCGAAGCAATCTGCGGGCTGAACATCGAAGTCAGCCATGAAGACGACGGGCGGGCGCTAATCAGCTCGATCAAGGGCGACCCCCAGGACCCGTTCAGCCGTGGCCACGTCTGCCCCAAGGCCGTGGCCTTGCAGGACATCCAGAACGACCCTGACCGCCTGCGCCAGCCCCACAAGCGGGTAGGGGAGCGTTGGCAGGCCATCGGCTGGGACGAGGCCTTTGTCCTGGCCGCGGAAAAGTTGTGGGCGGTCCAGCAGGCTCACGGGCGCAATGCCGTGGCGGTCTACCAGGGCAACCCTAGCGTGCACAACTACGGTTTGATGACCCACAGCAATTACTTCCTCGGCCTGCTCAAGACACGCAACCGTTTCTCGGCCACCTCGGTGGACCAGCTGCCACAACACCTGGTCAGCCACCTGATGTATGGCCATGGCCTGCTGCTGCCGATTCCGGATATCGACCACGCCGACTTCATGCTGATTCTTGGCGGCAACCCGCTGGCCTCCAACGGCAGCATCATGACCGTGCCCGATGTGGAAAAGCGCCTCAAGGCCCTGCTTGGCCGGGGCGGGCGCCTGGTGGTGGTGGACCCTCGGCGCAGCGAAACGGCGGCCATGGCCGATACCCACCTGTTTATCCGTCCGGGTGGGGACGCAGCCTTGTTGTGCGGCGTGCTCAACACCCTGTTCGAGGAGGGCCTGGCGCAAGGTTCGCACTTACCCATCAACGGCCTGCAGCAGGTGCGTGAGGCGCTTGCCCCCCTCAGCGCCGAAGCCATGAGCCCGCATTGCGGCATTGCTGCTACGCAGATCCGCCAGCTGGCACGGGACTTCGCTGCGGCAGAAAAGGCCGTGTGCTATGGCCGCATGGGCGTTTCCACCCAAACCTTCGGAACCCTCTGCCACTGGCTGGTGCAACTGATCAACCTGGTCACCGGCAACCTCGACCGTGAAGGCGGCGCTTTGTGCACCGAGCCCGCCGTCGACCTGGTGGCCACCACCTCGGGCGGCCATTTCAACGCCTGGCAGAGCCGGGTCTCGGGTTTGCCCGAGTACGGTGGCGAGCTGCCCGTGGCGGCCCTGGCCGAAGAGATGCTGACACCTGGCGAAGGGCAGGTACGCGCCTTGGTGACAGTGGCCGGCAACCCGGTGCTGTCCACGCCTAACGGTCGCCAGCTGGATGCGGCCCTGGAAGGCCTGGAGTTCATGCTCAGCATCGACCTCTACATCAATGAAACCACTCGGCATGCCGACCTGATCCTGCCTTCCACCTCCTCGCTGGAAAACGACCACTACGACAGCACCTTCAACTTGCTGGCCGTGCGCAACGTCACCCGCTTCAACCGGGCGATCCTGGCCAAGCCGGACGGGGCGCTGCACGACTGGGAAATTTTCGTCGGCCTGGCCCAGGCGTTTGCCAGACGTGCCGAGCTTGAGTTGAAACCGACCTGGGCACCTGCGCAGATGATCGATCTGGCCTTGCGCAAGGGGCGCTATGGTGAAGCAACGCCTTGGCGTCTTTCACTGGCAACGCTGGACGAGCACCCACACGGCCTTGACCTCGGGCCGTTACGCAGCAACCTCGCTGCGCGCCTGGCGACTACCAGCAAGGCTGTCGAAGCGGCACCCCAGGTGTTGCTGGACGACCTTCACCGCCTGACGCAACTGGCACCGCCCGTACCGGGTGAGCTGCTGCTGATCGGCCGCCGCCATGTGCGCAGCAACAACTCATGGATGCACAATTTCCACCGCCTGGTGAAAGGCAAGCCTCGCCATCATCTGTTGATGCACCCGCAAGACCTGCAACAGCGACAGTTGCAGGACGGCCAGCGGGTGCGTATCCGCTCCCGCACGGGCGATCTCGAAGTCGAGGTGCAAGCCTGCGAGGACATGATGCCCGGGGTGGTCAGTCTGCCCCATGGCTTCGGTCACGGTCGTCAGGGCGTGCACATGCAGATCGCCCAGGCGCAGCCCGGGGTGAGCGCCAATGACCTGACCGACGAGCGCTTGCGGGACCAGGTTTCCGGCAACGCTGCGCTCAATGGCGTACCCGTGCAGGTGGAGGCCGCGTAAGGAACAGCTAGGCCGAGCACGCTGCTCGGCTTTCCGTTACAATGCGCCACCGTGCCGACAACAGCGTCGCAAAGTTAAGCCGAGGTGCTACATGGATATCATCGAAACGATCAAAGAGCAGATTGCCAACAACACCATTCTGCTTTACATGAAAGGCTCGCCGAATGCCCCGCAATGCGGGTTCTCGGCCAAGGCATCGCAAGCAGTGATGGGTTGTGGCGAGAAGTTCGCCTACGTCGACATCCTGCAGAACCCGGAAATCCGTGCCAACCTGCCAAAATATGCCAACTGGCCGACCTTCCCGCAGCTGTGGGTAGCCGGTGAGCTGGTTGGCGGTAGCGACATCATGCTGGAAATGTTCGAGAAGGGTGAGCTGCAAACCCTGATCAAGGACGCTGCTGCCAAAGCCAAGGCTTCCGAAGCCTGAGCTTCCGGCAAGCATAAAAAAACCCGCTGATAGCGGGTTTTTTTATGCGGCGAATAATTATTCTTCGCCCATCTGCGACTGCAGGTAGTTTTCGATAGTGATCTTGTCGATCAGCCCCAGTTGGGTTTCCAGCCAGTCGATGTGCTCTTCCTCGGATTCGAGGATCTCTTCAAGCATGTCACGCGAGCCGAAGTCGCCAGCGGTTTCGCAATGGGCGATGGCTGCCTTCAGGTCGGCCAGGCCTTTCTTTTCAAGCTTCAGGTCGCACTCGAGCATTTCCTTGGTGTGCTCGCCGATCAGCAGCTTGCCCAGGTCCTGAACGTTAGGGATGCCTTCGAGGAAGAGAATACGCTTGATCAGTTTGTCAGCGTGCTTCATCTCGTCGATGGATTCCTTGTACTCGTGCTTGCCGAGCTTGTTCAGGCCCCAATCTTCGTACATGCGAGCGTGCAGGAAGTACTGGTTGATCGCGACCAGCTCGTTTCCGAGGATCTTGTTGAGATGCTGGATGACGCTTACGTCGCCTTTCATTACGGGTTCCTGCCCTGTAGAAGTGTGCCAATACAGTGAAGTTTGAGCCCGATACTTAGTAGTGTCAAACCTAAGTTGTTGAATAATAAGTGAAAATTAATAGGAATAAGAATGTTTGTGAACCGCGTTGGAGCGCTAACTTATTGAATTCAGAGCATAAAAAAACCGGACACAGGGTCCGGTTCTTTGAATTCTGGGTTTTCAGGCCGCGGTAAATTCCACGGGATAGGGCAGGGCGGCCTGGCTGACCTGAAGCTCGGTCAGGGTCTCACGGACCACTTCCTTGGCCAGGCAGGCGCATTTGCCACACTGGCTTGCGACATTGGTCGCGGCTCGCACTTCCTTGTAACTGCAGCATCCTTCATAGATCGCATCGCGGATCTGTCCGTCGGTGACGCCGACACAAAGACACACATACATAAGGGCTGACCATCGCGGGTTGAGTCGATGGATTGGAGCTTAATGTTAATGAGAATGCTTGTCAAAGTGCTTTCTGAAAAGGCTGTGCTTGAGCGACCGGTGGTTGCCTGCCTGATGGATTCGGCCTGTCATCAGAAGCCGTGTATGATGGTCGGCCTTTGTTGGATGTCGGGCAAGCCCGTCTGGCCCGGCAAACGGTTTTTCACCCTCATCAGGAGATTACAATGAGCGTACTCGTTGGTAAGAAAGCCCCCGATTTCACCGTTCCAGCCGTGCTGGGCAATGGCGAGATCGTCGACAGCTTCAACCTGGCTTCGGCCATCAAGGGCAAGTACGGCCTGGTGTTCTTCTACCCGCTGGACTTCACCTTCGTCTGCCCGTCCGAGCTGATCGCCCTGGACAACCGCATCCCGGACTTCCAGGCGCGCAACGTCGAAGTGATCGGCGTGTCGATCGACTCGCACTTCACCCACAACGCCTGGCGTAACACCCCGGTCAACAACGGCGGCATCGGTCAGGTGAAGTACACCCTGGCTGCCGACATGACCCACGAAATCTGCAAAGCCTACGACGTAGAGTCCGAAGGCGGCGTGGCCTTCCGTGGCGCCTTCCTGATCGACACCAACGGTGTTGTCCGCTCGCAGATCATCAACGACCTGCCACTGGGCCGTAACATGGACGAGCTGCTGCGCCTGGTTGACGCCCTGCAGTTCCACGAAGAGCACGGCGAAGTCTGCCCTGCCAACTGGAAAAAAGGCGACAAAGGCATGAACGCTTCGCCAGAAGGCGTTGCTGCCTACCTGAGCGAGAACGCTGGCAAGTTGTAATTGCCGCTCGCATAAAAAACCGGCCTTCGTGGCCGGTTTTTTTGTGCCTGGACTTCAAGGCTTCCAGTGCCTGTCCTGGCCCTTTCGCGGCACAAGGCCGCTCCTACAGCAGTACGCATACCCCTGTAGGAGCGGCCTTGTGCCGCGAAAGGGCCGCAGCGCGGCCCCTGGATTCAACTCAATCGTTGAAGTCGCGCCAGCCGCCCATCTCTTTCCAGCGGTTGACGATGCCGCAGAACAGCTCGGCCGTCTTCTCGGTGTCATAACGCGCCGAGTGCGCCTCACGCCCGTCGAAGTCGATGTCCGCGCTCTGGCAGGCACGCGCCAGCACGGTCTGGCCATACGCCAGGCCCGCGAGGGTAGCGGTGTCGAAGCTTGAAAACGGGTGGAACGGGTTGCGCTTCAGGTCGTTGCGCGCCACCGCCGCATTGAGGAAGCCCAGGTCGAAGCTGCTGTTGTGGCCGACCAGGATCGCCCGCTTGCAGCCATTGGCCTTGAGTGCCTTGCGTACGCCGCGGAAGATGTCGGTCAGCGCGCTTTCCTCGCTGACGGCCATGCGCAGCGGGTGGTCCAGCTTGATGCCGGTAAACTCCAGCGCTGCGGCTTCGATGTTGGCGCCCTCGAACGGCTCTACCCGGTGGAAGTAAGTGTGCTCGGGGAACAGGAAGCCTTTCTCGTCCATGCCGATAGTGACGGCGGCAATTTCCAGCAGGGCATCGGTCGCGCTGTTGAAACCACCTGTCTCCACATCCACCACTACCGGCAGGTAGCCGCGGAAGCGCTCGGCCATCGGGTGGCGCGAACCGCTGCTGCCTTGGGTGTCCATGTCGTCTTCGTAGAGTTCTTCGCTCACGCGTTTTCCTCCAGCAGGCGCCAGCGCAGTTTTTCACCGGCGCGCAGCGGGATTACGGTCTGCTCGCCAAACGGCAGGGTGTCCGGGGCGGTCCATTCTTCACGCACCAGGGTAATGGTGTCGGTGTTCGCCGGCAGGCCGTAGAAGGCCGGGCCGTGCAGGCTGGCAAAGCCTTCCAGCTTGTCCAGCGCGTTACGCTGCTCGAACGCTTCGGCGTACATTTCGATGGCCGCGTAGGCGGTGTAGCAACCGGCGCACCCGCAGGCGGCTTCCTTGGCGTGACGAGCGTGCGGTGCCGAGTCGGTGCCCAGGAAGAACTTCGGGTTACCGCTGGTGGCCGCGTCCAGCAGCGCCACCTGGTGGGTGTTGCGCTTGAGGATCGGCAGGCAGTAGAAATGCGGGCGAATGCCGCCAACCAGCATGTGGTTGCGGTTGTACAGCAGGTGCTGGGCGGTGATGGTCGCGCCGACGTTGGCCGGGGCCTCGGTGACGAACTGCGCGGCGTCGCTGGTGGTGATGTGTTCGAACACCACCTTCAGCGTCGGGAAGCGCTCGACCAGACGGCGCATGTGCTCGTCGATGAAGCGCTTTTCGCGGTCGAACACGTCGATCTCGCTGCGGGTAACTTCGCCATGCACCAGTAGCGGCATGCCCACTTCCGCCAGTGCTTCTATGGCCGGGAGGATGTTGTCGATGCTGGTCACGCCGGAATCGGAGTTGGTGGTGGCGCCGGCCGGGTACAACTTGGCGGCGTACACGAAACCGCTGGCCTTGGCCGCGCGGATGTCCTCGGGGCTGGTGAGGTCGGTGAGGTACAGCACCATCAGCGGCTCGAAGCGGCTGCCGGCCGGGCGGGCAGCCAGGATGCGCTCGCGGTAGGCACCAGCCTGCTCGGCATTACGCACCGGAGGAACCAGGTTGGGCATGATGATGGCACGGGCGAAGGTACGCGCCACGTCGCCAACGGTGTGGGGCAAGACGGCACCATCGCGCAGATGGATGTGCCAGTCGTCGGGGCGCAGGAGGGTCAGGCGATCGGACATTGGGGATTCCAGGCGGGTCGAACTCAAGCCCCAATGCTACCGGAAAACCCTGGGGCGAGCACGGCTATCAAGTTTTCCGGCAGGCGTCCGATAGCCTGCAGGTAAGCCGTCAGAATTTGTGGAGCCGCCCGTGCGCCAGCGTTACCTAACCCTGTTGACCCTGTTCGCCAGCCTGCCGGCCGGCGCACTGACTTTCCAGACGCGCATGGAGAACATTGCCTGGAAGGTCGAGGGTGACCAGTTCGAGTGCCGTCTGATCCAGCCAATAGAAGGTTTTGGCAGCGGCGAGTTCGTGCGCCGGGCAGGTGAACAGCCGGTGTTCCAGCTGCGTTCGGACAGCAACGTACTGGGTGCAGGTACAGCCAGCCTGCTGGCGGCGGCGGCGCCGTGGCAGCCTGGGCGGGGTGATATCAACCTGGGCAGCGTGCGCATGGCGCGTACCGGGGTGCTGTTCAGCTCTTCCCAGGGCCAGGCCAGCCGCCTGATAAACGGCCTGCTCGACGGGCGCAGCACCGTGGTACGCAACTACACCGGTGAGGCCGGCAGGCCGATGGAAGTGCGCGTGCTGCCGGTCAGTTTCGCCAAGGCCTACAGCGACTACCAGGTTTGTGCCAGCAAGCTGCTGCCAATGAATTACGATCAGGTGCGCCAGACCCAGGTGGGCTTCCCGGGTGGCGGCACCGATCTGGACGCGTCGGCGCGTGCACGGCTGGATGTGATCCTGGATTACATGAAAGCCGACCCGACGGTAAACCACATCGAGCTGAACGGCCACTCCGACAACAGTGGCAACCGCCTGACCAATCGTGACCTGTCGCGCCGTCGCGCGCTGGCGGTGGCTGACTACTTCAAGGCCCATGGCTTGGCTGAAGAACAGATCACGGTGCGCTTCCATGGCGAGCAGTACCCGTTGGTGAAGAACAACAGCGCTGCCAACCGGGCGCGCAATCGCCGGGTGAATATCGAGCTGGATCGGGTTTCGGTGGTTGAGAAACCTGTGGAAAAACCGGCGCTAGCCGCCCCGGCCCCAGCCCCGGCCAGCCCGGCTGCTGCCGCGCCGGGGGCGAAGGCGCCCTGAGATCGGTGAGGCATACACCCGTCGCCCTTCCGACAGTTCCTGTCGCTTTGTCGTCAGAAGCTGTCGCCCCACTGTAAATTTATCCGCAAGGCCGTTAGAATCGATCCCTTTCCGTACAACCCCGTGGAGTGATGGCATGGCGGACGTAAAAAAGGTCGTACTGGCGTATTCCGGCGGCCTTGATACTTCGGTGATTCTCAAGTGGCTGCAGGATACCTACAACTGCGAAGTGGTGACCTTCACCGCTGACCTGGGTCAGGGCGAAGAGGTCGAGCCGGCCCGTGCCAAGGCCCAGGCAATGGGTGTTAAAGAGATCTACATCGACGACCTGCGCGAAGAATTCGTGCGTGATTTCGTGTTCCCGATGTTCCGCGCCAACACCGTATACGAAGGCGAGTACCTGCTGGGTACTTCCATCGCCCGTCCGCTGATCGCCAAGCGTCTGATCGAAATCGCCAACGAAACCGGCGCTGACGCCATTTCCCATGGCGCCACCGGCAAAGGCAACGACCAGGTGCGTTTCGAGCTGGGTGCCTACGCCCTGAAACCAGGCGTCAAGGTCATCGCCCCGTGGCGTGAGTGGGACCTGCTGTCCCGCGAAAAACTGATGGACTACGCCGAAAAGCACGGCATCCCGATCGAGCGCCACGGCAAGAAGAAGTCGCCGTACTCGATGGACGCCAACCTGCTGCACATCTCCTACGAAGGCGGTGTCCTGGAAGATACCTGGACCGAGCACGAAGAAGACATGTGGCGCTGGAGCGTCTCGCCTGAGAACGCCCCGGACCAGGCGACCTACATCGAGCTCACCTACCGTAACGGTGACATCGTTGCGATCGATGGCGTCGAGAAAACTCCGGCCACCGTCCTGGCCGACCTGAACCGTATCGGCGGTGCCAACGGCATCGGCCGCCTGGACATCGTCGAGAACCGTTACGTCGGCATGAAGTCGCGTGGCTGCTACGAGACCCCAGGCGGCACCATCATGCTCAAGGCCCACCGTGCCATCGAGTCGATCACCCTGGACCGCGAAGTCGCTCACCTGAAAGATGAGCTGATGCCGAAGTACGCCAGCCTGATCTACACCGGCTACTGGTGGAGCCCGGAGCGTCTGATGCTGCAACAGATGATCGACGCTTCGCAGGTCAACGTGAATGGCGTGGTACGCCTGAAGCTGTACAAAGGCAACGTGACCGTGGTCGGCCGCCAGTCGGACGACTCGCTGTTCGATGCCAACATCGCGACCTTCGAGGAAGATGGCGGCGCCTACAACCAGGCGGACGCGGCCGGCTTCATCAAGCTGAACGCACTGCGCATGCGCATTGCTGCTAACAAGGGCCGTTCGCTGCTCTGATTGCTGGCACGTGTCGTAGAAACCCCGGCTCAGGCCGGGGTTTTTTTTGGCTGCAGAAAAGTCCGGGCGTTTAGCGCTCGTCGTTCACGACATTTCCCTCGAGTGCGCTGATCGACAGCTGCGCACATTGACGTCTGTCCAGATTGCAAAAGCGCCAGGTGCGCGCTGGTACGGGGGGGTGGGCTAGTGCAGACAGGAGTTGCTGTTCCATCATGCGGTTGGCGTCGGGGCCGGAAAACATGAACGTGACTGGCTCGCCCTTGGTCGCTTCGTGGGGACCGTTGGTCATGGCAGGAGTTGTCACGTTGTTGGGGATCGGCATGTTGTCAGCGGTCGTTCTTCCGGGCGATGGGCTATAGAACGACTTGTAGTTGAAATTGAGCGTCAGGAAGAACAGTGCTGTGAGAAAAAACGGGAAGCCCACCAGAAACCAGGTGTAAAGTTTTTGGCTGGACTCGCTGAGAAATGGCAGTGTCGCGAGCGCGGAGGCTTCGATGATCCCCGCGAAGATGGCAATGATCGTCAGCGGGGCGACAGGTTGTGCTTGGGTCATTTGGGCCGTCTCCAGCGGTTTTGCCCATCTATACCTGACCGTTGAACTCAACTAAAGACTGGACTGGTTTCCGGGAGAGAACTAATCGCCGAATAGCCTGGTTGCCTTGATTTTTCACCTTGTTTGAGTTGGATGTTTCTTCAAGTGGGCGTCAGTTTTTCAACTGGTGCGAAATTGCGGGCGGGTGATACCGTCAGTTTGGTGATAAAGAATTTAGTTATTACAACTGCAGTAATTATTTGTAGGAAATTTCCGTAAGTTCTGTAAGTTTCATCTGCTCATCAGTTTCGCTGGGAATTCGCCGCGCCATCGGACGCCCTGTCGGTTATCGTGGCGTGCCAAAGCAAAAACAATGAATCAATGGATATCGCATGAATAAAGTGCTTATCGTGGATGATCATCCGGTCATACGCCTGGCCGTGCGCATGCTGATGGAGCGGCATGGGTATGACGTGGTGGCGGAAACCGACAACGGGGTGGCTGCACTGCAACTCACTCGGCAACACCTGCCGGATATCGTGGTACTGGATATTGGCATCCCCAGGCTTGATGGCCTGGAGGTGATCGCGCGCATGGCAACGTTCAGCCCGGGCAGCAAAGTCCTGGTACTGACGTCGCAGGCCCCCGGCAACTTCTCGATGCGCTGCATGCAGGCGGGGGCATCGGGTTACGTGTGCAAGCAGCAGGAGCTCACCGAATTGCTCAGCGCCATCAAGGCCGTGTTGTCAGGGTACAGCTACTTCCCCAACCAGGCCTTGCATGCGTCGCGTGGCAGGGGAGGGGGGAGCGAGACGGATATGGTCAACCGTCTTTCAGCGCGCGAGATGACCGTGTTGCAGCAGTTGGCGCGGGGGCGCTCGAACAAGGAAATTGCCGACAGCATGTTCCTCAGCAACAAGACGGTCAGTACCTACAAGTCCCGGCTATTGCTCAAGCTCAATGCGCGGTCGCTGGTTGACCTGATCGAACTGGCGCAGCGGCAAGGTCTTAACTGACTGCCAGGCCGCAAAGCCTCCCGTCAGGAGGCTTTGCCAGGGCTCCCGAGCAGCGCTACAGGTCGTAGTCGAAATCGGCCAGCTGCTTTTGCAGGCGCCGTTCTTCCAGCATGTTGTCGATGGTGCGGCGTTTGCTCAGGTTGGTCTTTGCGCTTTCCACCTGGGGTTCCGCGTCATCCTCTGTGGCAACAAAATCATCTTCGATCGACAGGTCGTCTTTATCGGTGCTCATGAGTCGCTCCAAGCCAAGGGGCCATTGGCCGTCCTTATAACCAGAAAGCAGACGCTGGTAAAAAAGATTTTTTCAATCGCCGCGAGTGGTTTTGAGCTATCGGCTCAATCGTCGCTGGTCTTGTGCTTGTATTCGCACAAGTCTTCGATCCGGCAACTGCCACACCTTGGCTTGCGGGCCTGGCACACATAGCGCCCATGCAGGATCAACCAGTGATGGGCATCGAGCAGGTAATCCTTTGGCACGAACTTGACCAGTTTCTTCTCCACCTCCAGCACCGTCTTGCCTGGCGCGATGCCGGTGCGGTTGCTGACCCGGAATATATGGGTATCCACCGCCATGGTCGGCTGGCGAAAGGCAGTGTTAAGCACCACGTTGGCGGTCTTGCGGCCCACGCCGGGCAGTGCCTCCAACGCTTCGCGGGTTTGCGGCACCTCGCTGCCATGCTGCTCTATCAGCATCCGGCAGGCTTCGATGACGTTTTTGGCCTTGCTGTTGTAAAGGCCGATGGTCTTGATGTATTCGCTCAGGCCTTCAACGCCCAGGGCATGGATGGCCTCGGGGGTGTTGGCGACGGGGAACAGGCGGGCGGTGGCCTTGTTGACGCCGACGTCAGTGGATTGCGCAGACAACGTCACGGCGACCAGCAGTTCGAACGGGGTGGTGTAGGCCAGTTCTGTCTTGGGGTCGGGGTTGTCTTCGTGCAGCCTGCGAAAGATCTCCAGGCGTTTGGCGGCATTCATGAAATCAGAGCTTTCCTTGACGACGTGGGTGGGCAGGGCCCGGACGCAGGCGATTGTACAAGGCCAGCAGCAGTCCGAGCAGTAGCAGTGCGCCGGGGGCCAGGCTGGCCAGGTGCAGGCCGGTCAGCTCAGCCAACCCTTGGCGGCTGGCGCCGAGCAGCAGGCAGATGCCAAGCACAGCGCCAAGGTGCCTGACGAGCAGGCGCCAGCGGCCCTGATCAGGCAACAGGTGGTCGTATGCCAGGCATGGCAAGCAAAGCAGCGCCGGATAGTGGCCCAGGGCTATGGCCAGTGGCAGCAGCCACGCACGCAAGGCCAGTTGCAGGCAGCTTGCCAGGGCGGCCAACAGCAACAGGCTTGCCAGCACGTACGCCCAGTTGGCCAGCCGCTGGAAGGGTGCGAGCAACACTTGGTGCAGGCTAACCATCACGATCGCGCACACGCCGATGGCGGCGCCCTCGCGCAGCGTTACGGTGGCACCGAGCATGGGCACAAGGCTTGCTGCCAGCCAGTAGACGCTATTCATGCGGGGTGACCTCCAGCAGCATGCTGCGCTGCTCATCGAAGTAGCTCAGGGCCTCCTGTAGTGCCGTGATCACGGCCCGTGAGGTCACGGTTGCGCCGGCCAGTTGGTCAAAGTCGCCTTGGTCCCGCTTCAGCGCCCAGTGGTCGCCCAACTGACGGTTGGCAAACTGCTCCAGCCAGTGCACCTGTGGGTCTCCCAGGCGTGCGCCCAACCCCGGGCTTTCCTGTTGCTCGACCACTTGGCTACCGATCAGCCGGCCGTCGGCGGCGATGGCGATGCTCAGCACGATCGGCCCGACATAACCTCGGGCCTGGGTGATCAGGATGATTGCGGTGGGCTCGCCGGCTCGGGTGGCCCGGTAAGCAGCCAGGATCCGGCTGTTTGGCCGCTGGGCGGCGGGCCTTGGCAGGGGGCTGTCCAGTGGCTGGTTGTCGTAACTGCCTTCAGGCAGCACCGCCAGCCGCTGGCGGCTTTGCAGTTGCTTCTCGGCGCTGACGATGGCGGTACTGGTCCAATGTCGCCAAGTCAGCGTGGCAGACACAGCCAGTGCCCCGGTCAGCAGCAGCAGGCCTGCGTCACGCGCAAGGCGGTTCATCGGGTGGCCTGCTGGCGCTGCTGGGCCAGGCGCTCAAGGCTCGGTGCCATGAGGTTCATCAGCAAGATGGCGAATGCCGTGCCATCCGGGTAGCTGCCCCAGGTGCGAATCAGGTAGATCAGCAGCCCGGCTCCCAGGCCGAAGCACAACCTGGCCCACTCATTTTTGGGGCCGGAGACGGGCTCGGTGGCAATGAAGAACGCCGCCAGCATGGTCGACCCAGAGAACAGGTGCAGCAAGGGTGAGCCATTGGAGTCCGACCCCGAACCGTTCCAGCCCAACAGGCTGAACACGAATAGCCCTGCCAGCAAGCCCGCAGGCGCGTGCCAGCTGATCACCTTGCGCTGCAGCAGGAACAGGCCGCCAAGCAGGAACGCCAGGTTGGCCCATTCGCTGCCCCTGCCGCCAATACTGCCGAAGCCCGGATGACTGGCGAACAGCTCGTCAATGGTCAGGCTGCGATTGTGGCGCAGGCCGTCGAGCAGCGTAGGCCGAGCCCAGGCATCAATGTGACCACCTGTAAACACCTGCTGCAGGCTTTCCAGCAGGCCAGGTGCAGGCCCTGGCCAATGGCTCATCTGCAACGGGAAGCTCAGCAATACGAAGGCATAACCGACCATGGCCGGGTTGAACAGGTTGCGCCCGACACCGCCAAACGCTTGCTTGCCGATGCCGATGGCAACGCTGGTGGCGACCACAGGTAACCACCAAGGGGCGAGGGTGGGCAGGGCGCACGCCAGCAAGACGGCTGTCACCAGTGCGCTGCCATCGCTCAGCGCTGGCTTCGGCGGTTGCCCGCGCATTGCAAGCAGCAGGGTTTCGCACAGTATGGCGGCACTGGCGCAGAGCAACAGGTTTACCAGCAAACCCCAGCCGTGCAGCCACAGCAGTGTCAGCAGGCCAGGTATGCAGGCCAGCAAGACCAGGCCCATGCTGGTGCGTAGTCGCGGGTCGGGGCTGGTGTTCATTGTGCAAACAACCCATTGAAACCGGAAAATGCCATGGCCATTACCCCGGCACCGATCAATTCGATAGGCAGGCCGCGCAGCACGCCGGGGATATCGGCATGGGCACTGCGCTGACGCAGGTCAGTGAACAAGACCAGCGCCAGCCAGAAGCCAGCACCGGCCAGCAAGGCTTGCAGCAGGATGGCGGGCCACGTGCTGTCGTCGCTGGCCTGCTGTAGCGCCAGCCCAAGCGCTACGGCATTGCTCAAGAGCAGGGCTGGCAACCCCGTCACGGGCCAGGTCGGGCGCCATTTGGCCAGCAGCCACGGCACACCCCATGCAAGCAATGCCAGCCAGGGCAATAGCACGAACAGGGCAAGGTCCTGGATGTGCAACGGGTCAAGCACCCCTCGCATCAGCAACTGGGCACCGATCACGCCCAGCGCAATGCACAGCGCGCAGGCCAGGCCGTGCACATGCAAGTGCAGCCTGGGGGCTGACGGTTGTAGCAGGCACAGGTGATTGACCAGCGCGGCGCTGATCAGGACCAGGATGTAGTCGCTCATGAGATGACGATAGCCGGGAATCAGGGTGGTTGTCCGGCAAGCAAGGCGCAGAAGGAACTGCCCCGGCACGAGGGCCGGGGCAGGGGCGTTACTTGATGCGCTGGCCAGGCTTGGCGCCGCTGTCCGGGCTCAGCAGGTAGATTTCTTCACCGCCAGGGCCGGCGGCCATGACCATGCCCTCGGACACGCCAAAGCGCATCTTCCGTGGCTTGAGGTTGGCAACCATCATGGTCAGGCGGCCTTCCAGCTTGGACGGGTCGGGGTAAGCCGACTTGATGCCGGAGAACACGTTGCGGCGCTCGTCACCGATATCCAGGGTCAGTTGCAGCAGCTTGTCGGCGCCAGCTACGGCTTCGGCTTTGACGATCAGTGCCACGCGCAGGTCAACGGCAGCGAAGGTGTCGAACTCGATTTCTGCCGAAAGCGGGTCCTTGGTCAGCTCGCCATTGCCGGCCGGGGCCTTGGCTTCGGCGGCCAGCAGGTCTTCCTTGCTGGCTGCGATCATGGCTTCGACCTTGGCCGGTTCGATGCGGCTCATCAGTGCCTTGAACGGGTTCAGCTGGTGGTTTTCCAGGCGCGACAGGTGGTCGTTCCAGGCCAGCGGGGCAACGTTGAGGAAGGCCTCGGCGTCGGCGGCCAGCACGGGCAGCACGGGCTTGAGGAAGATCACCAGCTGACGGAACAGGTTGATGCCTTGGGCGCAGATGGCCTGCACTTCATCCTGCTTGCCTTCCTGCTTGGCCAGCGACCACGGTGCCTTGTCGGCGATCCAGGCGTTGGCGCGGTCGGCCAGCGCCATGATCTCGCGCATGGCGCGGCCGAAGTCGCGGCCTTCGTAGGCTTCGGCGATAGACGGGGCAGCGGCCAGGAAGGCCTCGGTCAGCTCCGGTGCGGCATCGCCGGCCACCATCACGCCTTCATTGCCTTTGTGGATGAACCCGGCGCAGCGGCTGGCGATGTTGACTACCTTGCCCACCAGGTCGGAGTTGACCTTCTGCACGAAGTCTTCCAGGTTCAGGTCCAGGTCGTCGACGCCACGGCCCAGCTTGGCCGCGTAGTAATAACGCAGGTATTCCGGCTGCAGGTGGTCAAGGTAGGTGCGGGCCTTGATGAAGGTGCCGCGCGACTTGGACATCTTGGCGCCGTTGACGGTCAGGTAGCCGTGCACGTTGACCGCGGTCGGCTTGCGGAAGCCGGCGCCTTCGAGCATGGCGGGCCAGAACAGGGCGTGGAAGTTGACGATGTCCTTGCCGATGAAGTGGTACAGCTCGGCCTTGGAGTCTTCCTTCCAGAAGGCGTCGAAGTCCAGCTCTGGGCGGCGTGCGCACAGGTTCTTGAAGCTGGCCATGTAGCCGATTGGCGCGTCCAGCCACACGTAGAAGTACTTGCCCGGTTCGCCCGGGATCTCGAAGCCGAAGTACGGCGCGTCACGGGAGATATCCCACTCCTGCAGGCCGGAATCCAGCCATTCGGCCAGCTTGTTGGCCACCGCATCCTGCAGGGTGCCGCTGCGGGTCCACTGCTGCAGCATGGCCTGGAAGTCGGGCAGCTTGAAGAAGAAGTGCTGCGAATCACGCAGTACCGGGGTGGCGCCGGAAATCGCCGACTTCGGGTTCTTCAGCTCGGTAGGCGCGTAGGTGGCGCCGCATTTTTCACAGTTGTCGCCGTACTGGTCTTCGGCCGCGCACTTGGGGCAGGTACCCTTGATGAAGCGGTCGGCCAGGAACATGCCCTTTTCCGGGTCGAAATACTGGGTCACCGAACGGGTGGCGATGTGCCCGGCTTCACGCAGGCGCGTGTAGATCATGCTCGACAGTTCGCGGTTTTCTTCGCTGTGGGTGGAGTGGAAGTTGTCGAACTCCACCAGGAAGTCTGCGAAGTCGCCGCTGTGCTCGGCCTGGACGTTGGCGATCAGCTGTTCCGGCGTGATGCCTTCCTTTTCGGCACGCAGCATGATGGCCGAGCCGTGGGCGTCGTCGGCGCAGACGTAGATGCACTGGTTGCCGCGCATTTTCTGGAAGCGGACCCACATGTCTGTCTGGATGTACTCGAGCATATGGCCAAGATGGATGGATCCATTGGCATAGGGCAGGGCGCTGGTGACGAGAATCTGACGTGGCTCGGACATGGTGGCTCGGCTACTTATCTGGCTACGGGGTAAAAATGAGGGTGATCGGCCACTATAAAGGGCTGGCGAAGATATTTCACCCCGCATGCGCATCTGCTGACGATTGACGGGTTAGGATAGGCGCCTGTTCTACATCAAGTTTGCCAATGGGAGTCTCCATGAGTGCCGTCACCCGTGCCGCCGTCGAAGGCGTGCTTCGCCAGTACACCGACCCCTACCTGAACCAGGACCCGGTCAGCGCCGGTTGCGTGCGCGCCATTCATATCCAGGGCGGGCAGGTCAGCGTGCAATTGCAGTTGGGGTATGCCGCCGGGCTGTTCAAGAGCGGCTGGGCCCAGGTGCTGCAGACCGCCATCGGCAACCTTGAGGGCGTCAGCAGCGCCCAGGTGTCGATCGATTGCCAGGTGGCCGCGCACAAGGCCCAGGTACCGGCCATGGCCAACGTCAAGAACATCATCGCCGTGGCCTCGGGCAAGGGTGGGGTAGGCAAGTCGACCACCGCGGCCAACCTGGCCTTGGCCTTGGCCCGCGAAGGCGCGCGCGTGGGTATTCTCGATGCCGACATCTACGGCCCAAGCCAGGGCGTAATGTTCGGTATTGCTGAAGGCACCCGCCCACAGATCCGTGACCAGAAGTGGTTTGTGCCGATCAAGGCCCATGGTGTGGAAGTCATGTCCATGGCGTTCCTCACCGACGACAACACGCCGATGGTTTGGCGTGGCCCGATGGTTTCCGGTGCGCTGCTGCAACTGGTGACCCAAACCGCCTGGGACGACCTGGATTACCTGGTGATCGACATGCCGCCGGGCACCGGCGATATCCAGCTGACCCTGGCGCAGAAAGTGCCGGTGGCCGGCTCTGTGATCGTCACCACCCCGCAGGACCTGGCGTTGCTGGATGCCAAGAAGGGCGTGGAGATGTTCCGCAAGGTCAACATCCCGGTGCTCGGCGTGGTCGAGAACATGGCCGTGCATATCTGTTCAAACTGTGGTCATGCCGAGCATCTGTTCGGCGAAGGCGGTGGTGAGAAGCTGGCGAGCCAGTATGGCGTCGATCTGCTGGCCTCGTTGCCGCTGTCGATGCTGATCCGCGAGCAGGCCGACAGCGGCAAGCCCACGGCGATTGCCGAGCCGGAAAGCCAGATTGCCATGGTCTATCAGGAACTGGCCCGCCAGGTGGGTGCACGGATCGTACTGCAGGAAGCAGCCGCACCGGCGATGCCGAGCATTACCATAAGCGAAGACTGACGCATTTCCTGTGGGAGCGGCCTTGTGTCGCGAAAGGGCCGCAAAGCGGCCCCAGCAGTATTTGGCTGGATCACATACCTTGGGGGGGGGGCTTCGCCCCCCTTTCGCGACACAAGGTCGCTCCTACACAGGCATAAAAAAACCCGCCAGAAGGCGGGTTTTTTTGAAAGCTAGGAAGCTAAATCGCTTAGGCGATTTGAACTTCTTCAGCCTGCATGCCTTTCTGGCCGCGGGTAGCGACGAAAGTAACAGCCTGGCCTTCTTTCAGGGTTTTGAAGCCGTCAGCTTGGATGGCTTTGAAGTGCACGAACAGGTCGTCGCCCGACTGAGGGGTGATGAAGCCGTAGCCTTTTTCATCGTTGAACCACTTAACGGTACCGTTTTGACGGTTGGACATTTTTCTGTCTCCTTGGACAATTTAAGAACGGTCAGGAAAAACCCTGCCCGGGACTGAGCGCAAAGAGAGCAGAAAATTCAGCGATGGGCCGATCAGGATCGTGCATCAAACTAGAGATTCTCGGTGTCACGTGCAGCACAGTGGCGTCACCTTACCCCACTTTCCGCAACCTGCCAATGGTCTGAAGGTGCTTTAGGCAAATTCGGATCGACGGTGGCTGCAGCCTCCGCTTGGCGCGGGATGCGGCATAGAACTTTAACCTGGGCGCCGGGACCGGTAAGATGCGGATCACGATTTTTACCACGCAACTCTTCAGGACACCCCCGCCATGAGCATCAAATCGGACAAGTGGATTCGCCGCATGGCGCAGGAACACGGCATGATCGAACCGTTCGTCGAGCGCCAGGTGCGCGGCGAACAGGACAGCCGGGTCATTTCCTTCGGTGTCTCCAGCTATGGCTACGACGTGCGCTGCGCCGACGAATTCAAGGTTTTCACCAACATCAACTCGGCCACCGTCGACCCCAAGAACTTCGATGCCGGCAGCTTCGTCGATATCAAGAGCGACGTGTGCATCATCCCGCCGAACTCCTTCGCCCTGGCCCGCACCGTCGAGTACTTCCGCATTCCGCGTGACGTGCTGACCATCTGCCTGGGCAAGAGCACCTATGCCCGTTGCGGCATCATCGTCAATGTCACCCCGCTCGAGCCCGAGTGGGAAGGCCATGTGACGCTGGAGTTCTCCAACACCACCACGCTGCCGGCAAAAATTTACGCCAACGAAGGCGTGGCACAGATGCTGTTCCTGCAGTCTGACGAAGAGTGCGAAGTGTCCTACAAGGACCGTGGCGGAAAATACCAGGGCCAGCGCGGCGTTACCCTGCCACGTACCTGACCCGACAAACGCGGGGAATTCCCCGTGCCTTTGGCACTCCAACGCAGTAATGCCGGTGCGCATGATGTGCATCGGCCTTCGTCAGGAGCCGCCAATGAAACTCCATCCCGCAATCAGTGCCAAGCTGGCAGGCCTGCAGCCGAACCACATCGGGTTGTTGCCCTGGTCATTGCTGGCGCACCCGCTGCCGATGCAGGCGGGGGGCGTGCCCCATCAGCCTGATCCCGATACGCCACAGCCACCGGAACCGGGTGAAACGCAACCCATGGAGCCGGGTGAGCCGACGTTGCCCGACGAGCCGCCGCCAGCGCCTGTAGCCTGAGCACCGTTACAGCGCCCAGACCCGCCCTGCGCCGGCCAGGTATATCCGGCCGGTTGCGCCGGGTGCGATTGTCCAGCCGCCTGTGAATTCTCCGAATGCCGGTAGCAGGCTGACGCCTTCATGGATCAGGAAACATGGCAATCGCACGCGCTGGCGGGCCTTCCCGCGCAGGACGAATGCCGGGTGTACATGGCCTGCCAGCACCGGGTGCATCGTGTGGGGCCGGGGCTCGTGCTGTAGCGCAAACGGCTCCAGTATCCAGGGTTCGTCCTTTACTTCAATGCGCAGCGAAGCGGGTGGATCGCCAGCGTTGCGATCGTGGTTGCCGCGTATCAGCACGATATGCAGGTGCTCATGCCGCTCCCGCCACACCTGAAGCCTGGCCAGCGTTGCGGGGGCGCGGGCGGTGCGCGCATGGAGAAAGTCGCCCAGGACGATGAGTTGCTCGCAGTCGTGCGCTGCCAGCAGGGCGTCTAGCCGGGCGAGGGTGGCTGCGGTGGTGCCGCGCGGTACTGGTTGATGCAGGGCGCGATAGCTGGCGGCCTTGCCGATGTGCAGGTCGGCAACCAGCAAGGCCCGGCGAGCAGGCCAGTAGATGGCCTTGTCGGCAAGCAGCCAAAGCGTCTGACCGCAATGCTCGATGGGTTGATGGGTCATTCTGGCCCGCCTGCCGCGCGTTCAAGTTCAGCGACCATCCGCGCAATGCGGTCCGCCAGTTTTTCGGTGCTCAGGGTCTCGCGCATGCCTTCCACCAGCAAGGCAAACGCCAACGGCCCTGGCCGTTTCAACCTACGCAAATCCAGTTGCAGGCCGTTCATTTTCAGCAAATGCCGATGCAGCCGTTCGATTTCCAGCTCCTCGCTCAGCACCTCATCCCGCGCCTGACCCAGCAGCAGATTCCCGGCGTCATGCTTGCGGAAAACCTCGTAGAACAGCCCACTGGACGCCTGGATCTGTCGGGTGCTTTTCTGCGCCGCCGGGTACCCGCCAAACACCAGCCCGGCTATCTGGGCGATCTCACGAAAGCGCCGCAACGCCATTTCTCCTGCATTCAGGCTGGCCAGCACATCTTCCAGCAGTTGCCCGGTTGCAAGCGCCTGAGGTAAGTGCGCCGCCCAGTCCACGTTACCGGGGCTGAGCAGTTCGAACCCGTAATCGTTGACAGCAATGGACACCGACAGCGGCTGCACGTGGCTGACCCGCCAGGCGATCAGGTTGGCCAGGCCCAGGTTGGCCATGCGCCCGGCAAACGGGTACAGGAACAAGTGCCAGCCCTGGCGGGATTTGAACGTCTCGGCCAGCAGTGTGCCGGTGGTGGGCAACGCTGACCATTGGGCCTGTAGCGCCAGCAGCGGGCGCACCGCACGCATCTCAGGGCCGTCGAAGCGTTCATGGGCTGCGGCATCGAGCTGTTCGACCAACGCGTCGGCCAGTTCGCTTGACAGCGGCATGCGCCCGCCATTCCAGCGCGCCACCGCAGCCTTGCGCGCAGTGCTGCGACGCACATAGGCCGTCATGTTTTCCACGCGCACCAGTTCCAGCACGCGCCCGGCAAATACCAGCGTATCGCCGGGCCTCAGGCGGGAAATGAATGCCTCTTCAACGCTGCCCAATGTCTTGCCCCCGCCGCCCTTGGACCAATATTTAAGTTGCAGGTTGGCATCGCTGACGATGGTGCCGATGCTCAAGCGATGGCGCCGCGCCAGGCGCTCGCTGGCGACCCGGTAAATGCCATCGGCCTGGCGTTCGACGCGCTGGTAGTCCGGGTAGGCGCTGAGTGAGCCGCCGCCGTGGCAGACGAAGTCCAGGGCCCATTGCCACTGGCTGTCGCGCAATGCGGCGAACGCCCAGGTGCTGCGCACTTCGGCCAGTAGCTGTTCGGCGTCAAAGCCACTGCCCAGGGCCATGCTGACCAAATGCTGCACCAGCACGTCCATGCACAGCCGTGGCGAGACGCGCGCTTCGATGTGCCCGGCCGCAAGTGCCTGGCGCGCCGCTGCGGCTTCCACCAGTTCCAGGCTGTGAGTGGGCACCAGGGTTATCCGCGAACGCCGCCCCGGTGCATGGCCGGAGCGGCCAGCCCGCTGCATCAGGCGGGCAATGCCCTTGGCCGAGCCGATTTGCAGCACCCGCTCCACTGGCAGGAAGTCCACCCCCAGATCCAGGCTGGACGTACAGACCACTGCCTTCAGGCTGCCCTGCTTGAGGCTGCGCTCGACCCAGTCCCGGGTTTCCCGGGCCAGCGAGGCATGGTGCAAGGCAATCAGCCCGGCCCAGTCGGGGCGGGCATCAAGCAGGGCCTGGTACCAGAGTTCGGCCTGGGCACGGGTGTTGGTGAACACCAGGCAGCTGGCACTGGCATCGATCTCCTGGCTGACCTGGTCGAGCATCTTCAGGCCCATGTGGCCGGCCCACGGGAAGCGCTCGATTGCCGCCGGCAGCAGGGTATCGACCTGCAGCGCCTTGTCCTGGCGGCCCTGCACCAGCAGGCCGCCTTGCGGCAGCAGCACCTCCAGCGCGTGTTGCAGGTTGCCAAGCGTGGCAGAGAGGCCCCAGGTGGGCAGCGCGGGGTGCCACTGACGCAGGTGGGCCAGCGCCAGTTGCAGCTGTACACCGCGCTTGTTGCCCAGCAGTTCGTGCCATTCATCCACCACCACCAGGCGCAGCGTGGCGAAATCTTCGCGCGCCTGTGCCCGGGTCAGCAGCAAGGTCAGGCTTTCGGGGGTGGTGACCAGCACGCTGGGCAGGCGCCGTGCTTGCCGGGCGCGTTCGGCGCTGCCGGTGTCGCCGCTGCGCACGCCTACGCGCCAGGGCAGTTCAAGTTCATCGAGCGGTGCCTGCAAGGCGCGCGCAGTGTCGGCGGCCAAGGCCCGCATGGGCGTGACCCACACCACCTGCAAGGGCACAGGTTGGCTGCCCTGGGGCTTGGGCTTGAAAGCGCGAAGCGCGGCGAGCCACACGGCGTAGGTCTTGCCGGCGCCGGTGCTGGCGTGCAGCAGGCCAGACTCACCACGCTCGACAGCTGCCCACACGCGTCGCTGGAAAGCGAACGGCTTCCACCCTCGTTTGGCGAACCAGGCATTGGCAAGGTCGGTGGCGGCGGGCATGAGGCAGTGGTCCGTCGAAGGGTGTGCTTCTACAGACCATCCGCCAGGGGCAATGGTTTTACCGAATCAGTTGCCCAGCAGATAGCCGCTGCGGCACACCTGTTCGCCGGCCACATGGGCGATGACCATGCCAGCCGTTGCCATACGCCGCACGCTGCGAGCGTACAGCAGGCCCGGCTGGCTGTTACGCACTGCGGTCACCCGGTCGCTGAGCGGGTCGATGATTTCTGCGATCAACTGGCCGGCTTCCAGGTGCTGCCCGGGTTTGGCGTGATACACCAGCAAGCCGCCGAGTGGCGTCGACACCGGCTCCACAGCGGCCAGCGGCGTGGCGGGGTGGAGCAAGGCCGGCAAGGAGGGGCTGGCGCCTTCGATTACACCCGCGTGGGTCAGGAAGTTGATTATCGCCTGGCAATCCTTGCTGGCCAGGTCATGGCAGACATCCGCCTGGCCGCGCAACTCGACGGTCACCGAGCAGCAGCCCAGCGGAATCGGGAAGCGCTTGCCGAAGCGTTGCTGCAACTGCCACCAGACCAGGCTGAAGCATTCGTCGAACGACTGCCCGCCCGAGTCGGTTGCCAGCAGGCTGGCCTGGGCCCCCAGGTAGCGGGCCAGCGGCTCAATCTGCGGCCAGGCGTCTGGTGTGGTGTACAGGTGCTCGACCGCCTCGAAATCGCAGTGCAGGTCCAGCACCATGTCGGCGTCGCAGGCCAGCCGCTGCAGGATCAGGCGCTGGGCCTGCAGCGGTGTGCGGGCCGGGTGTGCGTCCAGCCCGCGGCGCAGGTATTCGCGGATAAGTGCGATGTTGTGGGCCGGGTCCTGGGTCAGGTGTTCTTCGATCTGGTCGCCGATGCTGTCCGACAGGTCGACGAAATTGCGGTTGAAGTTCTCGCCGCTTTGCAGTTCGAAGCGCCCCAGTGGCGCATCCAGCAGCACTTGCTCCAGGCCGACCGGGTTGGCCACCGGTACCAGGATGATTTCACGTTGCAGGCGGCCTTGTTGTTCAAGTTCCGCCAGGCGGCGTTTGAGGTGCCAGGCCACCAGCATGCCCGGTAGCTCGTCGGCGTGCAGCGAGGCCTGTATATAGACCTTGCCACCACCGCGGGGGCCGAAGTGAAAGCTGTGCAGTTGGCGGGTGATGCCCGGAACGGGTGAGAGCAGGTCGTGTGTTGAATGATGCATGGTGGTCCTGGATGCGTGGCGAATACGGTCTGCGACACGGGTCGGCACAAAGATAGAAGCATAGTTTTTGGCCTTGCGCCTCCATCGCTTTCGCTCCGGTCACCGCGCAGGCTTCTTCGCGGGCACGCCCGCTCCCACAGGTACTTTGCAGGATCCGGGTCTGGCGCGGTAACCTGTGGGAGCGGGCACGCCCGCGAAGAAGCCGGGGGCCGGAATCGCCTCAGGCCAGCAATGCCTGCAAGGTCGCCAGGTCATCTGCCTCTTCCACCGGTTTGTCCAGCCGCCAGCGCAGCATGCGCGGAAAGCGCACGGCGATGCCGCTTTTATGGCGTTTCGATAATGCGATGCCTTCGAAGCCCAGTTCGAACACCAGCGTCGGCGTCACACTGCGCACCGGGCCGAAGGTTTCCACCGTGGTCTTGCGGATAATGGCGTCGACCTTGCGCATTTCTTCGTCACTGAGCCCGGAGTAGGCCTTGGCAAAGGGCACCAGTGCGCGCCCCGGGGTGCCGGCCGGTGCGTCCCACACGGCGAAGGTGTAGTCGCTGTACAGGCTGGCCCGCCGGCCGTGGCCGCGCTGGGCATATATCAGCACGGCATCGACGCTGAACGGGTCGATCTTCCACTTCCACCAAATACCCATGTCCTTGGTACGCCCAACGCCGTACAAGGCTTCACGTTGCTTGAGCATCAGGCCCTCGACACCCAGGCTGCGCGATTGCTCGCGCTGGCGGGCGAGGTCAGCCCAGTCCGGGCCATCAAGCAGGGGCGAAAGCAGCACCGGGGCCAGTGGGTGGTCTTCCACCAACCGTTCCAGCTGCCGGCGGCGCTCGTGCTGCGGCCGGTTGCGCCAGTCCTCGCCTTGCCACTCCAGCAGGTCGTAGGCTTGCAGGACCACCGGGGCATCGCTCAGCAATTTTTTGCCCAGCGTCTTGCGCCCGATGCGCTGCTGTAACAGGGCAAAAGGCTGGACCGCCAGTTCAGCGGGGGTATCGCCTGGCTTCCATACCAGGATTTCACCGTCCAGCACCACGCCATCGGGTAACGTCTGCGCCAGGCTGTGCAGCTCGGGGAAGCGTTCGGTAACCAGCTCTTCGCCACGCGACCAGACCCACAGTTGGCCCTCGCGCTTGACCACCTGGGCGCGAATGCCGTCCCATTTCCACTCGATCTGCCAGGCACTTGGCGGCCCAAGCAGTGTGTCGAACTGTTCCGTTGGCGCTTGCAGCGGGTGCGCCAGGTAGAACGGGTAGGGCTGGCCGCCGCGCTGGCTGTGTTCATCGGCCGACTCGGCGGCAACCAGCCTCTGGTAGCTGGCCGCCGTGGGGCGGTGGCTGATATCGGTATAGCCGACCATCCGCTGGGCGACGCGTTTGGCGTCAAGCCCGGCCAGTTGTGCCAGGGCGCGGGTGACCAGCAGCTTGGACACGCCTACGCGAAAACTGCCCGTGATCAGCTTCAGGCACAGCATCAGGCTGGGGCGGTCCAGCTGCGCCCACAGTGGCTGCAGGCGCTGCTGAACCTGCTCAGGCGATAGCCCCCGCAGCGGCAGCAAATACTGCTCCACCCAGGTGGCAAGGCCTTCATTGCTGCCATCGGCGTGTACGGGCACCAACAGCGAAATGGTTTCGGCCAGGTCACCTACTGCCTGGTAGCTTTCTTCAAAGAGCCAGTCCGGCAACGCGGCCTGTGCCGTTGCCTGTTCGCGCAACACGCGCGTGGGCACCAGCTGGCGCGGGCGCCCGCCGGCCAGAAAGTACACGGCCCAGGCCGCATCCTCGGCGGGGGCACTGGCGAAATAGTCGCGCAGGGCCTCAAGCTTGGCATTGCTGGACGTGGTCGCGTCCAGGCGCAGGTACAACGTGGCGAAAGCTTTCATGGTGCAGGTTCGGTAGTGGCGACGTCGTCCTCGTCGCCGTACTCGGTGGCGAAGGCGCGGGCATCAAGGCCTTGTTCGTTGAGGTAGCGCACCAGCACATTGACCGAGCCGTGGGTAACCATCACCCGTTCGGCGCCGGTCTGGCCGATTGCCCACAGCAGGCCGGGCCAGTCGGCATGGTCCGAGAGCACGAAGCCCCGGTCCACGCCGCGCCGTCGGCGGGCGCCGCGCAACAGCATCCAGCCGCTGGCGAAGGCGTCGCTGTACTCGCCGAAGCGGCGCATCCAGCTGCTGCCACCGGCCGAGGGTGGTGCCAGGACCAGCGCCTGGCGCAGCAAAGGGTCGTTGCGCGGGATATCGCCGGCATAGTGGGTCTGCGGCAGGTGTATGCCGGCGTCCCGGTACACCCGGTTGAGCGGCTCGACGGCGCCATGCACGAGGATCGGGCCGATGCTGGGGTCCAGCCCATGCAGAATGCGCTGGGCCTTGCCGAAGGCATAGCAGAACAGCACGCTGGCCTTGCCCTGTTCGCTGTTGGCCCGCCACCAGGCATTGATGCCGGCGAAGATCTCACGCTGGCTTGGCCAGCGGTAGATCGGCAGGCCGAAGGTCGATTCGGTGATGAAGGTGTGGCACGGCACCGGTTCGAAGGGGGTGCAGGTGCCATCTGGCTCTACCTTGTAATCCCCAGAGGCGACCCAGACTTGGCCCTGATGCTCCAGGCGCACCTGCGCCGAGCCCAGCACATGCCCGGCCGGGTGCAGGCTCAGGGTCACACCATGGTGTATCAGGCGCTCGCCGTAGGGCAGGGTCTGCAAATTGATACCCTGGCCCAGCCGGCTGCGCAGGATGCCGGCGCCGGGGCTGGCGGTCAGATAATGGCCATTGCCGGTGCGTGCATGGTCACCGTGGCCATGCGTGATCACGGCGCGGTCCACGGGCCGCCAAGGGTCTATGTAGAAATCACCGGGCGGGCAGTACAGGCCTTCAGGGCGGGCGATGACGAGGTCCATGGCATGGGCGCCGGTTTGGAGTTACCAGTTAGGAGCCATGCGGGTGAAAGGAAGTTCGACAGGAAATGGTTGGGGCTGCCAAGCAGCCCCAAAGCAGGCAATGCCGTTTATTTGCCGGGCACCAACGTAAGCCGCGGGTTGCCATATGCCCTGGCGAAGTTCTGCGGCTGTAGCGGCAGGCTCATGAAGCGCCCTTTGAACCAGGCATCCAGCCCGTCGCTGTAGTGCGCGCTGGCAGGGTTGCCGGACTGCCCGCTGCTGGTCAGCACCTGCAAAGGCTCGGCCTGGCCGAAGTCGACGATCATCCGCGCCGAGGCCGGCAGACGGGTGTCGAAGTCGCTGCCCCAGGCGTACGGCGTGAGGGCCTGGGTCGTGAAGTCGCCGCCAGCGGCCAGCGGCGAACGGCTGGTGGCATCGCCCAGGCCATGATAAGCCGGTGCCGGCCAGCGGTACTGGTGCAGCTTGCCCCACTGCCAGGCGCGGCGGTCGGCACCCAGTTGCGCGGTGCCGGCATCCACCGCGCCAGCCAGGCTGCGGGCGAGAATGGTGGGTTTGTCTTCTTTCTGCGGGGTGCTACGGTCATCCCAGAACGGGCTTTCGTCGCGGCCCAGCAGGTGATCGGCCTGCGCCGAGAACGACAACCGGGCATTGCTGACGAACGCCTGCCACGCCGGGCCGGACTCCGGGCCAAGCTCGTCGAGGAACGTTTGCCGTGCAACTTCCTGGAGGAACAGCTCGTACAGCGCTGCATCAGCCGACACCGGGCTCAGACGGCCGTCGAAAGCTTTCAGCCGGGCCAGCGCGTCTTTGGCCTTGTCGCGCTGTGCGGCGGGCAGGGCATCGATTGCCTGTTTCAGTGGCTGGGCCATGCCAGGGGCATCGAACATCTGCTTGAGCTTGGCGGCCAGCAGGGTCACCTGGTCGTTCTGCAGGGCCATCAGGCTGCGGCTGTCGTGGCGACCATTGCCGGCCAGCTGGGCCAGGCGTTCAGCGCGTTCCGGGTAGTACCAGGTGCTGGACAACTGCATCCCATAGCCACGTGGCAGGCTGCGCTGGTTGGCGTGGCCGATCCAGCCGGCGGGTGGGTCCTGGTCGTAGGGGTGCAGCATTGGGTCGGCATAGCCGTCCCAGTCATAGCGCCCGTCCCAGCCCGGCGAGGGCAGCAGGCCCTGGCCTTCGCGGCGGTTGGGGTAACGGCCGCTGACCTGCCAGCCGATATGGTGGGGCTCGGCGAAGACGAAGTTGAGGGCGGCCGCGGTCACTTCACGGGTGCTGTCGAAGGCGCGCTCGACGTTCTTGGCACGGGTCAGGTCAAACAGTGCATCCAGGCTGCGGTCGCCCTTGAACTGTGGCAGGTTCAGCGCCAGGCCCAGGCTGGCGTTATCAGGTTGGGCCAGCAGGGTCCCGTGGCGGGTGTCGTACATCACCTCGCGCAGCGGGCGCTGGCCGCGGACGAAGAAGGTTTCGCTACGGGCGCGGGCCGGCAGCCATTTGCCATCGGCGAGGTAGGTCAGCTGGCTGCCCTGGCGACGCAGTTGCTCCAGGTACAGGTCCTGATTGTCGGCCATCACGGCGCTGCTGCTCCAGGCCAGCTTGCCGTTGTAGCCAGCCAGCACGATCGGCAGGCCGGGCAACGACAGGCCTGCAACCTGGTACTTGCCCGTGTGGATTTGTACCGGGCTCAGGGCCCAGGCGGCGCGGCTGTCGCTGGCCAGCAGGCTCTTGCCACTGCGGCTGCGCTGCGGGCCCAGCGCCAGGTTGGCCGAGCCCGGGCTGCCGAGCAGGTCAAGGTCGGCCAGTTTCTGGCTGGCGGCCGCCAGCGCTGGCAGGCCCGGCAACTGGCTGGCCAGATTCAGGCCCTTGAGCTTGTCCACTTCCGTTTCGGCCAACGGCTCATCCGGTGCACCGGGCAGCAACCAGGCCAGCTTGTCACTGCCGGCTTTCTGCGCCAGGGTCAGGGCGCTCAGTTCTTCCTGCAGGTTCACCGACTGGCTGAACGCGTACAGGCAGAAGATCAGCGCCGAGTCTTCGGGCTTCCAGTACTCGGGGCGATAGCCGCTGTTGGCAAGGTCGGCCGGCAGCTTGTCGCGGTAGCGGAACAGGTAGGCGTTGACCCCGCGCGCATACACTTCGAAGAAGCGCTTGAGCCGTGGCGATGCGTCGGCGTATTGCTGGGCGGCGCTCTGCTTGAGGTTGGCAGCGCGCATCAGGCGGTCGATGTCCAGCGCGTCGCTGCCGGCCAGTTCGGCCAGGCGGCCCTGGGCGAGCAGGCGCATGGCGACCATCTGTTCGATACGGTCGCCCGCGTGCACGTAGCCCAGGCTGAACAGCGCATCATGGAAGCTGCTGCTTTCGATCAATGGCGCGCCCATGGCGTTGCGGCGGATCGAGACGTTCTGCGCCAGGCCTTTGAGCGGCTGCACGCCACTGGTCGGTGGCACGCTGTCCTGGTGGCCGCCCGTCTGGCAGCCGGCCAGCCCGAGCATGCCGAGCAGCGTGGCGGCGGTTGCAAACCGCAGGCGATAGGGAGGAAAGGCGGGGGCGGCCATGACAAGGGCTCCTGCAAGGCGAGGCGGGTTTCGAAAGGCGCTAAGGTAGTAAGCGCGCAGGCGCCGTGCAAGGTCCTGTGTCGGTTTATTTGCCTGCGCGGGCTCAAACGTTGAAGTGGTCTGCCAGCGTGTCGGAAAAATGCGTGCAATTGATACGCGCATAGCGTCGGTAGTCACGGGTGACCGCGAATGCAGAGCCGGGCATCAGCAGAATCTTGTGCTGCTCCAGTTTGCGCACCAGAGGTTGCAGGTCGGGCAGGTCCGGGTGGTAGACCCAGAGGAACATGCCCCCTTGCGGCGCGATCTCGAACTGCCAGCCGCGCTCGAGCAACAATCGTTGGGTCTGGACTTGCTGCCGGATCAGGCGCTGCTGTACATCCTTCATGTGCCGGGCATAGGTGCCGTCCGACAATATGGTGTTGACGAAGCGCTCGCAAAACGCAGGCACGGCCACGCAGGTCAGCAGTTTCAGGCGGGTCAGCGGTTCTATCAGGTCTTGCGAGCAGGCGATGAAGCCCACGCGCAACGAGGCGGACAGGCATTTGGAAAAACTGCCGATGTAGATGACCCGGTCAAGGTTGTCCAGCTCGGCGAAGGTCTGGCGCACGGCAGGGCTGAAGTCGCCATACACATCATCCTCAACCACGTAGAACTCGTGCTCCACCGCCAGGCGTAGCACGCTGAAGGCGTTGTGCGGGCTGATGTTGCTGCCGGTCGGGTTGTGGAAGGTGCTGTTGCAGAAGAACGCTCTGACCTTGTGGATGGCCAGGTAGCGCCGCATTTCCCCCACATCCGGCCCGTCCTGGGTCCGCCGGATACCGACGACGTGCCCACCCGCCAGCTGGATCAGCTTGATCAGGTTGCCGTTGCCCGGCTCGTCGACGAACACGTGGTCGCCTGGCTTGATCAGCAACCGGGCGACCAGGTCCAGGCCTTGCGTGGCGCCCAGTGTGGTCAGCAACTGGTTGGGGCGGGCTTCGACACGGGTCAGCCGTTTCATGTGCACGCACAGCTGTTTGCGCATGGGCAGGTAACCCTGGATGTCGCCGTACTCTGCCAGCGAGCTTTGCTCCAGCCGCGCCGTGCGGCGAATCGCCTTGGCCAGCAGCTCGGTGTCGCGCCACGCCGGCGGCAGCCAGCCGCTGCCCAGTTTGGTGTAGTGCTGGCCGCCCTGCAGCAGCCGGAACAGCGGATCGCCGGCCATGCACTCGGGCTCGTGGATGACGCTTGTCTGCCGGCTGCGGTTGGCGACGAAGTAGCCGCGGCCGGGCGAGGCCGTCAACACACCTTCGCTGACCAGCTGGGCATACGCCGATACCACGTCGTGGTAACTGAAATCGACGGCGGCCGTGAGTTTGCGAATGGAGGGCATGCGTTGCCCTGGCGACCACTCGCCTGCATCCAGGCGCTGTTTCAACAGGTGATGAAGGCTGGAGGGGTTCATGGCAGGTCCGAAACCGTTAGAAAAAAAAGCCTAACAGTTAACGGAAATGCTTGTCGACTGTTCGTTTGCAAATGGCCAGTACCTGCCACTATCCCCTTGTCGGAACTTTCGGCTGCCAGCAAAGGCGGCACTTTTAGCGTCTGTGCAGACCAGACAACTGGATATCAAGCCCATGCATACTATGGACATGCAATCTGCCGTCATTGCCAGGCTCCCTTTGCCTGACGAACTGGCGTCATTCAAAGTAGTCAAGAATCTTGTGACCTCGGCGTTATTGGAATGCTGTTCAATCGACGAGTTCGAAGCGCTGAAAGAAACACTGATTATTGAAAGTGTTTCCGAACAGGCCCATGCCGACTTGCAGGCCTTTGCCCAAAAAGATCCAGCGGCTGGCCGCGACCTGGTATTTATTGCAAGAACTTACACCTCTTATTCTGCGGTTTTGCATTATCGGCTTGCCCACTGGGTCTACTGCAATACGGCTTCTATCTACGGTGCTGGCGGCCAGTGCCTGGCCGCCATGATCTCCAGGCGCGGAAAAATGCTCTCGGGGGCGGAGATTCATTTCCGCAGCCGTATCGGTGCGCGCTTCATCATCGATCACGGCATGGGCACCGTCATTGGTGAAACATCGACCATTGGTGACGATTGCTACGTGCTGGGCGGCGTCACCCTGGGCGCACGCGGTATCAGTGACAACCCTTCGAGCCCCAGGCACCCGACCTTGGGCAACCGGGTACAGATCGGCGCGTTCGCCAGTGTGCTGGGTGCTATCCACGTCGGCGACGGCGCCTTCATCGGGCCGGGCTGCATCATTACCAAAGACGTCCCTGCCGCTGCCCGTGTGCAGGTAAAAACATCACTGCAGGTGGTATTGGAACCATGAATTCCCTGAATTATGAAGTGTTGCGAAATACCGAGAAACTTTATTACAAGGACCAATACCTGGCGGGTGCGAATACTCAAGTAACGCGGGTACACAGTGACGGTATCGAATTGCAGAGTACCGTGGCCTATCCCGAAGGTGGCGGCCAGGAAGCTGACGTCGGCACGATTGAACTACCGATAGGCACTGTGCGCTTTGTCTGGGTTAAAAAACTCTACGGTAGCCCTATTCGCCTGGAAGGTTTCAAAGGCGGAAAACTGGGCGGCATCATTATTCACAGCCTGCACCCTGATGACTTGCACCTGCTGGATGAAGTCACCGTTGGCATGCCGGCCCGCGTCACTATAGATATTGACCGACGCGAACGGTTGACGCTGTCTCACAGTGCCAGTCACTTCCTGTATGCCGCCGCCATCAGCCTGCGTGAAGAACTGAAACAGTGGACCATCGGCTGCCATATCAAGGAAGACTCGGCGCGTTTCGACTTTCTGGTCGAAGACGCATTCACTGCCGAAGACGTGGTGGAGATAGAACGGCGCGCAAATGAGCTGATCGCCTGCGATGCGCCCATCGAACACTACGCGGTGCAGGGCCTGGAAGACGCGCGCCTGTGGACCTACAACGGCATCGAAATCCCGTGTGGTGGCACACACCTTGAGTCGCCTCGGCGGATCGGGCGCGTGTCCGTGCGCCGCAAACGCCTGGGCAAAGGCAAAGAGCGGCTGATCTGCGTGTTCCCGGATGCCGAAATCGATGTTTCCACCTATCACGAGCCTGCGCTATGAACAGCACACTCCCGCGGCGTACCTACCTGTACTTCACCGCACAGTCGATCAACCTGACGACCGCTGTCATGTCCGTGACCATGGCCGCCATCGTCGGGGCCGCATTGGCGCCGGCTGCTGCGTGGTCCACCGTGCCCTACGGGTTCCAGTTTCTCTGCCTGATGCTGGCAACGTACCCAGTCTCCAGGTTGATGAGCCGTATCGGTCGCAAGAAAGCCTTCATGCTGGGGTCGATCCCCTTGGCGGCTTCTGGTGTCAGCGGTTATCTGGCCGTGGAATACCAGCACTTCCAGCTGCTGGTACTGAGCCATTCAGCGTTGGGCGTTTATATCGCCTTCGCCAACTTCAACCGCTTCGCGGCCACTGACAACCTGGCCCAGAGCCTCAAGCCCAAGGCCCTTTCACTGGTGGTGGCGGGGGGCGTGATTGCAGCCGTGGTGGGGCCGACTCTGACCGAGTGGCTGCGGGACGTGGGTGGGTACCCGCTATTTTCGCTGTGTTATGCCTCGTTCGTTGGCCTTGCGTTGATGTCGCTGTTGATTGCCGTTTGCCTGCCCGACGATGCCGGTATCGCCAAAGCCAGTCAGCACGCGGAAAAATCGGCCACTCCCCGCGAACCGTTCAGCCCATCGGTGAAAGTTGCCATGGCGGTTGCGGCGCTGAGCTACGGGATCATGAACCTGCTCATGATTCAGGCATCGATGCACATGAAACACATGCATGAGGACTTCTCTGATGTCCGCCTGGCCATCCAGTGGCATGTGGTTGCCATGTTTGCACCGTCATTCTTTACCGGCGCAATCATCCAGAAGCTGGGCATCAAGACCACCATCTGTGCCGGGCTGGCACTGTTGATCGGTTGCTCGGCGCTGAATATCTGGTCGCACAGCTACGCCATGATGACCCTGGCGCTGATTGCCCTCGGGCTGGGCTGGAACCTCACGTATGTGGGCGGCGGCGCATTGCTGGCCCAGTCGCTGCAAAACAGCCCGGCAGCGATGCAGATGCAGGGCAAGAACGACCTCGCCATTGCCATTCTGGCAACCGTCGGTGCGTTCAGCCCTTCGCTGTTGCTGAGTACGGTTGGCTGGGATGGCACCAATGCCATTTGCATGGCCCTTTGCATCGGTTTGCTGTTCGCCACTGCCGGCCTGCTGCAGAACAAGGCCTGTCTGCACACTTCAATGGAAGGTAGCCGCAAATGAGCGAGCTCATCAGCGTCAGCGAACGCATCTACACCAAACTGGAAATGAACAACCCAGGCGGCAGCCACAAATACCGGGCAGCCCGGCACATTGTCGAGCATGCCCTGCGCAACGGCGACATCATCCCGGGTGTGACCACGGTCATTGAAAAAACCGGCGGCAGTTTCGGTTTCGGCTTGCTGGCGGCCTGCCACAAGTATCAGGTTGCCGTGGAACTGGCGGTAGGGCTTGGCTTCAGCCAGACCAAACGGGATTTGCTGGAGTGTTTTGGTGCCAGGCTGATCGGCAAAGAGATGCTGGTGGCCGGCGCCACACCCAAGGATGTCGTGATGCATCACCTGGAGAACCAGGCCGCACTGGGCAAGTCCTATTTCTACACCGATCAATTCAACAACCCGGTGGGCATTGAAGCCCATCGTTACCAGACGGCCAGTGAGCTTGCCGTGCAATTGACCAACATCGGGGCCGGGCGGGAAATCCTGTTTGTCGGCTGCGCCGGCACTGGCGCAAGTTTCACAGGCATTACCCTGGGGCTGAAGGACCACGGTTTTGACGTTTCGACGGTGTTGGTCGACCCCAGCGGTTGTGATTCAAGGGCGGGCGTGTTCACGGACCATCGCTTTGAAGGCATGGCGGTGGGTGTTTGCCCACCCTTCATGGACTGGTCGCTGGTGGACGAACGGGCTCAGGTGCAGCACGCCGAAATGCTGGCCGCACAGCGCTGGTTCTACATGCAAAGTGGCATTTTCGTGGGGAATACCGCCGCAGCCTGCCTCGCTGTTGCCCAGCGCATGGCACAGCACCCGCGGTATGCCGCGACCACCCTGGTCACCATCGCCTATGACGCGGGGCTCTGGTACCAGGACTTGCTGGGGGCGACCCGGCGAAAGGCCGCGTAGCAGGTTTTTAATCGAGCCAGCCGATCAGGCGCCGTGGCACTTCTTGAACTTTTTCTCGCTACCGCACGGGCAAGGGTCGTTACGGCCAACGTCCTTCAGGGCGTTGCGTACCGGCTCCTGGTGGCCGTGGTTGCAGTGCGGGCCGTGTACATGGCCATGATCGTGGTGGTGGTCATGATCATGGTCGTGGTTGCAGTCAGGGCCATGAACGTGGGGTTGTTGAGACATTGCAGGGTTACTCCGGGATGTGATCGCCGGGGATTATCTCACCACTGCGCGATAAGTGCAGGTCCCGATGGATGACCAACCCGGTCGCCAGTTCGCCCTGCAAGGTGTAATGCAGCGGCTGCCTGCTTTTGAGCAGCTTGGCCAGTGGCTTGAGGTGCTGCCACAGGTTGGTGCGCGCGGTGATCTTGAAGGTGCGCCGGGCGTGCCCGCCCACGCTGCGCCAGACACTGGCTTGGTCCTGCACCAGCAGCAGGTCGTTGAGGCGTATTGCATACGACAGGTTGCGGACGAACAGGCGGCTGTCATTGGGGTTGTCGACCCGTAGGTGCAGCACGAACTCCTGCTCCAGCAACCTGGCCTTGACCGTTTCGACCTCGACCAGGTGCACTTCGGGTTCGCGCCAGTCGTCACCCCCCCAACTGGCACAGCCCGCCAGCAAGGCCAGGCATGCGATCAGTGTGCAGGGCAGCAGCAGGCGGGCGCGGGCCATCATGCTCAGCTACCCACGTAACTGGCGCAGCATTTCTTGAATTTCTGCCCGCTGGCGCAAGGGCAGGGGTCGTTGCGCCCGGCCTTCAGCCCAACCGTAGGGTCGATGAAATACCAGCGCCCGGCATGCTGGACGAACGCCGAACGTTCACGGTGCTGGTGATCGCCATCCTGGTCGTGCCAGCGCGCGGTGAAGGTGACAAACCCGTGCTCCGGCTGGCCGCCCAGTACTTCGGCGTCTTCCACCTCCAGGCCCAGCCAGGTGCTCTGGGCGCTCCAGGCCGCCATGGCGGCCTGGTCCAGTTCGGCTTGCTGGGCCGGCAGGGTGGTGGCCACCAGGTAGTCGACCAGGCCCAGCACGTAAGCGCTGTAGCGTGAGCGCATCAGCGCCTGGGCATCCGGTGCCGGGGTGCCTGCATGGTAATGCCCGCAGCAAGCGTCGAGCAGGTTGCCACTGCCGCA
Source organism: Pseudomonas sp. BN505 (assembly GCF_029873175.1). Taxonomy (NCBI): domain Bacteria; kingdom Pseudomonadati; phylum Pseudomonadota; class Gammaproteobacteria; order Pseudomonadales; family Pseudomonadaceae; genus Pseudomonas; species Pseudomonas sp. BN505. The sequence continues at coordinate 430,452 of NZ_SSOI01000045.1, forward strand.
AGGGCAGACCGAGACACTCATCATCACCACCAGTACTTGCCGAAGTTTTCAGGGTTGGCCCAGAACCTGGCGTTGAGCCAGTCCGGGACCTGCTTGTAGTCATGTAGATCATAGGTGAACAGGCTCAATACCTGCTGGTCACGGCAGAATTTCTCGCTGGCCGACAGCGCCAGGGCAAAGAAGTCGGTGTCTTGCCAGCCGCAGGCGGCCAGGTCGGCCAGCACCGCTACCCGGCTGGCATTGAGGTTGCGAATGCCGCCGAGCAGTTCCAGGCCGGTGCGCTTGGGCAGGTGTTCCAGGCAGTCCACCAGCACCGCCAGATCAAAGCGTTGGGCCGCCAGTTCGGCCGGCAGCGGGCCCGGGGCAGCCGTGGCGATCGTCACCTGGGGGTGCGCCTGGGCGAAGGCGTCCAGCGCCGGGAAGCGCGTGCCGACCAGTAGCAGGCGTTGCGGGGTGAAGCGTTCGAGCAGGGCCGCCAGGGCTTGCTGCGGCGTGCGTTGGGAAAAACCGTCGGTCATTGCCAATCCTCGTTCAAGTCGTCCAAGACTAGCGGGCCGCGGCGTGTGGGCAAAGAGGCATGTGACCACGTCGTGGCTTATTGCTGGCAGGGTTGGAAAGCGCGGTCTTTACTCCCAGAGATCGGCCTTATGCCGATTCCCCCTAGGAGAAGCAATGAAATGAGCATAGTACGCACAGCGTTACCCCTGGTACTGCTCACCAGTGTGTTGACTGGTTGTGCAGGTTTGCAAAAAACCGACTGGCCGAAATGTGCCGCCGTCGGGGGTGTAGGCGGCGCCGCTTTGGGCGCTATTGAAAGTTCCAGCTGGGCTGGCTGGGGTGCGTTGCTGGGCGGCGGCCTGGCGGCGGGCTATTGCTGGGCCCATGGCGATGGCGACGAGGATGGCGACGGCGTGCCGGATAGCCGTGACAAGTGCCCGGGCACCCCGCGTGGTGTGCAGGTCGATGCCAACGGCTGCCCGCCTGAGCCGGTAGCGGTGGTGGAAGAAGTGGTGGTGCAGAAGGAAGAAGTCATCGTCATCCGCGATGTGCACTTCGAGTTTGATTCCGCGCGCCTGACCGCCAGTGACAAAAAGCGCCTCAATACCATTTCCACGCGTCTGAAGCAGGAAGCGCCATCCGCTCGCCTGAGCGTCAGCGGCCATACCGACAGTGTTGGCTCCGACAGCTACAACCAGAAACTGTCCGAGCGCCGCGCCCACTCGGTAACCGATTACCTGATCGAGAGCGGCGTACCGCGCAGCAGCTTCGTTTCGGTGGTAGGTGCCGGTGAAACCCAGCCGGTGGCGGACAATGCCACGGCCGACGGGCGTGCCATGAACCGCCGTACCGAAATCAAGATCCAGCGGTAGACGGTATGCGCCCGTGCCTTGAGCAGTGGCGCGGGCGCGTCTTCATGCCGGTCAGTCGCTCGTGGCCGATGACACAGGAGCATTCAGCATGAGTGTGACGTCGAAGGCGGCATTGCCGCTGTTGGTGGCTGCCAGCCTGCTCGCGGGTTGTGCAACCCACAGCGATGGTAGTGCGCCGCTTAACCAAAGGACCTGGCCCATCTGCAGCCTGCTGGGCGGCCTGGTCGGTGGCGGCCTGGGCGCTATTGAAAGTTCTACCTGGGCCGCAGGTGGCGGTGCCCTGGGCGCCATCGCCGGTGGGCTGATCTGTTACGCCCAGGATGGTGACGAAGATGGCGACGGTATTTTCGACCGCCGCGATCATTGCCCCGATACCCCCGCCAACACTGCAGTCGACCACATGGGTTGCCCGCTGAAGGAGTACCCGTCAGCGGCGCCTGCCACTGCACCTGAGCCGTCGCCAGAGGTGATCATCCTCGATGACAATGGTGCGGTGATGTTTGCCTTCGATTCCGCCGACCTGACCCCGGCGGCGCAGCAACGCCTGCAAGGCCTGGTGGCAAAACTCGACTCGCCGACGATAGCCAGGGTGAGTGTGATCGGGCACACCGACAATGTGGGTTCCGATAGCTACAACCAGGCGCTTTCCGAGCGCCGTGCCAGCAGCGTTGCCGAGTACCTGATCGGTCAGGGCCTGGAGCCGGGCAAGGTCACCAGCCAGGGCCGCGGAGAAAGCCAGCCGGTCACCGATAACGAAAGCGAGGAGGGCCGCGCGCGCAACCGACGGGTGGAGCTGCACCTCAACTGAGCGGTGCTGGCGCCTGACTTGACATTGCAGTTAATGTGGGTCGCACGGCCCGCTCGAACGGGCCGCCTCGACATAACAACATTCAATAGGGGCGGGGTATGAAGTTTATCCTGGGCCTGGGCAAGGTCCTGACGGTCGCTTTCTGGGGGGTGGTGTTGTTCAATCAGTTGATGCCACAACCTGTGCCTTTCAATCTGTTGATCAATGCCGCTGGCATCGTCCTGTTCGGCTTGCACCTGCTCGAGGTGCTGTTCTTCAATGGCAGCCTGCGTGGGCGCAGCCACCGCTGGTTCGACCGTTTGCAGATCCTGCTGACAGGTATCTTCCATGTCATGTCGATTCCCCGTGCGCAGGAGGCGCCCCGAAATGCGTAATCTGATATTGCTGGCCATGTTGGCCGCTCCCCTGGCCCAGGCTGAAAGCCTGGAGGTTGCCGCCAATTCCATGCTGCGCCTGCCCGACAAGTCGGCCAGCGTGCACTTCACGCACCTGCGTGTCGCGGATGCGGCAACCCTGCTGCTGCCTGCCTCGCTTGCGCAATTGACGGTCGACCAGCTGGAACTGGGGCGTGATGCGCGCATCGCCATAGCACCCTCCGATAGCCCCCTGGTGATCGAGGCGCGTAGCGCGAAGTTGGGTGAGGGCAGTGAATTCAGTGCCCCCGGGGCGGCGGGTAGTTATCAGCGGGCAGCTCGTCCCGGCCGCAGCCTGGACCTGAAACTGGCTGAAGTGGATGCCGAACGGGTGGCAATCGATGCCCGCGGTGGCGCGGGCGCTCCGGGTTATGTGGGGCTTGATGGTGGCAACGGCCAGGCGGGTGGCTGCACCTGGGGCCAGGCCAGTCGTGGTGCCAATGGCGATAACGGCGGCGACGGGCATGATGGCGCGCCGGGAGGGCGCATTCGCCTGAGCGTGCCGCAGGGCTTCGCGCAAGAGCGCGTTGTCGTGCGCCTGGATGGTGGCGCCCCAGGCAAGCCCGGGGCGGCGGGCAAGGCGGGTAAAGGGGGGGCTAGCAAGGGTTGCCTGGTGTACAGCACCGATGCTGGCGCCAATGGCCGGCCAGGGCAGCCTGGGCAGCCCGGCCTGGCAGGCGCGGCAGGTGAGCTGATTCTGCAGCACCTCTGAACACTGTGGGCGGCATCCTTTGTGGGAGCGGCCTTGTGTCGCGATTGGGCCGCGAAGCGGCCCCAGGGTTTCAGTACTGATACGCAAATCGGGGGGGCTGTTTCGCAGCCCAATCGCGACACAAGGCCGCTCCCACAGGTATCGCGCAAGTTTTCAGATAATAAGCAAGGCCATTGCCCTGCCAGCCTCCGAGAGCTGTCAGATCATCAGGCGCGAACTGGCCACAGCGACCACTGCCAGGCCCAGCAGCAGGTTGATCCCCACCATCCGCCGAATCCGCCCCAGCACCGCCGCACCCGTCGCCCAGTCCTCTGCCTGCACCGCCGTCTTCAGCTCCGGCAGCAGCAACGCCTGGATGCGCATGAACAAGGCAAACATGGCGATGCCGCCACCGATCATTACCTGCACGTACTTCGGCGCAGTCTCGAAGCCACTGAAACGCATGTGCAACATGCCGATACCACTTATCGCCAAGATCGCCACCGCCAGCCAGACCCAGCCGAAGAAGCGTCGGAAAACTTCCACCCACAGCCGCAGCCGCGCAGGCCCTTCAAGGGCTGCAACCGTTGCCGGGCGCAGCACCAGCCAGGCGAAGAACATGCCGCCAACCCATACCAGGGCAGCCAGAACATGCAGTGTGTAGGGCAGGGCAAAGGCGAGCATCCGGATCTCCATGCGGCATAAAGGGCAATAGCGGGGTATGATAGCCGCCCCATGCGAAACACTGAAAATATATCCAGCCCGACGGGCGCCTGCAGACCATGATCAGCAACGAACTCAAAGCCACCATCCAGGGCGCCTACTCGCGTTTTCTCGAAGCCAAGAGCCTCAAGCCTCGCTATGGCCAGCGCCTGATGATCGCCGAAGTGGCCAAGGTGCTTGGCGACATTGCCTGCGACGATGAAGGCCGCCGTGCCGGCGAGCCTGCCGTGGTCGCCGTGGAGGCGGGCACCGGTACCGGCAAGACGGTGGCCTACAGCCTGGCCGCCATCCCGGCCGCCAAGGCCGCTGGCAAGCGCCTGGTGATCGCCACAGCCACCGTGGCCCTGCAGGAGCAGATCGTCTTCAAGGACCTGCCCGACCTGATGCGCAACAGCGGGCTCAACTTCAGCTTCGCCCTGGCCAAGGGCCGTGGCCGCTACCTGTGCCTGTCCAAGCTCGACATCCTGCTGCAGGAGGGACACGCCCAGTCGGCCACTGCCCAGTTGTTCGAGGAAGAAGGCTTCCGAATCGAGGTCGACGAGCGCAGCCAGAAGCTGTTCAACAGCATGATCGAGAAGCTTGCCGGCAATCGCTGGGATGGTGACCGTGACAGCTGGTCGGAAGCCCTGGAAGACCAGGACTGGGCCCGCCTGACCACCGACCATAGCCAGTGCACCGGCCGCCACTGCCCGAATTTCCAGCAGTGCGTGTTCTACAAGGCCCGTGAAGGCATGGGCAAGGTAGACGTGATCGTTACCAACCACGACATGGTGCTGGCCGACCTGGCGCTGGGCGGGGGTGCAGTGTTGCCCGACCCGCGCGATACCATGTATGTGTTCGACGAAGGCCACCACCTGCCAGACAAGGCCATCGGCCACTTCGCTCATTATTCGCGCCTGCGCTCCACCGCAGACTGGCTGGAACAGACCGCCAAGAACCTGACCAAGCTGCTGGCCCAGCACCCGCTGCCCGGCGACCTGGGCAAGTACATCGAGCAGGTGCCAGAGCTGGCGCGCGAAGTGCGCACCCAGCAGCAGTTCATGTTCACACTCTGCGAGCAGGTTGCCGACTTCCGCCCCAGTGAAGACACCGAGGGCCGCGAGCGCCCGCGCTATCGCTTCGAAGGCGGCGTCGTGCCGGAACAGATGCGTGAAGTGGGTATCGAGCTGAAGAAGGGCTTCGCCCGCCTCAACGACCTGTTTACTCGCCTGGCCGACCTGCTCAAGGAAGGCATGGACGGCGAGGTCAACATCGGCATCGCCAGCCACCAGGCCGAGGAGTGGTACCCGCTGTTCGGCAGCCTGGTCACCCGTGCCCAGGGCAACTGGGAACTGTGGACGGCCTTTACCGCCGAAGACCCGGAGGACAGCCCGCCCATGGCTCGCTGGCTGACGCTGGCCGAGAGCGGCGCGATGTTCGACATCGAAGTCAACGCCAGCCCGATCCTTGCCGCCGAGATGCTTCGCCGCAGCCTGTGGAGCGTTGCACACGGTGCACTGGTGACGTCGGCGACGTTGACCGCGCTGGGCAAGTTCGACCGCTTCCGCATGCGCTCCGGTTTACCGCGTGATGCGATGACCTGTGTGGTGCCCAGCCCGTTCGTGCACGGCGACGCTGGCCTGTTGCGGGTGCCTGACCTCAAGGCCGACCCACGCGATGCGGCGGCACACACCGCGGCAATCATCCGCGAGCTGCCGAACATCGTCGAAGATGCCCGTGGCGCGCTAGTGCTGTTCTCCTCGCGCAAGCAGATGCAGGACGTGTTCGATGGCCTGGACCGTGACTGGCGCAAGCTGGTCCTGATCCAGGGCAACCTGTCCAAGCAGGAAACCCTCAACAAGCACAAGGCGCGGGTCGACGATGGCCAGCACAGCGTGCTGTTCGGCCTGGCAAGCTTTGCCGAGGGTGTCGACCTGCCTGGCGCCTATTGCGAGCATGTGGTGATTGCCAAGATTCCATTTGCCGTGCCCGATGACCCGGTCGAAGCCGCACTGGCGGAGTGGATCGAAGCCCGCGGCGGTAACCCGTTCATGGAAATTGCCGTACCCGACGCCTCGCTGAAGCTGATCCAGGCCTGCGGGCGCCTGCTGCGTACCGAGCAGGATCGCGGTGTCATCACCTTGCTTGACCGGCGCCTGGTCACCCAGCGCTACGGCAAGGCTATTCTCAATGCGCTGCCGCCGTTCCGGCGGGAGATTTCCTGACCGCCGGAGCACTTGCTCCGGCGCGTTGTCCATTACTCAGTCTTGGTCCCGTGAGGGGCCTGAAGGAGAGCCCCAGCCTTATGGTCCGCCTCACCCTGCCCGCCGTTTTCGCCCTGTTGTTCAGCTCGCCCTTGCTGGCCGGGCAGCAGACGCTGTTCAGCTTCGTGCGCCCGGCCTCGGTGGTCAATGTGGTGACCGCGGATGCCGGCATGCCGCAGTACAACGCGGAGCAAACGGCCGAGGGCGAGGTGTTGCGGCGTGTGGTGTTCAACCCGGTCGAGCGGCCCACCCTGCGGCTGAGCCCGCAAGGCGGGGCGTGGGATTGGTCCACCGGGCAGTTCCTCACGTTGCGCATGCAAAGTGCCATGGACTGGGCGCTGACGGTGGATGTGACTGTGCAAGGCAGCGATGGCCGCACCTTGACCAGCCGCGTTGACCTGCCGGCCGGCCCCGCGCAAACCGTGATGGTGCCGCTGACGGCCAGCTCGCCGCTGAGCCAGGGCATGCGCGCCGGCCCACCCATGCCGTGGAACCATGGTGGCCAGCGCTTGCTGCTGACCAGCAGCACGGGCGCGGTAGACCTCAAGCAGGTGGCCTCGGTCAGCCTGAGCATCCCCAGCCCAAAGGTGGCGCAGAACCTTCTGATCGAGCGGGTGGGCATTCAGGATGACGACCAGGCCTACAAAGCGGCCTATAAAGATCTGATTGATGCCTATGGCCAGTCCACGCGCGGCAATTGGCCCGAGAAGGTTGCCAATGACGAGCAGCTCAAGGCGGCCGATACGCGTGAACAGCAGCAGCTCAAGGGTTGGCTGGCTGAACGCGGCAAGCAGCAACTCGATGGCTATGGCGGGCTTCTGGCAGGGCCGGCCTTCGAGGCCAAGGGCTTCTTTCGCACCGAAAAGCGTAATGGCCGCTGGTACCTGGTAACACCGGAAGGGAACCCGTTCTATTCCCTGGGGGTGAACGCCGTCGCCGCAGATGGCGGGCGTACCTACGTCGCCGGCCGTGAAGGCATGTTCAAGGCGTTGCCGGGCGAGGGCGATGCACTGGCCGCATTCTACGGCGAGGGCAACAACGACGATGGCAATGCCTCGTCGCAAGGGCGCCACTTCAAGCAAGGGCGCTGGTTCGATTTTTATGCCGCCAACGTGCAGCGTACCTACGGCAAACCCTGCCCGCCTGCCGCAGAAGGGCAGCCAGCCAACTGCCCGCCACTGGTTCTGGACGCTGCCCGCTGGCAAACGCATGCGCTGGACCGTTTGCAGGCCTGGGGCTTCAACACGGTCGGCAACTGGAGCGAGCCCGCCCTGGGCCTGGCCAAGCGCATGCCCTACACCCTGCCGCTGTCGATCGTGGGTGATTACGCCAGCATCAGCACCGGCATGGACTGGTGGGGCAGCATGCCCGACCCGTTCGACCCGCGCTTTGCCATGGCCACAGAGCGCGCCGTGGCCATTGCCGCCCGTGATCACCGTGACGATCCTTGGCTGATTGGCTATTTCGCCGACAACGAGCTGGCCTGGGCTGCCCCAGGCAGCGACCCTAAAGCCCGGTATGGCCTGGCTTATGGCACTTTGCGCCTGACCACCGATGTACCGGCCAAGCGCGCCTTCCTCAAGCAGTTGCGTGACAAGTACCGCAATCAGCAAGGGCTGTCCAAGGCCTGGGGCATCGAACTGACCGCCTGGGAACTCATGGAAGACCCTGGCTTCGAGGCGCCGTTGCCCGACCCGCAACACCCGGAAATCGAGCGCGACTACCAGCACTTCCAGCAGGTGTTCGCCGAGACCTACTTCAAGACCATTGCCGATTCATTGAAGTGGCATGCCCCCAATCACCTGCTGCTCGGTGGCCGCTATGCGCTCAGCACGCCAGAGGCGGTCAAGGCCTGTGCCGAGTTCTGCGATGTGCTCAGCTTCAACTTCTATACCCTCAAGCCGCAGGACGGCTACGACTTTGCCCGCCTGGCCGAGCTGGACAAGCCGGTGCTGGTGTCCGAGTTCCAGTTCGGTTCACGAGATCGCGGGCCATTCTGGCCGGGGCCGCTGGAGCTGGCGCGGGAAGAAGACCGCGGCCCGGCTTACGGCAACTTCCTCAAGGCGGCCCTGGCGCAGCCGATGATCGTTGGTGCGCACTGGTTCCAGTACCTCGACCAGCCGGCCAGCGGCCGCCTGCTTGACGGCGAAAACGGCCACCTCGGGCTGGTGGCGATAACCGATGTGCCGTACCCGGGGTTTGTCGACGCTGTGCGCAAGAGCAACCTGCAGGCGATGGGCCAATTGCGCACCCTGCTGGAAAAACCGGCTCCCTGAGCACGAAGCTACCGTTCGTCGCGACCATTTGGCCCAAGCCAGTTTGCAAAACACCCAACTACTGAAACAATGCACACCTTTTTTGGACATGGTCCTACGGAGTACAGCGGGTGCAGATCCAGGGTCACTATGAGCTGAAGTTCGAAGCCGTGCGCGAAGCCTTTGCCGCGCTGTTCGAAGATTCCCAGGAGCGTGGCGCTGCGCTGTGCATCCAGGTCGGTGGCGAAACCGTCGTCGACCTGTGGGCCGGCAGTGCCGACAAGGATGGCCAGCAGGCCTGGCACAGCGACACCATCGCCAACCTGTTCTCCTGTACCAAGACCTTCACCGCTGTCACCGCCCTGCAACTGGTGGGCGAGGGCAAGCTGGCCCTCGATGCACCTGTGGCCAATTACTGGCCCGAGTTCGCCCAGGCCGGTAAACAGTCGATCACCTTGCGCCAGCTGCTCAGTCACCGCGCCGGCTTGCCGGCCATCCGTGAGCTGCTGCCCGCCGAAGCCCTGTACGACTGGCAGGCCATGGTCAATGCCCTGGCGGCTGAAACGCCATGGTGGACACCCGGTAGCGAACACGGTTATGCCGCCATCACCTACGGCTGGCTGATCGGCGAGCTGATCAGCCGCGCCGATGGCCGTGGCCCTGGCGACTCGATCGTGGCCCGCACCGCCCGCCCGTTGGGGTTGGACTTCCATGTTGGCCTGGCAGACGAAGAGTTCTACCGCGTGGCGCACATCGCCCGTGGCAAGGGCAACCCTGGGGACGCCGCCGCGCAGCGCTTGCTGCAGGTGACCATGCGCGAACCCGAGGCGCTATCGACCCGTGCTTTCACCAACCCGCCGGCGATCCTGACCAGCACCAATAAGCCGGAATGGCGACGTATGCAACAGCCGGCGGCCAATGGCCATGGCAATGCCCGCAGCCTGGCAGGGTTCTATGCCGGTTTGCTGGACGGCAGCCTGCTCGAGTCCGAACTGCTTGATGAACTGACCCGCGAGCACAGCCTCGGCCAGGACCGCACCTTGCTCACCCAGACCCGCTTTGGTCTGGGCTGCATGCTCGACCAGCCTGATGTGGCCAATGCCACCTTTGGCCTCGGCGCCCGCGCCTTCGGCCACCCAGGTGCTGGTGGCTCGGTCGGTTTTGCCGACCCGGAGCACGACGTGGCCTTCGGTTTCGTGGTCAATACACTTGGTCCCTACGTGCTCATGGATCCACGAGCCCAGAAACTGGTCCGTGTTCTTGCCAGTTGCCTTTGATCGGGTAATGCGGGTATTGCCCCGCCCCTTTGACTATCCTCAATGCCAACGCCTCATGTGCGTTGGCAAAATCTCTTTCTAATTCATGGTGTATCGCTGATGTCTTCACATAAAACCTTAGCACTCGCCCTGTGCCTGACCGCCGTTACCGGCTGCGCCAGTCATTCTCCGGACGGCTCCAAGGAAGGTGGCTCCAGCTGGTGGCCTTTCGGTTCCGACAAGGTCGCCGAGCAGGAAGTGAAGGCAGCCGTCACCGAAAAAGTAGCCAAGGCCGATGCCAAGTCCGAAAGCGCCAGCCGCTGGTGGTGGCCGTTCGGCGGTGATGACAAGCAAGCCAAAGGGCCGGTCGTGCCGAAGATCGACCAGAAGGCCACCCAGGCCTGGCTGGACGAGTACGAGCCCAAGCTGCGCGAAGCCATCAAGGACAGCAAGCTGGAGTTGGAGCGCCGCGACAATGTGCTGGCGGTCACCCTGCCGGTGGACAGCTCGTACAACCCTGATCGCCCGAACATGCTGCTGCCAATGACCCTCGGCCCGATCACCCGGGTGGCCAAGACCGTCGAAGGTGACCCCAAGACTGCCGTGCTGGTACTGGGCCATGCCGACACCAGCGGTGCTACCGCTGCCAACCAGAAACTCAGCCTGGAGCGCGCCGCCTCGGTGTCGGCCATCTTCCGCCTCAGCGGCTTGCAGCGTGACCGCCTGACCCTCAAGGGCATGGGTTCGGTCATGCCACGCGCCGCCAACGACAGCGCCGAGGGCCGTGCCCTGAACCGCCGCGTGGAAATGCTGCTGACTCCGCAGAACACCATGGTCGCGCTGTTGGCCAAGTACCAGCAGGCCGCTCCGGCACCTGCACCTGCCTCGATGGTTGCGGTGCAGGATGCCAAGGCACCTGCAGCCAAGGCCGTCGACAGCAAGCCAGCAGCCAAGAAGCCTGCGGCGAAGAAACCTGTTGCCAAGGCCAAGGCCCCTGCCAAGACCACGGCCAAGAAAACAGCTGCGCCGGCCAAGGCAGCCGCCAAGCCTGCCGCCAAGAAAGCTACCGCTGACAAGAAAGTAGCTGCCAACAGCCCTGCGAAGACCAACTGATCGTCAAGGAAACGCAGCAATGACCCAATCCCTGGCCGATATGCGCCGCGACTACACCCGTGATGGCCTGGCCGAAGCCCAGGCCCCGGGGGAGCCGTTCGCTTTGTTCCACCAGTGGTTTGCCGATGCGGTGAAGACCGAGCAGGTACCGGTGGAAGCCAATGCCATGACCCTGGCGACTGTGGACGGCAAAGGCCGCCCACATTGCCGCGTACTGTTGTTGAAGGGGCTCGATGAGCAGGGCTTTACCTTCTTCACCAACTACGAGAGCGCCAAGGGCCAGCAACTGCAGGCCAACCCTTTTGCGGCCATGACCTTCTTCTGGCCGGCGCTGGAGCGCCAGGTGCGCATCGAAGGGCGGGTGGAAAAGGTCACGGCCAAGGAGTCGGACGACTACTACCAGGTGCGCCCGCTGGGCAGCCGCCTGGGCGCCTGGGCTTCGCCGCAGAGCCGGGTGATTGCCGGTCGTGAAGAGCTGGAGGGCCTGGTCAAGGCCACCGAAGCGCGCTTCTCCGACACCCAGCCGCACTGCCCGGAGCACTGGGGTGGTTATCGCCTGTTGCCTGAGCGCATCGAGTTCTGGCAGGGGCGGGCGAGCCGCCTGCATGACCGGTTGAACTACCGGCTGGTGGATGGGCAATGGCTGCGGGAGCGGCTGGCACCCTGAGAATTTGGGGCCGCAAAGCGGCCCCAGTGATCCACCAGACTACCCCGGATACCCCGCCGCCTCGCGCTCCAACCACCCCGCCAGTTGCTTGCGCCCCACCTTCTCCTGCCGCGCCTGCGCCAATTTTTCCAGCATGAACGTGCGCTTTCCAGGGTCAGCCCCCGCCAGCGACAACGCCAGGTCACGGTCCATCCACCGGCGCATGCGTACATACAGCCACCAATGGAAATACAGCCCGGCAACGGTGGTGACCACGACGATGAAGTAATCCATGGCTATCCTTGGTCTCAATTGATGAGCCTATGGCACAACCGCACAGGCTGTACCCCGGCTGAATGAAAACAATTTTATTACGTTTGTACCGTGACAGCCGTCAACGTGCAGCGTCTAATGAGCACCTGACTTATGGAGACTTTACCCATGCGTAAATCCGCTTTGCTGGTGGCGACCTTTACCACCATGTCGCTGTTGCTGGGGGGCTGTGCCTCGAGCCTGACCGGTGACAGCTACTCCCGTGATGAAGCCCGCCGCGTGCAAACCGTGCGCATGGGCACCATCGAATCCCTGCGCCCGGTCAAGATCGAAGGTACCAAAACCCCGATCGGCGGTGGCGCTGGCGCCATCGTTGGTGGCGTAGCCGGCAGTGCTGTAGGCGGTGGCCGTGGCAGCATTGTTGCAGCCGTGATCGGTGCCGTGGCCGGTGGCCTGGCCGGTTCCGCTGCAGAAGAAGGCCTGACCCGCACCCAAGGCGTCGAAATCACCGTGCGTGAGGACGATGGCAGCATGCGTGCCTACGTGCAGGCTGTGCAGGAGAACGAAATCTTCCGCGTTGGCGACCGCGTGCGCATCATGACTGTTGATGGCACCAGCCGCGTTTCGCACTGACCGTAGCGCAGTAAAACAAAACCCCGACATGGCTGCTGCCAGTCGGGGTTTTTTCATGCATCAGCAACGTCAACCAACACGGGTTTTGCGGCTTGCCATGGCGATGACGGCGTAGCCGATCACTGCGGCGAAGAACGAGCCGGTAAGAATACCCATGCGGTCCATACCGGCGTAATCGCTGCTACCCGGCGCGAAGGCGAGCGAGCCAACGAACAGGCTCATGGTGAAACCGATGCCGCAGAGTATCGCCACCCCCAGTATTTGCCCCCAGCCGGCACCCTCAGGCAGCGCGGCCATGCGCAGCTTGACCGCCAGCCATGTCAAGCCGAAAACGCCCACGGTCTTGCCCAGCAGCAGGCCAACCGCGATGCCCATCGGCACCGGGTGGGTGAAGCTGTCTACGCTCATGCCTGCCAGCGAGACGCCGGCATTGGCGAAGGCGAAAATCGGCAAAATGGCATAAGCGACCCAAGGATGCAGGGCATGCTCAAGGGACAGCAGTGGCGAAGTCTCGGCGTTGCGGGTACGCAGCGGGATGCACAAGGCCAGGGCGACACCGGCCAGAGTGGCATGTACGCCACTCTTGAGTACGCAGACCCACAGGATCAGGCCAACGATCATGTACGGCCCAAGCTTGACCACGCCAAGCCGGTTCATCGCTACCAGCGCCACCAGGCAGGCCGCAGCCAGTAGCAGCGACACGCTCGACAGGGTCCCGGAATAGAACAGGGCGATGACGATGATCGCGCCCAAGTCGTCGATGATCGCCAAAGTCATCAGGAACAGCTTCAGCGATACCGGTACGCGTTTGCCCAGCAGGGCCAGCACGCCAAGGGCGAACGCGATGTCGGTGGCAGTGGGGATCGCCCAGCCGGCCACGGCCGCCGGGTTGTCGCGGTTGATGAACCAGTAGATCAGTGCAGGCACCACCATGCCGCCCACGGCAGCAGTGGCAGGCAGGATCACCTGGGCAGGTTTGGACAGGTGGCCGTCGACCACCTCGCGCTTGACCTCAAGGCCGATGAGCAAGAAGAACAGGGCCATGAGGCCGTCATTGATCCACAGCAACAAAGGCTTGGCGATATTCAGCGCGCCGACCTGGACGGCGACGGGCACATCGAGCAGCCCGCTGTACAGGTAGGACAGTGGCGAGTTGTTGATGATCAGTGCCAAGACGGCGGCGGCGATCAGCAGCAGGCCGCTGGCGGCTTCAAGCTGGAAGAAACGGGTAAACAGGCTACGCACGGGCTATAGGCTCTCCATGAGCAGTTTACGAATGGAACGGGCGTACACCCTAGCCTGTGACGATATGCTTTAAAACAAAAACTATATTCGTTTTTGTTATATGGTGTTGCCGGCTAGGCTGTGTGAAGCCTAGATGCAGACGGGGGTGGAAGGGGGAGGGAATGCCTGATGTTCGGGTTGGATATTTCTGATTCCTGCAAGGGCTCTTTCGCGGGGCGCGCCCGCTCCTACAGCTACTGCGCAGTTCTCAAGTACTGTGCAGTAGCTGTGGGAGCGGGTTTACCCGCGAAAGGGCCCTGACAGGCGACACAAAATTACAGGCCGAGCATATCCCGCGCTACCGCCTCGGCAATACGGATCCCGTCCACACCCGCGGACAGAATGCCGCCCGCGTAGCCGGCGCCTTCACCCGCCGGGAACAACCCTTTCAGGTTCAGGCTCTGGTAATCCTCACCCCGGGTAATGCGCAGTGGCGACGAGGTCCGCGTCTCGATCCCGGTCAACACCGCGTCATGCAGGTTGTAACCCTTGATCTGGCGGTCGAACGCCGGCAGTGCCTCACGGATGGCTTCGATGGCGAAGTCGGGCAGGCTCGGCGCCAGGTCACCCAAGGTCACGCCTGGTTTGTAGGACGGTTCGACACTGCCCAGGGCGGTCGATGGCCGGCCTGCAACGAAGTCACCCACCAGCTGCGCCGGGGCCTGGTAGTTGCTGCCGCCCATCACGTAGGCGTGGGCTTCCAGACGCTCTTGCAGTTCAATACCGGCCAGCGGGCCGCCCGGGTAGTCGCGCTCGGGGTCAATGCCGACGACGATGCCAGAGTTGGCGTTGCGCTCGTTACGCGAGTACTGGCTCATGCCGTTGGTGACCACCCGGCCTGGTTCGCTGGTGGCGGCGACCACGGTGCCACCCGGGCACATGCAGAAGCTGTATACCGAGCGGCCGTTCTTGGCGTGGTACACCAGCTTGTAGTCGGCGGCGCCTAGTTTCGGGTGGCCGGCGTACTTGCCCAGGCGCGCTTTGTCGATCAGCGTTTGCGGGTGCTCGATACGGAAGCCGACCGAGAACGGCTTGGCTTCCATGTACACGCCCTTGGCATGCAGCATGCGGAAGGTGTCGCGGGCGCTGTGGCCAAGGGCCAGGACCACATGGCGCGAGTGCAGCTGTTCGCCACTCTCCAGCACCACGCCGGTCAGTTGGCCGTCTTCGACCAGCAGGTCGGTGACCTTTTCCTGGAAGCGTACTTCCGCGCCGAGGGCGATCATGTCCTGGCGCATCTGCTCGACCATGCCGGTAAGGCGGAAAGTGCCGATGTGCGGTTTGTTGATGTACAGGATCTCGTCCGGCGCACCGGCCTTGACGAACTCTTCCAGCACTTTTCGGCCGTGGTGCTGCGGGTCCTTGATCTGGCTGTACAGCTTGCCGTCAGAGAAGGTACCGGCGCCGCCTTCGCCGAACTGTACATTGGACTCTGGGTTGAGCACGCTTTTGCGCCACAGGCCCCAGGTGTCCTTGGTGCGCTGGCGCACCTCCTTGCCACGTTCGAGGATGATCGGCTTGAAGCCCATCTGCGCCAACAGCAGGCCGGCGAAGATGCCGCACGGGCCGAAACCGACCACGATCGGGCGTTCCTGCACGTCGGCCGGGGCGTGGCCGACATACTTGTAGGTCACGTCCGGTGCCGGGCCGATGTTGTGATCGTCGGCGAACTTGTCGAGCAGCTCGGCTTCGTTGCTGGCTTCGAGGTCGATGGTGTAGATGAACAGCAACTCGCTGTTCTTCTTGCGCGCATCGTAGCTGCGCTTGAACAGGTTGAAGCTGAGCAGTTGCTCGTCGCGGATGCCCAGGCGCTGGACGATGGCTTCACGCAGCGCTTCGTCGGGATGGTCCAGGGGCAGCTTGAGTTCGGTGATTCGTAGCATGGCAGGGTCCAGTATCCCGGCCATGGGCGGCCGGCGGCTTTACACAAACCGCCAAGTATAAGCTGTTAGCCGCCCCGACTGGCAGGATAAAAGCACCCGGCGATCAGTTGTCGCGCGCGCCGCCGTAGTAGCCGCAGCCCTGCAGGGTCTTGCCGTCGATGCGCAGCTCGGCACGCAGGTGGTGGATGGCGCCCGTGGCGCTGTCTACGCAGCGCTGCGGCGCGACCCACAGTTCCACGTGCTGGCCGTTGGCTTCGCTGGTAAGGGTAAGGCCGCCGCCGGGTACTTCTTCTTCCAGAAACGGCAGGGGCAGAGGCTGCTGGCCCACGCGAGTGAGCACCATGCCCTTGCCGCTGGCCTTGATGTCCCAATCGGGTTCATGACCATTGGCGCGCAGGGTCAGCTGCTTGAAGTTGGGGTCTTCGCAGGCGCGCGTGGAGGGTTCCAGGCGGTACAGGCGGCGCACTTCCAGCTGGCCGTCGTTGTTGGCCTGCTTGCTGCCGGTGAGGCGGCCACGGACGTCGGCGAACAGTTTGTCGTTGGCGTCTTTGGCGAGGTTGGCGGCCTCCTGCAGGATGCCGGTGGCGCCGACGTCGTTGATCACGAACGTGCGGTTTTCGCTGCACGGCTTGAACAGCAGCTGGCCACCGGCGGCACGCAGTTCGCCCTGCATGCGCGTGGTGCCGATGTTCGGGTCGCTTGGCGCGTCAGCCATGAGCTGGCAGCCGGCGAACAGGGGCAGCAGGGCGGTGAGCAGCAGGGTGGGGGTGAGGCGCATGGGGCGAACTCCGGGGATCTTTTCCAAAGAGCTGGCCACGTTACGCAGGGTGTGTGGGGATCTCAAGTCATACACATTCAGCAGGCATGAAAAAGGGCCCGAAGGCCCTTTCCGGATCAACCCCCCAGGTACGCGTCGCGCACCTTCGGGTCGGTCAACAGCGCTTCCCCCGTCCCCTGCATCACCACCCGGCCGTTCTCCAGCACATAGGCGCGGTCAGCGACCTTGAGCGCCTGGTTGGCATTCTGCTCCACCAGGAACACGGTCACGCCGTCGCGGCGCAGCTGTTCGATGATGTCGAAGATCTGCTGGATGATGATCGGCGCCAGGCCCAGCGAGGGCTCGTCGAGCAGCAACAGCTTGGGCTTGCTCATCAGCGCCCGGCCAATGGCGAGCATCTGCTGCTCGCCACCAGACATGGTGCCGCCACGCTGGATATAACGCTCCTTCAGGCGCGGGAACAGCTGCAACACCTTGTCCAGCTGCTCCTGATAGTCGCCCTTGTTGGTGAAGAAGCCACCCATCGCCAGGTTTTCCTCGACGGTCAGGCGGGCGAACACGCGGCGGCCTTCAGGCACCACGGCAATGCTCTTGCGCATGATGTGCGAGGACGGCTGGCCGACCAGTTCTTCACCTAGGTACTTGATGCTGCCACTGTGCGCCTGCGGCGAGCCGCACAGGGTCATCAGCAAGGTCGACTTGCCGGCGCCGTTGGCACCGATCAGGGTGACGATCTCGCCCTGGTTGATCTCCACGTTCACGCTGTGCAGCGCCTGGATCTTGCCGTAGAAGGTGGAAACGTTTTCGAACTTCAGCATTTACGCTTCCCCCAGGTAGGCTTTGATCACATCAGGGTTGTCGCGGATCTCTTCCGGCGTGCCGTGGGCCAGGGGGGTGCCCTGGTTGATCACCACTATATGGTCGGAGATGCTCATCACCAGCTTCATGTCGTGCTCGATCAGCAGCACGGTGACGTTGTGCGACTCACGCAGGTAGGCGATCAGTGCCTTGAGGTCTTCGGTTTCCTTCGGGTTCAGGCCCGCGGCCGGTTCGTCGAGCATGATGATGCGCGGCTGGGTCATCATGCAGCGGGCGATTTCCAGGCGGCGTTGCTGGCCGTAGGCCAGGGTGCCGGCGGTACGGTTGGCGAATTCGGTCAGGTTGACCTTCTCCAGCCAGTACTGCGCGCGTTCCATGGCCTCCTTCTCGCTGCGGCGGAAGCTCGGGGTCTTGAACAGGCCGGCGAAGAAGTTGGTGTTCAGGTGACGGTGCTGGGCGATCAGCAGGTTTTCCAACGCGGTCATTTCCTTGAACAGGCGCACGTTCTGGAAGGTCCGCACCACGCCCTTGCGGGCGATCTGATGGCCGGCCAGGCCCTGGATCGGCTGGCCATCGAGCAGGATGGTGCCGCCGCTGGGCTTGTAGAAACCGGTCAGGCAGTTGAACACGGTGGTCTTGCCGGCGCCGTTCGGGCCGATGAGCGCCACCACCTGTTTTTCCTTGACGGTCAGGGCCACGCCGTTGACCGCCAACAAGCCGCCGAAGCGCATGCTCAGGCCGCTGACTTGCAGAATTTCACGGCTCATCGATGCAGCTCCATGTGTGGACGTTGCATAGGCAGCAAGCCTTGCGGACGCCAGATCATCATCAACACCATCAGCGCACCGAACATCAGCATCCGGTATTCGCTGAACTCACGCATCAGCTCGGGCAACAGGATCATCACGATGGCCGCGAGGATCACGCCCAGTTGTGAGCCCATGCCGCCGAGCACGACGATGGCGAGGATGATCGCCGACTCGATGAAGGTGAACGACTCTGGTGTGACCAGCCCTTGGCGGGCGGCGAAGAAGCTGCCGGCAAAACCGGCGAACGCGGCGCCCAGGGTGAAAGCCGACAGCTTGATCACGGTCGGGTTCAGGCCCAGCGCGCGGCAGGCGATCTCGTCTTCACGCAGGGCTTCCCAGGCGCGGCCGATCGGCATGCGCAGCAGGCGGTTGATCACGAACAGCGCGAGCAGGGCCAGCAGCAGGGCTACCAGGTAGAGGAAGATGACCTTGTTGATCGAGTTGTATTCCAGCCCGAAGAACTCGTGGAAGGTCTGCATGCCCTCGGCGGCACGGCGTTCGAAGGTGAGGCCGAAGAACTCCGGCTTGGGGATGTTGCTGATACCGTTGGGGCCGCCGGTCCAGTCGGTGAGGTTGCGCAGGAACAGGCGGATGATCTCGCCGAAGCCAAGGGTCACGATCGCCAGGTAGTCACCGCGCAGGCGCAGCACCGGGAAGCCAAGCAGGAAGCCGAAGGTGGCGGCCATCAGGCCGGCAATCGGCAGGCACACCCAGAAGCTCCAGCCCAGGTAGTGCGAGAGCATGGCGTAGCTGTAGGCGCCGACGGCATAGAAGCCGACGTAACCGAGGTCGAGCAGGCCCGCCAGGCCGACCACGATGTTCAGGCCCAGGCCCAGCAACACGTAGATCAGGATCAGCGTGGCGATGTCGACCGCACCGCGCGAGCCGAAGAACGGCCACACCAGTGCCGCAACGATCAGACCAATGATCACATAGCGCTGGGTCTTGGGCAGGGTCAGGTAGTTGCTGACGGCCGGCGGGATCAGCTTGCGATCCGAACGGCGGCCCATCACCGAACTCCACTGCTTGTCGAACAGCACGCGCAGGAACATCAATACCGAGCACACGGCGATGATGCTGATGGTGAACGAACCCTGACTGTGCACGACCAGGCTGATGCCGTCGATGCTCAGTTTCAGGCCCAGCACCGGGAAGGCCACGGCCCAGACCAGCAAGGCGCTGAAGAACGCCTGTTTGAGATTTTTGCTCATACTTTTTCAACCTCCGGGCGGCCCAGGATGCCGGTCGGCCGGAATAGCAGGACAAGAACCAACAAGCCGAATGCCACCACGTCCTTGTACTGGTCGCCGAAGATGTCGGCGCCAAAGGCTTCGGCTACACCCAGCACCAGCCCGCCGAGCATGGCGCCCGGAATGCTGCCGATGCCACCCAGCACCGCCGCGGTAAAGGCTTTGAGGCCCACCAGGAAACCGGCGTTGGGGTTGATCACCCCGTACTGCATGCTCAGCAGCACGGCCGCCACCGCCGCCAGGGCGGCACCGATGACGAAGGTGAGGGCGATGATGTTGTTGGTGTTGATGCCCAGCAGGTTGGCCATCTTGATGTCTTCGGCGCAGGCGCGGCAGGCGCGGCCCAGGCGGGAACGGGAGATGAACAGGGTGAGCAGGGTCATTGCCACGAGGGTGACCACGAACACCAGGATCTGCATGTAGCTGATCAGAACTTCCTCCGCACCGCCTGGCCCGAACGAGAAGCTTCCGGGGATCAGGTTGGGGATGGACTTGTCCTTGGAGTCTTGCGACAGCAAGACGGTGTTCTGCAGGAAGATCGACATGCCGATGGCAGAAATCAGCGGGATCAGACGGTTGCTGTTGCGCAAGGGGCGGTAGGCAACCCGTTCGATACTGTAACCATAGGCACTGGTGACGAAGATCGTCGCGACGAAGGCAACGGTCATCAGGATCGGCAGCGAATGGATGCCCATCATGGCCAGGCCCGCCAGGGCGATGAAGGCCACGTAGGAACCGATCATGTACACCTCGCCGTGGGCGAAGTTGATCATGCCAATGATGCCGTACACCATCGTGTAGCCGATGGCGATCAAGGCATAGGTGCTGCCGATGGTCAATCCATTAACCAGTTGTTGGAAGAAATGGTAGATCTCAGGCATTACAGCGCTCCTAAAAACCTGATTTGCATTTCGCTGGCGGGGGTATGCCAGGAAACCGCGGGTGACGGTTTTAAGATTTTCAGGTGGGCCCGCCCCCGGATCGCGGGAGTCGGGCCCATGAACCTCGTAAAACAAAGCCCACTGCTCGCACAGTGGGCTTCTACGGTCAGCTATTTAGTCACGCAGTTACTGAGGGGAGACTTCGGTCTTCGGCTTGCCGAAGTGCCATTCGTATACCACGAACTTGAAGTCTTTCAGGTCGCCTTTGGCGTCGTACGACAGGTCGCCGGTCGGGGTCTTGAAGGTACCGGCGTGGATGGCTTCTGCCACCTTCTCGGCGTCTTCGGACTTGGCCGCTTTGATGCCTTCGGCGATCAGTTGGACAGCCGAGTAGGCAGGGAACACGAACGGGCCGCTCGGGTCTTTGCCGTCGGCCTTGATGGCGTCGACGATGGCCTTGTTTTTAGGATCGGCGTCGAACGACTTCGGCAGGGTGACCAGCAGGCCTTCGGAGGCGTTCTGGGCGATCTGCGAGATCGAGTCGTTACCCACACCCTCTGGGCCCATGAACTTGGCTTTCAGGCCTTTTTCCTGTGCCTGGCGCAGGATCAGGCCCAGCTCTGGGTGGTAGCCGCCGTAGTAGACGAAGTCGACATTGTTCTGCTTGAGCTTCTGGATGATCGAGGAGAAGTCCTTGTCACCCGCGTTCAGGCCTTCGAACACGGCAACCTTGGTGCCTTTGCTTTCCAGGGTCTGCTTGACCGCGGTGGCGATGCCTTCACCGTACTGCTGCTTGTCGTGCAGCACCGCAACGACCTTCGGCTTGACGTGGTCGGCGATGTAGTTGCCGGCCGCTGGGCCCTGGGCGCTGTCCAGGCCAATGGTACGGAAGATCATTTTATAGCCACGCGCGGTGATTTCCGGGCTGGTGGCGGCGGGGGTGATCATGATCACGCCTTCATCTTCGTAGATGTCGGACGCGGGCTGGGTGGAGCTGGAGCACAGGTGGCCGATGACGAACTTGACGCCGTCGTTGACCACTTTGTTGGCGACTGCCACGGCCTGTTTAGGGTCGCACGCGTCGTCGTATTCCTTGGCTTCGAGCATCTTGCCATCGACGCCGCCCGCGGCGTTGATATCCTTGATGGCTTGCTTTGCGCCGATGAACTGCATGTCGCCGTACTGGGTCACAGGACCCGTCTTCGGACCGGCGATGCCGATCTTGATGGTATCGGCGGCAAACGAATGGCTGGCTACCCCGGCCAGTACCATTGCGGCGAACAGCTTGGAAATCTTGATCATAGTGCTCCACTCATTCTGTTGTAATTCTTATAGTCCTGGCGGCCAGGGCTACAGACCGGGCGGGATTTGCAGCGTGGCCATGCCAACGCGCAAGCCCACCTTCCCCCGGAACATGTCCCGGAACTGTACCGGTACAGTGTAGAGCGCTGTTTGAGCGCTTGGAAAGCCGTCAAAAAGTGCCTGTTTCCTGGGTTGTCGCTTGCTCGACAGAAAGATACAAAAAGGCGCCATCAAATGGCCTGTATCTGCGACCCCGCCCCACAAGTTCGGGGTCAATCGACCAAATTACATATTTGTACCCGGGTTTTTCTGCAAAAATGCCGACCTTTTTTAGTGGCCGATTTTTGCGGATACCGCCCATGACTGATCAAACAAGCACCCTCTATGCCAAATTGCTTGGCGAGACGGCAATCATCGAGTGGAAAGCCCTGGAGCGTTTCTGGGCCAAGGGTGACCTGATTTGGGTCGACCCCAGCCTCGACCTGATCACCGTTGCCGAGGCAATGGCCGAGAATCGCAGCGAGATCTTCGCCAAATGGCGTAGTGATGGCACTGTTGGGCCGGTGTCGGCCGAGCAGGCACTGGACCTGCAAAGCCGCGATCCAGAGATCTGGGCCGTGGTGGTTTCGCCGTTTATCGTGATTCAGGCGAAGCGCCCGGCTGAAGCATGATCTTTTTTGGTGCGTAAAAATGCGCAGCAGCCCCGTTTTGGTGCTTGAAGGCGTTCAGGGCGGGTAGAGGTAAGTAACAATTCGGCGTGGCGGTAACAGTTTACGGGATGCGTAATGTATCCACCGTTCCGGCCAGCCTGGAAAACAATTCGAATAGCCAGGAGTCATTGATGAGCACTGCACTACCTTCGCTTGGATTCGCCGGCATTGGCCTGATGGGCCTGCCCATGTGCCGACGCCTGCTGGCGGCGGGGTACCCGCTGACCGTGTGGAACCGCAGCCCGGAAAAGTGTGCTGCGCTGGTCGCTGCCGGCGCGCGCCTGGCCAGCAGCCCCGCCGAATTGTGCCAGGGGAGCGACATGGTACTGCTGTGCCTGGCCGACACGGCCGTGGTCCGCGAGGTGGTGTTCGGCGAGCACGGCATTGCCCAGGGTGGGCGCAGTGGCCAGTTGCTGATCGATTTCTCCAGCCTGGAACCCACCGCCACCCGTGAAATGGCCGCCGAACTCGCGGTACTGTGCGGGATGGCCTGGCTGGATGCCCCGGTGTCCGGTGGCACACCCGGTGCCGAGGCCGGTACGTTGGCGATCATGGTTGGCGGTGAAGCGGCCGACCTTGAGCGAGCACGCCCAGTGCTGCAGGTGCTTGGTCAGCGCGTGACGCACATGGGGGCTGTGGGGGCCGGGCAGGTGACCAAGGCCTGCAACCAGATGATCGTGGCGTGCAATGCGCTGGCAATCGCCGAAGTGGTGGCGCTGGCCGAGCAGTCCGGGGTAGACGCGACGCTGATCGCCGAAGCACTGGCGGGTGGCTTTGCCGATTCCAAGCCGCTGCAGATCCTCGCGCCGCAAATGGCCGAAAGCCGCTTCGAGCCAATCAAGTGGCACGTGCGCACGCTGCTCAAAGACCTCGATGGCGCAGTCAAGTTTTCCCGTGAGCAGGGTTCGGCGACGCCGCTCAGTGGCCTCGCCGCGCAGCTGATGCGCCTGCACGGTAGCCAGGGTTACCTGCAAAAAGATCCGGCGACCCTTGTAGAGCTGTACCGCAACAAGGGCTGACTCCCTCGCTTTGGCGCTGCAGCCGCTCCAGTAGCGGCCGCAGATCG
Source organism: Pseudomonas sp. BN505 (assembly GCF_029873175.1). Classification (NCBI taxonomy): domain Bacteria; kingdom Pseudomonadati; phylum Pseudomonadota; class Gammaproteobacteria; order Pseudomonadales; family Pseudomonadaceae; genus Pseudomonas; species Pseudomonas sp. BN505. Next base: position 453,658 of record NZ_SSOI01000045.1, read on the forward strand.
GCTAGCGGTACCGGGCGGCCCAGCAGGTAGCCCTGCAGGTAGTCGCAGCCATGGGCTTCAAGGAATGCCTGCTGTTCGACGGTTTCTACGCCTTCGCTGACAACCTGCAGGTGCAGGGTATGCGCCATGACGATGATTGCCTGGACGATCTCGCGGTCCTTCTGGCTGCCCGGCACATCCTGCAGGAAGGTGCGGTCAATCTTCAGCACGTCCAGCGGCAGGCGCTTGAGGTAGGCCAGTGACGAGTAGCCGGTACCGAAGTCGTCGATCGACAGCGCCACGCCAAGGGCACGCACGCGCTTGAGCAGGTTGACGGTACGCTGGATATCGCCCATCAGGGCGTTTTCGGTCACTTCCAGCTCCAGGTTCCGGGGCCCGAGCCCGGCGTGGAACAGCGCCTTCTCCACTTCGTTGGGCAGTTCATCGTGGCTGAGGGTTACGGCTGAGCAATTGACCGTCACCTTGATGTCGCCATAACCGTGGCGCTGCAGGTGCGCCAGGTCGGCGCAGGCGTGGCGCATCACCCACAGGTCAAGGTCGATGATCAGGCCGTTGGCTTCGGCAATGCCGATGAAGCTATCGGGCGCCAGCAGGCCGTGCTGGGGGTGATGCCAGCGCACCAGGGCTTCGAGCTTGGCCACCTGCCCACTGTGCATGTCGAAGATAGGTTGGTAATGCACGCACAGGCCACGCTCGTCGAGCAGGGCCAGGCGCAGCTCTTCCTCCAGTTGCAGTGCAAAGGAGGCCTGGGTTTTCAGGTTATGGTTGAAAAAGTGCAGGCTGTTGCGCCCGCTATCCTTGGACTGGTAAAGGGCGAGGTCGGCATGCTTGAGCAGTTCCTCGGCGCTGTTGCCGTCGTCGGGGAAAATGCTGACGCCAATGCTGGTGGTCATGACCATGCGCCGCCCACCCAGGTCGATGGGCTCTTTCATCCGTTGCATGATGCGTTGTGCCAGGTGGCGGGCTTCGTCGCAGCTGTTGAGGCTGGTGACCACGCAGAACTCGTCGCCGCCCAGGCGTGCAACCAGGTCCTGATTGCGGGTGGCGGCCTTGATGTGGTTGGCGATCACCTTGAGCAGTTCGTCGCCAGCGTCGTGGCCAAGGCTGTCGTTGATGCGCTTGAAGTGGTCGATGTCGAGGAACATCACTGCCAGGCGGTTTTCCGTGGCCTGGTGATCGGCCAGGCGCTCGGCGAACACCTGGTTGAAGCCACGGCGGTTGACCAGATTGGTCAGGGCGTCGTAGTGCGCGGCCTGCTGCAGCGAGGCGCGGGCCTGGTCCAGTTGGCTGAGCAGTATGCTGACCCGGCGCAGGTCGTGCTCCTTGCTCTGCAGCTTCTTGTCGGCCAGTGCGGCGCTGATGCTGGCGCCACTGATAAGCAGGGTGATGAAGCCGATGCCCAGCCCCAGTTGCAGGCTGTTGTCACCAGAGGGCAGGCGCAGTGCGGTGTCGGCCGGGATCACCAGGGTCATGGCCGACATGGCGGTAAAGTGGGTGGCGACGATACCACCGGCTATCAGCAGGCTGGCGCCGTACTTCATGGCCTGGTGCAGCGTGCCGCTGCCATTGCGCAAGTACCGGGCCAGGCACAACGCTGCCAGGCTGGTGAGTAGGGCAAGGGCAGCAGAGACCAGCAACAGGCCAGTCTGGTAGTACTGCTGGGCGCCGGTTTGCATCGCAGCCATGCCCACAAAGTGCATGAGGATGATGCCCAGGCCGATCAGTACTGCGCTCAGCAGGAAGTGATGCGCGCGCATCTGGCTGCGGTCCAGGCTGTGCATGGTCACCCAGGCGACGCCCAAGGCGATGAGCAGCGAAAGAATGGTAAGGGAAACGTCGTAGTGCACCTCCACCGGCGCCTGGAAGGCCAGCATGCTGATGAAGTGCATGGCCCAGATGCCACCGGCCAGGCAGCAGGCGCCAAGCATGTGCCATTGTCGGTGGGCAGTGGGGTCTTCGCTGTGGGAGTGGCGCTCGGCCATGTCGAGGGTCGCGAAGCAAGCCGCGCTGGCAACGATGTAGGCGAGCAGCACCAGGAACGGTTCATGGCGGCAATCGATAACGATGCGCCCGGTTGCCGGAAGGTCGGTGAACAGTTGCAGCCCCAGCCATTCCATTGAGTGCCCCATGATCGAGTTTTCACTCGTCTGCGCTACAACCCTGTGCAGACTGTCCAGAGGCAGTATAGGAAGAGGTGTTTAAGCCTTCCTGAATAATGGCATATTGATTTCTACGATTTGGTTATCAACCCAATCGCCATCAGGCATAAAGAGGGGCATACGGCCTCTTCGCAGCACAAGGCTGCTCCTACAAATGGTGGTCAGGCCACCAGCGGGCGTATCAGATCAGCCAGCCACCAGCACGCGAATGGCCTCCAGGCGCAAGGCGGCCTTGTCCAGCATCGCCAGGCCGTCTTCACGCTGCTTGCGCAGGGCGTCGATTTCGCTGTCGCGCACGCTTGGGTTGACCGCTTGCAGGGCCACCAGGCGGGCGAGCTCTTCGTCGGCCTCGGCTGCCAGACGGCGCTGGGCTTCGGCTACGCGCTCGACGTGCGTCGGCATGATCTTCTCTTCACCGCCACTGATGCGCTTGGCGAGCACGTCCCGCTGGGCCTGGACGAACTTGTTGGCGCTGGCACGCGGTACGCTCTCGAGCTGCTCGTTGAGGGTTTCGAAAGCCACGCGGGAGGCCAGGTCGTTGCCGTTGGCGTCGAGCAGGCAGCGCAGTGCGGCCGGCGGCAGGTAGCGGCCCAGCTGCAGGCTGCGTGGTGCCACCACCTCGCTGACGAACAGCAATTCGAGCAGGACGGTGCCCGGTTTGAGTGCCTTGTTCTTGATCAGCGCCACGGCGGTGTTGCCCATAGAGCCGGACAGCACCAGGTCCATGCCGCCCTGCACCATCGGGTGCTCCCAGGTGAGGAACTGCATGTCCTCACGCGACAGCGCCTGGGCACGGTCGTAGGTGATGGTCACGCCTTCGTCGTCGCCCAGCGGGAAGCTGGCATCGAGCATCTTTTCGCTCGGCTTGAGGATCAGGGCGTTCTCGGAATGGTCTTCGCTGTCGATGCCGAAGGCGTCGAACAGGGTTTCCATGTAGATCGGCAGGGCAAACTGGTCGTCCTGTTCGAGAATGGCCTCGACCAGCGCCTGGCCTTCGCCGGCACCGCCGGAGTTGAGCTCCAGCAGGCGGTCGCGGCCAGTGTGCAGTTCGGCTTCCAGGCGCTCGCGCTCGCTGCGGGCGTCGTCCACCAGGGAATCCCAGGCCTTGCTCTCGCCACCTTCAAGCAGCGACAGCAGGCGTGGGCCGAACTGGTGCTGAAGGGCGTTGCCGGTAGGGCAGGTGTTGAGGAAGGCGTTAAGGCCTTCGTGGTACCACTGGAACAGGCGCTCTTGTGGGCTGCCCAGCAGGTACGGAATGTGCAACTGGATGGTGTGCTTCTGGCCGATCCGGTCAAGGCGGCCGATACGCTGTTCGAGCAGGTCCGGGTGTGCTGGCAGGTCGAACATCACCAGGTGATGGGCGAACTGGAAGTTGCGCCCTTCGCTGCCGATCTCGGAGCAGATCAGCACTTGCGCACCGAATTCTTCGTCGGCGAAGTAGGCGGCGGCGCGGTCGCGCTCGAGGATGTTCATGCCTTCATGGAACACCGAGGCCGGGATGCCGGAGCGCACGCGCAGGGCGTCTTCCAGGTCCATGGCGGTTTCGGCGTGCGCGCAGATGACCAGTACCTTGGTGCGCTTGAGCATCTTCAGGGTGTCGATCAGCCAGTCGACGCGCGGGTCGAAACGCCACCAGCGCTCGTCGTCAGCCACATCACCCTGGGCCTGGAAGGCGACTTCCGGGTACAGCTCGGCGTGCTCGCCGGCTGGCAGGTCGCGGTACTGCTCGGGTGTGGCCAGCGGGTAAGGGTGCAACTGGCGCTCGGGGAAGCCCTGGATCGCCGCACGGGTGTTACGGAACAGGACGCGGCCGGTGCCGTGGCGGTCCAGCAGCTCGCGGATCAGGCGTGCGCTGGCCTGGCTGTCGCCGTCGCTGACTGCAGCCAACAGGGCTTCGCCTTCGGCACCCAGGAAACCCTGGATGGTGGCGTGGGCCTTGGGCGACAGGCGGCCTTCATCGAGCAGCTCCTGCACGGCTTCAGCCACCGGGCGATAGTGCTCGCTCTCGGCGCGGAATGCGGCCAGGTCGTGGAAGCGGTTGGGGTCGAGCAGGCGCAGGCGGGCGAAGTGGCTGTCCTGGCCAAGCTGCTCGGGGGTGGCGGTGAGCAGCAGCACGCCCGGGATCACCTGGGCCAGTTGCTCGACCAGGCCGTATTCGGCGCTGACCTGGTCTTCATGCCAGACCAGGTGGTGGGCCTCGTCGACGACCATCATGTCCCAGCCAGCGGCAAACAATGCGTCCTGGGCCTTTTCGTCGTCGACCAGCCATTCCAGTGCAACCAGCGCCAGCTGGGCATCCTCGAACGGGTTGCTGGCGTCGCTTTCGATAAAGCGCTCGGCATCGAACAGGGCCACTTGCAGGTTGAAGCGGCGGCGCATTTCCACCAGCCACTGGTGCTGGAGGTTTTCCGGTACCAGGATCAGCACGCGGCTGGCGCGGCCCGAGAGCAGCTGGCGATGGATCACCAGGCCGGCCTCGATGGTTTTACCCAGGCCCACTTCGTCGGCCAGCAGTACCCGCGGGGCGCTGCGGTCGGCGACTTCGCGAGCGATGTGCAACTGGTGGGCGATCGGTTGCGCGCGGCAGCCACCCAGGCCCCACAGCGCCGACTGCATCTGCTTGCTGGTGTGCTGCAGGGTGTTGTAGCGCAGGCTGAACCACGACAGGGGGTCGATCTGCCCTGCAAACAGCCGGTCACTTGCCAGGCGGAACTGGATGAAGTTCGACAGCTGGGTTTCTGGCAGGGTACGCGGCTGGTTCTGCCCGTCCAGGCCGTGGTAGACCATCAGCCCGTCGATGTCATCGACTTCGCGCACGGTCAGCTTCCAGCCCTCGAAGTGGGTGATCTGGTCACCTGGCGAGAAGCGCACGCGGGTCAGCGGCGCGTTGCGCAGGGAATACTGGCGGGTGTCGCCAGTGGCCGGATAGAGCACGGTCAACAGGCGGCCATCCTGCGCCAGGATGGTACCCAGGCCGAGCTCTGCTTCGCTGTCGCTGATCCAGCGTTGCCCCGGTTGATACTGCTGCGCCATACTGCCTGAACTCCCGCGATGAAAAAGCCGATTATGTTAACGGATCGGCCGGTCAGACCAAAGTGCGAACGCACCGAAAGGTGCCGATCGACAACAGGAAGTTAGTCAGTCTAGCCGTTTCATCGTCTTGCACCGTGCAGCTGACGAGGGCCCCGGATCAACATGTCTGCCAAGCACCGCTGGATCAGCGCTTCCATGGCCGTGGGCAGCCTGTTGCTGCTGGCCGCCTGCGAGCAGAAAAACTTTGAGACCTTGCCGGCCATCCCGATGGAGCAGCTTGAGGTCCTGGGCGTACAGACGCCGATCAAGAGCGTGCACTTTCGTGACCGCGACGGTGAAGGCCTGTTGGTATTGAGCCGCAGCGATGGCCAGGCCAGCGACCCGGAAAGCGAGCAGGAAGTGGACAAGGTGGTACTCAAGGCCACCTTGTACGGGCGCACTGCCGAAAGCGATGCATTCAAGGCGCGCTGGCAGATCGAGCAGGAAACCACCTGCCCGGGGCTGGACCTGGACGTGGACTTCTATACCGACGTCAGTGATGTCAGCGACCTGAACAAGGATGATGTGGCCGAGGTTACGGTGGCCAGCCATGCCTTCTGTGGCGGCGGCATCGACCCGCACGATATCGCTATCGAGATGCGCGAAGGGCAGGCCAGCTACACCATCACCGGCCAGTCACTGATCAGCCCGGCGGGTGAGGAGCCGATCGGCGGTGACCGGGATGACAGTGCCTCGCTCAAAGCCGCGCCGCAGGTGCTGCGCGACCACATGGATGCGGTCTGGCAGCAGGTTTACAAGCGGCCCTGGAGCGAAGCCAGCCCGCCAAGCGACGATGATCCTGACGACGAAGCCGAGTAATTGTTGTCCATGACATCAAGGTAAACCCGCGCCTGCCGATACAGGGGGCATAGGAGAACGTCCATGCTGCCGCCAATCATCCCGCTCAGCGCTGCCCCGGTGACCTCGCAACTGGACCCGGTCAAGCCGACCCCCGACATCAAGCCGGTGGTGCCGGCGCAGCCTACGTCCAGCGAAAGTGGCATTGACCTCAAGCACCAGCGCGACCCGCAGGAGCAGGTGCTGTTGCTGCGCGAGGAGCAGCGGCGCCAGCAGCAACGTCGCAAGCAGGGCGACCAGGATCGCTACAGTGCCGTGCCAGGTGACGAGGTCAACGCTGACAACACCGTGCCGGTCGCCCCGTTGATGGGCGAGCACGTCCGCCAGGGGCTGCTGGTGGATATCGAAGTCTGACGCGGGGCTGGTCAGCGCTTGCGCCTGGCTTCATCATGCAAGCCTCAGTTGATCGTCGAGCCCGCCCATGAGCCAAGACAACCTCATCGATTTTGATGCCGAACGCGCCAAGCGCGTCCACGACCTCAAGGAAAAGCGCCTGAACGAAATGCGCAACGCGTTCGAGCAGGCCCTGCCGTTGAGCACCAGCAAGAAAAAGAAGCCCAAGGGCAAACCGAAGAAGCGCTGAAACTTGACGCAGGTCAACCCTGCACCCGCCTCCCGTGCCCGGCCCCGGGCACCATTGACCCCGATCAATTTTCTCCCTCCTCACATTGGTTAACGTTTACCCATCGGACAACGGCAGACGAATGGGAGGCCAGCATGTTCTTCGACAACGTGGTTATCGCTGGTGTGGTAACGGTCGGGTTGATGGTCGCTTTCTTTGCCGGTCTGGGCATTTTCATCTGGAAGGACTCGAACAAGCGCAAGCCGCGCTGACCTTTCGGGTACACGAGCACGCAAGGCATTTAGGGCGACTTCGGTCGCCCATTTTTTTTGCCTGGAATTTAAGTGTTGCCTGTGCCGGCCCTTTCGTAGCACAGGCTTACCGATGTTCCAATAAAGATGATTAGCTAGCTAATTAATCGTTTCCGCATTATCCTCCTCACCATTGTCTATCTTTCCAGTACGACCATCCCCCGCAAGGTCCGCCTAGTGCCCATCACCCTTCAGGCCCTGTTCGCCCCCACCAGCCTCGCCCTCAAGTTCGCCATCAAGACCTTGCTCGGTGGCGGCCTGGCGTTGTGGCTGGCGATGCGCTGGGGCCTGGAGCAGCCGTCCTGGGCACTGATGACCGCCTTCATCGTCGCCCAGCCACTGTCAGGGATGGTGGTGCAGAAAGGCCTGGCACGGCTTGCCGGTACCTTGGTCGGCACGGTCATGTCAGTGGTGTTCATCGGCCTCTTTGCCCAGACCCCTGGCTTGTTCCTCATTGCCCTGGCGCTGTGGCTGGCGCTGTGCACTGCTGCCTCGACCCAACTGCGCAGCGCCTGGGCCTATGCCTTTGTATTGGCTGGCTACACCGCGGCGATTATTGCCTTGCCGGCCATCGACCACCCGTTGCAGGTGTTCGACCAGGCCGTGGCACGGTGTACCGAGATCTGCCTGGGCATTTTTTGCGCCACCGCCACCAGTGCCTTGCTCTGGCCAATGCGGGTGGAGCAGCAATTGGGCGGGCAGGCGCGGCAGGCCTGGCAGAACGGCCTGCAGGCTGCCAGTGCCATGCTGGGCGGCGAGGACGAGGCGCGCAAAGGCTTGCTGGAGAGCCTGGGGCGTATCGTTGCCATCGACAGCCAGCGTGAACATGCCTGGTTCGAAGGCAACCGCGGGCGCCAGCGAGCTCGCGCCATTCGTGGTCTCAGCCAGAAGCTGATGGTGCTGTTGCGCATCTCGCGCTCGGTGCGCCGGCAGTGGCGGCAACTCGATGAGCGTGAGGCAGCACACCTGGCACACTGGCTGGAAGAGGTGCGCGCGCTTCTGGCCAAACCCGACCAGCCCAGCCTGTTGCTGCTGCGCCAGCGCATCTGGGATGCCGCCCATGATGAGCAGATCAGTTCGACAGAGCACTACTGCCTGGCGCGCATGGCCTTGCTACTGGATTACGCCATGGCAGCCAGCCTGGCGCTGGAGGATGTGGAGGCGGGCAGGGCGCCCAAGGATGTATCCCAAGGCCTGGCCGTGCACCGCGACTGGTCGCTGGCCTTGCTGTTCGGCTCACGCAGCGCACTGGCTTTTCTGGTGATGAGCGGCTTCTGGCTGGCGACAGCGTGGCCTTCGGCGCCGGGTGGCCTGGTGTTGACTTGCGTGGTCTGCAGCCTGTTCGCCAGCCGCGAGAACGGCGCGCAGATTGGCCTGAGCTTCCTGCGTGGGATCTTCCTGGCGATACCTGCGGCGTTTCTGGTGGGGCAGATCCTGCTGCCGCAATGGAGCAGCTTCGCCATGCTTTGCCTGGGCATGGGCGTGCCGCTGTTCCTCGGCGCGTTGGGCATGGCCCACCCACGCACCGGGGCCACCGCCACTTCCTATTGCCTGCACTTCATTGTGCTGGTGTCCCCGCTCAACGCCATGCAGTTTGGTGTGGCGACAATGCTCAACAGTGCGCTGGCGATGCTGGTGGGGGTGTCGGCAGCGGTCATGGCCTTCCGGTTACTGGTATTCCGCCACCCGGCCTGGCTGGGCCGGCGCCTGCGTGCCGCCACCCAGAGCGACCTGGTGCGCCTGACCCGGCGCGACCTGCGCGGCGCCGACAGCTGGTTTGGCGGGCGCATGGCCGACCGCCTGATGCAACTGGCGCGGCATGCTGGCGAGCTGCCCGAAAACGAGCGCAAGCGCTGGGATGACGGCCTGCACGGGCTGGATATCGGCGATGAACTGGTGCACCTGCGCATGTGCCTGGCGGTTGCCCAGGCACCCTTGGGGCGGGCCGAGCGCGAGTACTTGCAGCAGGTGGAGGCGGTATTGGCCAAAGGGCCGGCCGCCGGGCGTGGGCAGCGCCTGGACGCCGCCAGTGAACAATTCATTGCCGCCTTGCGTCGGCTGCCTGCGAGTGACCCGCTGCGGCTGGCCGAAGGGGCTGTGCTGCAGTTGCAGAAAAGCTGGGGCAAGTGGTGCCGTTGGCAGGAGGAAGCCCATGGGGTTGCGTGAATGGGAAGTGGGCGGCGTGCTGCTCAGCCCGTTTCTGCTTTATGTGTTGCTGGCGCTGGTGATAACCGGCGTGTTGCGCCTGGTGGTGCAGGCGACGCCGTTGGGGCGCTGGATCTGGCATGAAGCGTTGTTCGATGCAGCGCTGTTCGTTTGTGTGTTGTTCCTGGTGGTGAGGCTGCTGGGAGCTTTATAAAGGAGTGTTTCGATGCGTGCGGCCGTACGTACCCTGGTGACGCTGTGTGTGGTGGCTCTGGCCGTGTGGGCCGGCTACCAGCTGTGGCAGTACTACATGCTTACGCCCTGGACCCGCGACGCCCGTGTGCGCGCCGATGTGGTGGTGATCGCCCCTGACGTGTCCGGTTGGGTACGTGAGCTCAAGGCCCGTGATAACCAGCAGGTCAAGGCTGGCGACCTGTTGATGAGCATCGACCGTGAGCGCTTCCAGGCGGCCTTCGACCAGGCCAGTGCGGTGACCGAGACCCGCGCGCAGCAACTGCGCTTGCGCGAGCGCGAGGCAGCCCGGCGTACCGCCCTGGGGCCTGAAGCGATCAGTGCCGAACTGCGTGAAAATGCCCAGATCAATGCCGCCATTGCGCGTGGCGAACTGCATGAGGCCGAAGCGCAGTTGCAGGTTGCCAAGATCAACCTGGCGCGCAGTGAAGTGCGGGCGCCACGCAGCGGGCATATCACCAACCTGCGTCTGGCCGAGGGTAACTATGTGAACACCGGGCAATCGGTAATGGCCCTGGTGGATGATTCAACCTTCTATATCCAGGCCTACTTCGAGGAAACCAAGCTGCCGCGTATTCGCGTGGGGGACACGGTGAAAGTCTGGCTGATGGGTGCGGGCGAGCCGATGCAGGGGCATGTGGAGAGCATCAGCCGCGGCATCACCGACCGCAACAGCAACCCGGACAGCCAGTTGCTGCCGGAGGTGGAGCCAACCTTCAACTGGGTGCGGCTGGCCCAACGTATACCCGTAAGGATTCGCCTGGACCAGGTACCGGAAGGGGTGACCCTGAGTGCAGGCATGACCGCGAGCGTGCAGGTGCATGAGGACCGGGGCGAGCAGTGATGGTGCTGCCTTGTTAACTTGTAGGAGCAGACTTGTGCTGCGAAGAGGCCAGTACAGGCAATGTAGTTGTGTTGGTCATGCCGGCCTCTTCGCAGCGCAAGGCTGCTCCTACACGTACGGCGCATCGCCTAGCGTGCCGTGAGCCTCAAAGGAACATGCCGCCCGACACTTCCAGCCGTTGCCCGGTAATCCAGCCATTGCCGTCTTCCAGTAACAGCGCAATCGCTGCGCCGATATCATCCGGCAAGCCCACGCGGCCCAGCGCCGTAATGCCGGCAATGTACTCATTCACCTGCTGGTTATCCCGCACCACGCCGCCACCAAAATCGGTCTCGATCGCCCCTGGCGCCAGGATGTTCACCCGGATGCCACGCGCGCCCAGTTCCTTGGCCTGGTAGCGGGTCAGCACCTCCATGGCGCCCTTCATCGCGGCATAGGCGGCATACCCCGGCAGTGCAAAGCGCGCCAGGCCGGTGGAGATGTTGATGATGCGGCCATTGTCGACCAACAACGGCAGCAGGCGCTGGGTGAGGAAAAACGGACCTTTCAGCTGAATGTTCAGCAACTGGTCGAACTGCGCCTCGCTGGTTTCGACGTACGGCACGTTCAGCCCGATCCCGGCATTGTTTACCAGAAAGTCAAAACGCTCGCGGCCAAAGTGCTGCTGCAGGGTGGTGCCCAGGCGCTCGGCAAAGCTGGCAAAACTGCTGCTGTCGCCAACGTCCAGTTGCAGCATGGCCGCCTTGGCCCCGGCCTGTTCCAGTCGGGCAACTACGGCTTGTGCTTCGTCGGCTTTGCTGTGGTAGGTGCCGATGACATCGATACCGCTTGCGGCAAGGTGTTCGGCAGCATTGCGGCCAAGGCCGCGGCTGGCGCCAGTGATCAGGGCAATTTTGCGGGTCATGGTGGAAACCTCCAGGGGGTGGTGAGCGCAGGTTATTGGTCGGCGCGACGCTGTTAAATCCTGCAAAAATGGAAATACTGTTCGCCAAAACCGGATAATCGAGGCCCGTATGAACAAGCTTGAGTTGTTGCGCACCTTCGTGCGGGTCTGTGAGGTCCGCAGTTTCACCTTGGCTGCCGAGAGCCTGAGGTTGCCACGCTCGACTGTGTCAGAGCAGGTGAGGGCGCTGGAAAAGTTGTTGGGCACTCAGTTGTTCAACCGTACTACCCGCCGGGTACAGGCGACCCAGGATGGCGCCTTGCTGTACGAGCGCAGCAAAGACCTGCTGTCTGGCATGGACGAGATCGAGAGCCTGTTCAGCGCCGACGATGCCGAGCTGGCCGGGCGCCTGCGAATCGACCTGCCGACCATGATGGCCCGGCGGGTCATCATCCCGGCGTTGCCGCAGTTTGTGCAGCGCTTTCCGCGGCTGGAGGTGGAGCTCAGTTGTACTGACCGCCAGGTGGATCTGCTGCGCGAAGGGTTCGACTGCGTGATGCGCATAGGTGCCCTGCATGACCTGGATGTTGTGGCACGGCCGGTCGGGCAACTGAGCATGCGCAACTGTGCCAGCCCCGCGTACCTGGCCCGCTACGGGGTACCGCAGACGCCGCAGGAACTGGCCGGGCACCAGTTGGTGCATTACGTGCGCAACCTGGGTGCACGCAGCGCCGGGTTCGAGTACCTGCAAGGGGATGAGCTGCGCTATCAGCCCATGGCGGGTGTGGTCACGGTCAACAACGCCGAGGCGTACTCGGCGGCTTGCCTGGCCGGGCTGGGGCTGATTCAGGTACCGGCGGTGGGGGTTGCCGAGTACTTGCAACGGGGCGAGCTGGTTTCACTGCTGGAAGACTGGCAGGCCCCGGCCATGCCAGTGTCGCTGTTGTATGCCCGGCAACGGCACGTTCCGCGCCGGGTTCAGGCGTTCATGCAGTGGCTGGCGGCAGTGCTGGCGTCGCAGGTCGACCCAGCGCCAAGTGAACGCTGAACAGGGTGCCGGGCGCAGGTGCAGACGTGCGGGGCAAGCACGAAAAGCCTTGGCGAACGGCCTGGCACTTGCGTTAGGCTCCAGTTTGCGAGTTGCCCGGTAGAGGCGACCGATCCCCGCCAGGCGTGCGTATCTTCCGATTTCATTGCGAGGTTACGTCATGGCCATTACTTCCCAGGACATCTGCAATGCCGCCGACCAGCTCAAGGGCTTTGTCGGTTTTCATGGCAAGCGCGGTGTTCATATCGTGCGTTTTTCCGAGGACTCGTTCGGCATGGATGTGGCCGACGACAGCATTACCCCCTGCAGCGAGTTTGTCTGGCGTGCGGAGCAAGGGCAGCGCATGGCGCTGTGCCGTGAGCGGCTGGCGCTGCTGCTGGAGCAGCATGTGGATGACCGCTTGAATATTGCTGAGCCACTGCGCGCCTACCTGCGCCGCCGGGATCTGCCAGAGATCGTGGCCGAACGCAGCATGCAGCAATAAACCCGGCCCTTGTAGGAGCAGCACAAGGCTGCTCCTACAAGGGCTGTGCAGTGCTTTGAGAGGGGTGCTGCAGCAGCGCTGCCAGCCCGGCACTGTCCAGCGGCCGGCTCAGGTAAAAGCCCTGCACTTCGTGGCAGTGGTCCTTTTCCAGCGCGCTGAGTTGCTGTTCGCTCTCTACTCCCTCGGCAGTTACCGTCAACCCCATCGCCTCACCCAGGTTGATGATGGCCTGTACCACGGCGCGGTCGCTGCCGCCGTTGCTGTTCAGGCCACTGATGAAGCGCTTGTCGATCTTGATGCTGTCGAACGGGTAGGTACGCAGGTAGCCCAGCGATGAGTAGCCGGTGCCGAAGTCGTCCATGTTCAGGCGTACGCCCAGTTCCTTGAGTGACAGCATGGTGCCCAGCGCGCCCTCGATGTCGTTGAGCATCACGTTTTCGGTAATTTCCAGCTCCAGGCGCTGGGCCGGGAAGCTGGTGTCCAGCAGGATCTCGCGCACGTCGGCGACCACATCGCTACGCAGGAACTGCGCAGGCGAAAGGTTCACCGAAACCAGAATGTCGGCGGGCCAGTCGTGGGCAGTGCGGCAAGCTTCGCGCAGCACCCAGCGGCCCAGCGCGACGATGATGTCGCTCTGCTCGGCCAGCGGGATGAAGGTATCCGGCCCCAGCAACCCTTCCTGCGGGTGCTGCCAGCGCAGCAAGGCTTCGACCGCGACGATGCGCAGGTCGCTGAGGCGGTAGCGTGGCTGGTAATGCAGCTCGAATTCCTGGTTGCGCAGGGCCCGGCGCAAGTCGTTTTCCAACTGGCGGCGGTACTGGATCTGCTGGTTCATTTCGGCGGCAAAGTAGCGCCAGGTATTCTTGCCATCGGCCTTGGCCTGGTACAGGGCGATGTCGGCGCAGCGGATCAGTTCGCCGGCATCGAAACCCTGGGTGCGGGTCTGAGCGACGCCGATACTGACCCCGACGTGCAGCGGTTGGCTGTCATAGCTGATGGGTTGCTGCAGCAGGCTGATCAGGCGTGCGCAGAAGCGGTCGACTTCGCTGCGGTTGTCCATGCCGGTGAGGACCACAATGAACTCGTCGCCGCCCAGGCGTGCGACCAGGTCGCCATCGCGGGTAGTGTCGCGCAGGCGCGTCGCCACTTCCTGCAGCACCGCATCCCCGGCGCCATGGCCGAGGGAGTCGTTGATCGGTTTGAAGTTGTCCAGATCCAGCAGCAGCAGGGTCAATGGCGGCGAGTCACTGCCGCGCAGCAAAGCCTGCTCCAGGTGCCTGGCGAGCTTGTTGCGGTTGGCCAGCCCGGTAAGGGGGTCGTGCAACGACAGGTGCTGGATGCGTGCGTGGGCGTCGACTTCGTCGGTGATGTCGCTGGCGGTGCCGCGAAAACCGATGGGTGTGTCGTCATACCAGATGGCGCGGGCCGAAATCCTGCAGTAGCGGTTTTGGCCATTCTGGTCGCGGTAAGTACAGCGCAGGTTGGCCAACTGTTGCGGGTCTGCGTTGGCGAGGGCGTCCAGCCAAGGTGAGAGCGGCGTGGTATCGCAGGCCAGCAACTGGTTGAGCGGGTGACCCAGCCAGTCGTCCACCGGGTAGCCGGTGACATTGGCAAAGCGCTGCGACAGGTACGTCAGGCGTTGTTGCCGGTCGGTTTCCCAGATCCAGTCGGATGCCGACTCGGCCACCGCGCGAAACCGCTGCTCGCTGGCCTCCAGGGCCTGGTTGCTCTGCTGCAAGTGTGAAAGCGTCAGGCCGATTGCCCGCGAGCTGCGCAAGGTGAGGCGGAACAGGTACAGCATGATCAGGCCGAGTATCAGCAGCGCGCCCAGCAGGGCTGGCATTACCGCCCACAGCAATTGGTGACCAGGCAGCGGGCTGCTCCAGGACAGGTGATAGCCGGTGTCACCCAGGTCGATACGCAGGTGGTCATGCTGCTGCATGTCTTCCTTTTCCACGTGCATCCCGGCCAGGCCGGCACCCTTGCCCAGCTGCGCCAGTTTTGCTTCGGTAAGCTGGTCGACGAACAGCATCACTGGCGCCTGGCTTACCTCGCTGTCGGTGACGTCGCGGTCCGGGCGTACGGCTGCGGCACTGAGTACGGCCGGCCAGCCATTGAACAGCACGAAACGGGTGATCTGCTCGCGGGGAATGGCCGCCGCACGGGCCAGGTCGATGATCGGCTGCAGCGGCGCATCTATATAGGTGTTGGCGCCTGCCTGGCTGGGTTGTCCTTTGAACAAGGCATAGGTGGTGCGGTCGTTTTCCACCACGAACACACCTTCGTAGCCGCTGGCGCTGTACAGCGACTCGCCTATGTTCTTTTCCTCGTAGGCCCACTTCCAGTCGGCATTCCCCGCCAGGTGCTCGAAGGCCGCATCCCATACGGCATAGCTGGACAGAAACTGGCGTGAGGCCAGCAGCCGTTGCTCCAGCGCCTGGGTCGCATGAAAGGCGCTACGCTGGCGCTCCTGTTGGTCAAGCGTGGTCGCGATATTGAACAGCGCTCCGAGGGTGACCAGGCAGGCCAGCCCGAAAACAGCGCTGAAACCGGCAATCAGGTGGCGTACCTGAAAGCGCGGCGTGGGGCTTGCGGGTGGAAGGTTGGCGGTCCTGGCCATGCGCGAGCGGCTCCTTCAAGCAGCCCCCACCGGGCAATCAGGTAGGAGGTTCAATCAGGATAGGCCAGCCTGAGCGTCGCAGCCTCGCCGCGGGCAAAATTGACTTGGTCACGGCCTGCGTGCTTGGCGGTGTAAAGCGCCTTGTCCGCCTGTTCCAGCCAGTGTTCCGGGGACTCGAGGCCAGCCTCGAATGCTGACAGGCCGATGCTGAGGCTGATGCGCAGGTGCGGCAACTGCGGGTTACGGTAGTTGGCGACCCGTTCGCGCAGGCGCTCCATGGCGAGGCAAGCCTGAGCTTCGCTGGTGTCCGGCAGGATGACGCAGAACTCGTCGCCGCCGTAGCGCCCGGCCTGGTCGCCATCGCGCAGGTTGCGCCGCAGCTCGGCACTGAGCTGACGCAGTACACAATCTCCGACCACATGGCCGAAGGTGTCGTTGATGGTCTTGAAATGGTCGATGTCGATCAGGGCAATTACCGCGCCTCCCTGTTGCTGTTTACAGGCATGGAACTTCAGCAGCAGCAGGTCTTTCCAGGCGCCATGGTTGAGCAGCCCGGTCAGGCTGTCTGTGAGGGTCAGGGCGCTCAGCCGGCGCTTGTGGTCGGCCAGCTTGATCGCCAGTTGGTAGCACACCCAGCCCAGGGCCAGCGGGTACAGCGTCAGCATCGGCAGGCAGGCATAAACCTGCAGGGGCGTGGCGTTCAGCTGCAGGCCGGGGCCGAGCGCCAGGACGGCGACAAGCATGCCGGCCAGCTGGGCCAGCGCCCCGCGCACGAGCATCCGCTTGCCGCCTGCAGCGACGTTATTCATGGTCATCATCGACAGCACGGTCACACTGGGCAACGGGTTGAAGTGCATGGCGGCGGCCCAGAACCCGCCCATCAGCGAATCGAGCAGCAAGTTGCGCTGTTCTGCCTGATAAGGGGTTGTGGAGCGGCTAGCCCAGAAGTAGGCCACGTGCGGCCACAACAGCCCGTTGAACAGCACCAGCCCCCATACCCAGGCAGGCGGCGTCAGCGTAGCCATGCCGGCCATCACGCTGAACAGGCCGATGCCCAGGCCGATAACGCGTGGCAGGTAGATGCGCTTGACGAATGTAAGCCCTTTGCCGCTTCGGTTGTCCATCATGCTCATTGTTCTTCTGCCGGGGTGCCGTTTATCGCATAACTCACGTGAATATTGTTGAACACAGTTTCATCGGCGAAAAATGACCTTACAAGCCAATTCACGGTTGATGCGATCACTGTGGGGTAACATGAAGGCTTTCCTGTTGCTTGGAGTGCTGCTGATGGTCCCTTTGGCCAACCACGCCGGCGAGCCGGCACCCCAGCAGGATGGGCGTTTCCATAACCAGGCGGTGCGGCCGCAGGATGGCGTGCTGAAAAAGCTGCGCATCGGGCTCAAGTACCTGTTCCTGCGCAAGCCGCCGCAAACCCGGCCAGCCACGCCAATCAGCCTCCAGCCCATGACCCGCCAGCAGGTGCTCGATGCCCCGGACCACAGCTTATGGCGCTTGGGGCATTCCACGGTATTGCTGAAATTGCGCGGGCGCTTCTTCATCACCGACCCTGTGTTCGCCGAGCGCGCCTCGCCCGTGCAATGGGCGGGCCCCTTGCGCTTCCATGCGCCGCCGCTGGCATTGGACCAGTTGCCACCGCTGGCTGCGGTAGTGCTGTCGCACGATCACTTCGACCACCTCGACGAGCAGGCGATTCGCCAGCTGGCGCCGCACACCGGGGTGTTTCTGGCGCCACTGGGTGTGGGCGACCTACTGATGCGCTGGGGCGTGGCCCCTGCGAAAGTGCGGCAGCTGGACTGGTGGCAGGAAAGCGTGGTGGAAGGCGTGCGCTTCGTCGCTACCCCGGCACAGCACTTTTCCGGGCGCGGGCTGCTGGACAGCAATCGGACGTTGTGGGCGTCCTGGGTGATTGTCGATGAGGATGTGCGGGTGTTCTTCAGTGGCGATACCGGGTACTTCGACGGTTTCAAACAGATAGGTGAACGTTTCGGGCCGTTCGACCTGACCATGATCGAAACCGGCGCCTACAATGTCGCCTGGCCCGATGTGCACATGCAGCCGGAGCAGAGCTTGCAGGCCCACCTGGATTTGCGCGGGCGCTGGATGCTGCCGATTCACAATGGCACTTTCGACCTGTCTATCCACGGCTGGCAGGAGCCCTTCGAACGCATACTGACGCTGGCCAATCAGGCTCAGGTGCGCCTGAGTACGCCGCAGATGGGCGAGCGGGTCAGCCTTGGCTCACCGCATGCCGGGCAAAACTGGTGGCAGCCGCGGCCTATGCGCCAGCGGAGCCAGGCGAACGAGCGCACAATGGCGGCACGCTGAGCTTCAATGTTTGTCGTCCCTGCTGCGCGAGGGCCGGTCCTGGTCGTCTTTCAATAGTTGCGAGGGCGGCTTGCCGCTGTCACTGCGTACCTGAGCATGGCTGATCAGGCCGAAGATAAAGCTGCCGCCAATGATATTGCCCGCCAGGGTCGGCAAGGCGAATTCCAGCCAGAAGCTGCGCCAGGTCTCATCGCCGGCCCAGACCAGATAAGAGACCTCGACCGAGCCCACTACTATATGAGTGAAGTCGCCAAGGGCCATGAGGTAGGTGATCATCAGGATGATCCAGATCTTGGCGTGCTCCATGGACGGGATCATCCAGACCATGGTGGCGATCATCCAGCCCGAGACGATGCCCTTGGCGAACATCTGGCTGACGTCGTTCTTCATGACCTTGCGGCCAATCTCCAAAAAGGCCACATCCGTCTTGCTGTCGAAGATCGGCAGCTCCAGCATGACCCAGGCCACCAGCAGGGTGCCGGCCAGGTTGCCGAGCAGTACCACGCCCCACAGGCGCAACAGGCGCCCGAAGTTGGCCAGGGTAGGGGAGGTCATGACGGGCAGCACGGCGGTGAGGGTGTTTTCGGTAAACAGTTGCTGGCGTGCCAGGATAACGGCAAGAAAGCCTGCGCTGTAGCCGATGCTGGCAACCACCTGGGCACTGTCGCCGTCCGGCAAGCGGGCGTAGAACAGCCCCATGGCCATCAGCGACAGGCCCATGGACAAGCCGGCGGCCAGTGCCGACCACCACAGCGCGGCGAGCGTACGCTCCAGCTCCTGGTCGCCCTGGTAGCGAATGATTTCGTGCAGCACTGCCGCCCGCGGCGGCTGGTTGTGGCTGACCTCCTGCTCTTCATCTGCAGACAGGCCCGGGGTTTTCTCGCTTTGCCCATCGCTCATGGTCGCTACGCTCCGTGGGGGTATTTCATTACAGATCCGCTGCGCTTTCATTAGTTGCCAGGAGGCAGCGAAACACCTTGGGAAAGTTTTTTAGATCAAGGTGTTGACTCTAATTTCAAAGCGCGTATTATTCGCCACCTCGCAGCGACAAACGCTTCGGGGCAGGCGGTAAGTGTTTGAAGTTGTTAGCTTTCGAAAGGAAGCGGTTGTAAAAAACTTCAAAATAAACGCTTGACAGCAAATGAGGAAAGCGTAGAATGCGCGCCTCGGTTGAGACGAAAAGCTCTTAACCAAACGCTCTTTAACAAATTGAATCAAGCAATTCGTGTGGGTGCTTGTGAGTATGGACTGATAGTCAA